>JBNGCT010000092.1:0-5999 GCA_049974965.1 Thermovirgaceae bacterium
GCCTTTCACCAGGGCACATTACGACATCACAAAAAACCACGGATCCTTCAACGACGATTACACCATCGCCTGGACATTCCTCTCCCTTGTCGCCTCGCTGGGCAAAAGGCGCCTCTCGGAATGCAGGCTCAACCCCGGACGCTGGAGACGGATCATCAGTACCTGCAGAACCGCCGACCCCGTCCCCTGGGTCATAGAAACCTGCGGAAAGCAGATTCCCCTGAAGGAACTCCGTGACCTTTGTGATGAAATCTATTTCGGCGCCGGGACACTGGAAAGCGCCCGCGGAAGAAAACCTTCCCGCATCCTGATGCGCGGACTCTGGAATCTTGAAAGGCCCATGCTGAAGGTGCATTGGACATCTTTAGGGCACCCTGTAGGCATTTACACGGGAAGAAGCCGTGCCGAACTCTCCCTCGCGCTGTCGCTTCTCGGCTGGGGCGATCTCCCCGACGAAGCCTGCGTCACCCTCGATGACGGTATAGCCAAGCCTTCTCAGGAAGGCTTCATAAAGCTTGAAAAAACCCTTGGCTTCGACGAGGTGCTTTATTTCGGCGACACCGAAAGCGACAGGCTGGCGTTTGAGGGGTACGGCAAGGGCCGTTTCATTCCCGTCGGCCCGCTTTTCGTGGGTGGCGAAGGTGTCGCTGTAAGTCTCCCAGAGGCCCTGAAACGGGAATTCCCCCCACTGCGGTATGCCCTGTGACAGGAATCCAGATCCTTACCACTGGGCGTTTTCGATAAGGGTGGCGAGATCTTCCGCCAGCCGTTCATAGCCTGCGGCATTGGGATGGATGGGATCACTCTTGAGCGACGGGTCCAAAAGAATCCGCCGCAGCGAGGTCCCTTCGTACAGAGACCCCGTTGCATGAGCGATCTCTTCGTAAAAGGACGGCACCGCCATGCGAAGACCTGGCTCCGGAACACCGACGATGACCAGGTCGGCAGCGGTTCCCTTGACGGCCCGGGCCATTTCGTGAAGGTTTTCCGACGTCTTTTCGTGAGGCAGCCCCCGGATCAGATCGTTTCCCCCATGACAAAGAATGACGAGAGCCGGTCTGTGTTTTACCAGAAGTCCCGACAGTCGATTGATTCCCTCTTCCGACACCTCGCCCGGGACTCCGGCATTGACCACGGGGACACCGAGTCGTTCTTGCAGGCGATTTGGGTAGGACTCCCCTGCGGGGGCTCCCGTACCGTAAGTGATGCTGTCTCCGAATGCGAGGATCAGGCTGTGGCTTTCAAGCGGCGCAATGCCGTCAGCTGAAGCCAACGCGGGCAAGAGGAGGCTGAAAAAAAAGAAGGGCGGTTCCTGCGTATCTTGCCATGTTGAATGAACACCCGGCTTTCGTGCCAACGCCTTTCTCAGTGGCGTCCCCCGTGTTCTTTCAGATGATCCAGTACCGGCCGGGCCTCTTCCGAACGGAGGTATTCCCAGGTTTCTTTCGGAACAAGGCGCCTGACGCCTTCCCAGTCATCTTTTCTGACGAGGTCCCTGACCGTCGAGGCCGAGACTACGGTCCCATCCTCGAGCCGGAGGCGTTCTATCTCCAGGAGTTCAACACCCCGGGGCGGAAGAATATCCTTCATGGCCACGTTGTAGGACCCCGTCACGGGACAGTATGGTTCCGTCCCGACGAATCGCCTTTCGATGCCAAGTTCCGGAACAAAAAGATTGGCGAACATGGTGACGTCCAGATGGGCCTGCACGGACGCCACTTTCCGTGCGGAAGACCCCTTCATGAAATAGGACGGGAAAGTTGCCGGAGACACGGCGTAGTCGCCGCTGCGCAGGACCGTTGCATTCGGCAGGTGCATGGTCCCTTTTTTGACGAGATCCAAACGGTGGCGGAACGGAAAGGACGACAGGTCCGCCTCCACGACGATCACGTAAAGGTGGCCGCTCTTTTGCGAGGCCTGCTCGATGAGGTACCGGTGCCCGAGGGTGAAGGGGTTGCAGTTGACCACCACGGCGGCTACGGGGCTCCGGCCCCTGGAATCGGCCTTCAGGCCTGACAGGTAATCCCTGAAGTCATCGATTCCGGGATGTCCCATCTCAAGCACCGCCGCCTCTTCACCGTACCGGGCAAGTTCCCTGAAGCCCATTGATTTGAACCGGGAGGCCGAATCAGGCCGGGTAAAAACAAAAAGATGGGTCATTCCCTCGGAGCGGGCATGTTGGACAAGACGGGTCGCCATGGTTCCGGAGAGGCCGGCTTCCTGCCACTGGGGATCAACGGTGAACATTTTCAGGACCTTCCCTTTCAGGCTTCCCGTTCCGACAATCCTTCCTCCCTGATCCTCGACAACGACGGCGGCGTCAGGAACTTCCTCGAAGACGAGACCGTTTTTTTCGACAAACTCCTTGATCCTGGCCGCTTCCTGCCGGCCGAGAGGCGACAGGAGACGGACATCGAAGCCGAACATGCTTTTCACACACCTCCAGCTGTTTCAGGAAACGTCATCTCCGGCGCAATTCCCGCTTCAGGACCTTCCCGATGCTCGAGCGCGGAAGCTCCTCGACAAACTCCACGCGTCTCGGAACCTTGTAATGAGCCAGGCGGTTCCGGCAAAAGGAAAGGATCTCCCGAACCTGTATCTGTGTTTCCGGATTTGTGACCACATAGGCCTTCACGATTTCCCCACTGACATGGTGGGGAACTCCAACAACGGCGGATTCCCTCACTTCAGGAATTTCCTGCAGGACGGCTTCGACTTCCGTGGGGTAGACGTTGAAGCCGCCGACGATGATGATATCCGTTTCCCTGTCGAGAATGAAGAGATACCCGTCCTCATCCAGGCGCACTACGTCGCCGGTATTGAACCAGCCGTCTTTTATCCTCTCCGCCGTCTTTTCGGGATCCCGGAAATAACCCTTGAACACCGAGGGACCCCTCAGCCACAGGGTTCCTTCCCTGCATGGCGTGAGAACGTTTCCCCCGCCATCCCGGACTTCGACCTCGTAGCCGTCAAGGATTGTCCCGGCCGTTCCAAGTTTCTTTGACGCGTAATTCGGATTCACCGACACGACGGGGGATGTCTCCGTCAAGCCGTACCCCTCGAGCACGCCGACTCCGAACAGTTTTCTGGCCCGGTCGTCAAGTCTTTCGGGGAACCGGTCCCCCCCGGATATGAGAATCCTCAGTGTCGCAGGCGCAGCGGCTCCCCTCGCTATGGCACCCAAAAGCAGGGTGATCATTGTCGGGACGGCGATAACGACGGACACCTCCGCCGTCCGTATCGCTTCCAGCGTCGTTTCCGCGGGCATAAACGTTGGAAGGATCACCTGGGAAAATCCGCCCACAAGGGGCAGCAGGCCGCTTGTGGTAAACCCCAGGGCGTGGAAGTTTGGCAGCACGTTCAGGAAGGTGTCTCCTTCTTGGAGGTCCGTGAAGTGTTCCACCGACCGGTCCACATTGTCAATCAGGTTGGCGTGGCTGACGGGTACGGCTTTCGGTGTTCCCGTCGTTCCTGACGTGTAGAAGAGAACCGCCGTTTCGGGGTCCGACCGGGAAACGGATCGCGCAGAAAAAGCCGGGGGCGGCCCTTCAAGGGGTGTCGTTGCCGCCGGGATTCCGGATTTCGAAAGCTCTTCCGCAATCTGTTCCATTCCCTGGGGAAGCATGACCCCACAGGCTTCGGCATGCATGAGGTTCGCCGCAATGGCCGCCTTCCCGGCCTGGAGGTTGAGCGGGATCAGTGTCCCTCCCAGTTTCCACACGGCAATCATCAGGGCAAGGAAGACCGGAGAATTCGGCAGGAGTACGGCAAGCCGGCTTCCTTCCTGAAACCCCGCCTCCCGAAGGACTTCCTCACATTTGCCCGCAAGGTCGGAAAGAACCCTCCGGGACCACCAGGTCCCCCGCCACCAGAATGATTTTTCTCCGTTGCATCTGGCACACTGCTCGAGAATCCGGTTTTCCAGGCGCATCGTCAAGGCAAGATCCCCCCGCTTTTTCAAAAAATCAACCTTCCGCCCCAGGGAACAATCGGACAGGGCGGATCAAAATCCCGGCATGGACAAGTTGTGCGTCTATTGTACATTATGAATTTCCTGAATCATTTGCAGGCTACAGGATAAGTCCCAAAAAGGCCAGCCAAGCTGACGCCACGGGCAAAAGTTCCTCCGGCACGTCATATCGGGGGTGATGAAGCCCGAGTTCCGAGCCTGTTCCCAGGAGCATGAAACAGGCAGGGACCTCCAGGGAATAAAAGGAAAAATCTTCCCCGGAGAGTATCGGACGCGGCATCTCAGCCACGAGGTCCTCCCCGAAAAAGGACCGTCCCAGTGCAAAAACATCTTCCGTGACTTCGTCGTCGTTGACCAGGCTCGGGTAATTCCGGGTGTATTCCACGCTGGCGATCGCCCTGTGCCCCCGTGCAATGAGGGGGACCATCTCCTCGAGCCGGTCCTGCAGATAGTCCCGAATCTCGCCGGAAAAGGTCCTGAGCGTCCCCCAGAGGTGTGCTGACTGGGGGATGATGTTGTATGCCTCACCCGCTTCTACCTGTCCGAATGAAATGACCGCCGTTTCCATGGGATCCATCTCCCGGGTCAGGAGGCTCTGGACGGCAAGCAGGATATGAGCGGCAACGATGGTGGGATCCACACCCAGGTGGGGAGAGGCGGCATGAGCGCCTGAACCCTTGATGACGACGTGAATCCGGTCCGAAAGGGCCGTCAGGGTTTTCTTTTTCGTCTTCAACTGACCATAGGGGGTCATGGGCCAGAAATGCAATCCCGCCATCCGTCTGACATGATAGGAGGTAAACAGCCCCCCCTCTATGATCTTTCTGGCACCGCCCTTGCCCTCTTCGGCAGGCTGGAACAAAAAAATCACGGGCCTGTCGAGTTCATCGGCCCGCGCTGAAAGGATTTTCGCCGCCCCCAGGAGGGATGCCATGTGCGAATCGTGCCCGCAGGCATGCATGAGCCCCGGGAAACAGGAGGCAAAAGGCAGGTCCGTTTCTTCCTGCACGGCGAGGGCGTCCATGTCGGCCCTCAGGACAAGGGCCGGACTGTCGATATCCTTTCTGAGGACACCGACGACTGACGTCGCCGTACCAAGTCCCCTTACAACCTCCATGGACGGCATGGCGTCGAGAGCCGCGGCAACCCGTGAGGCCGTTATGTTTTCCTCGTAGGCCAGTTCGGGGAACTGGTGAAATTCCCTTCTCCATGCCACGATCTGGTCCATGACGGCTTCGGCGTCGCCGGTCAGGGCGTCCCGCAAATATCCAAGTGTCGATGGGTTGTGCTCCATCATCGTTTCTCCTTCCGGCTGGGAAGAGGCCCGGATAATGCTCGGGAAGATGTGTTCCGTGCAGGGAAATCAATCGTGAAGCGTCAATATCTGTGTTAGTGTATCATACATGAAGATACATGAATCATTTTCCTGAATTCATGAAGGGGGATTTTCCATGTCCGCACCCTGGGTCGCGATCAGAAACCTCTCGGAACACGAAGGCCGCGAGGTCACCATCAAAGGATGGATGTACAACAAACGGAGTTCCGGGAAAATCCACTTTTTGCAGCTTCGTGACGGGACAGGGTTCGTCCAGGCCGTCATGGCCAGGGCCGACGTTCCCGAAGACACGTTCCTGGAGGCGAAAGGCCTCTGGCTGGAGGCCTGCATTGAAGTGACAGGTATCGTCAAGAGTGACGAGAGGGCTCCGTCGGGCTACGAACTGACCGTCACCGGCCTGAAGGTTTTTCACAATCCGCAGTACGAGTATCCCATCGGGAAAAAGGAACACGGCATCGACTTTCTGCTTGACAATCGGCATTTGTGGCTGCGAAGCCAGCGCCAGCGCGCCGTCATGAAGATCAGGGACCAGGTTATCTGGACGGCGAGGGAATACCTTCACGGAGAAGGCTTCCTTCTCGTTGACAGCCCGATCCTCACGGGATCCATCGGCGAAGGAGCTTCAGGGCTCTTCGAAGTTCCCTATTTCGATGAAGGAACGGCCTATCTCGCCCAGACGGGGCAGCTGTATGC
>JBNGCT010000093.1:0-5669 GCA_049974965.1 Thermovirgaceae bacterium
CCCTTAAAGGGTGACATTATCGCTGTCCGGCCACACTGTCAAGTTATTGACCTTGACACCCTGTGGCAAAATCCCTATAATCACTCTGCCCACAGGAGGGGATCGGCCATGGAAGATAAATTATCAAAGAAGATACAACTGGACCGGTTGTATGACATTTACGGGCCCCTCCTGACGGAAAAGCAGCGACAGGTTTTCATCCTGCATCACGAGAGGGACTGGTCACTCGCGGAGATCGCCGAGACCATCGGGATGAGCCGGCAGGGGGTCCATGACCTTTTCCAGCGAGCCAAAGACCGGCTGGAAGAACTTGAAGAACTGCTCGGCTGTCTTGAAAGGGAAAGCCGGCTGATGGAGTTGCTTGAGAGTCTCAGCCGCCTCTGCACCGACAGGGGGCTGCCGCTTCCGGCGGACCTTGCCGAAGATATGGGTGGACTCGTCGAAGCCGGGGAAACGGGGGGAGCGGACAAGCTGCATGTTTGATTCCTTGAGAAACAGGCTTGAGAGCGTTTTTGGAAAACTTCGTGACAGGGGAAAACTTACCGAACAGGATGTAACGGAAGCTGCCAGGGAGGTCAGGCGTGCGCTGCTCGAAGGGGATGTCAACTACAAGGTCGTCAAGGACCTTGTCGGTCGCATCCGTGAAAGGGCACTGGGAAAGGCCGTCCTGGAATCCATAACTCCGGCACAACAGGTGCAGGCCATCGTTTTCGAGGAGATGACGGAGCTGATGGGCGGCAAGACCAGGGGCGGGCTGGACTATGCGTCCCAGCCTCCCACGCGCTGCCTGCTCGTGGGCCTGCAGGGTGCGGGCAAGACGACAAGTTGTGTCAAGATTGCCAAAAACATTTCCGGCAGGCACAAGCCGCTGGTTGTCGCCTGTGACCTGAAACGGCCCGCCGCCGTCCAGCAGCTTTCCATATTGGCAGACCAGGAAAATATCGGTTTTTACGGACCCGAACCGGGAGAGAAGGACGTGGTCTCCCTGGTGAAGCGGGCCGATGAATATGCGCGACAGCGGTTGTACGATGTGCTCCTTTTTGACACGGCCGGCCGTCTCCACATGGATGAGGACCTGATGAAGGAGCTTGAAGACCTGAAAAGGGAGCTCCAACCGCGGGAGATCCTCCTGGTGCTTGATGCCATGACGGGACAGGAAGCCGTCGACGTGGCAAAGGCATTTCACGAAAGGCTGGGACTGTCGGGCCTTGTCATGACCAAGCTGGATGGCGATGCCCGGGGTGGTGCGCTTTTGAGCGCCAGGGCCGTGGCGGAGGTTCCGGTCAAATTCGTCGGAACCGGCGAGCGGACAGAGGATCTGGAAGCCTTTGACGCCGGACGGATGGCCCAGAGAATCCTGGGTATGGGCGACGTGGCGGGTCTGGCGGAAAAGGTCCGGCAGGCTGCCGAGGGCACCGACGTTGAAGAGATGGCCAAATCCCTTCGCAAGGGACGGTTTGACATGTCTGATCTGCTCCAGCAGATCAGACAGCTCAGAAAGATGGGGCCTCTTGACAAGGTCATCGAGATGGTCCCCGGAGCAAACAGGCTGAAGGGACTGGCAGATACCGAAGTTGACCAGGACCGTATCAAGCGGATAGAAGCCGTGATTCTTTCCATGACTCCCGAGGAGCGACGGAACCCGAAAATCATCAAGGGGAGCCGGAGGCGCCGGATCGCGAAAGGGTCGGGGACGACGGTGCAGGCTGTCAACCAGGTGCTGGCCCAGCACAAGCAGATGCAGGAACTCATGAAACGTTTCGGCAAAGGCGGGAAAAGAATGAAGCTTCCGGGTGGTTTCCCCTTTTAGCATTTTAGATCAAAGGCGAATGTTGCCGCCCTGGATGACTTGAAAAAAACGGAGGTGCAATGTACATGGCGGTACGAATCAGACTTGCAAGGTTCGGTCGGAAGAAAAAACCCTTTTACAGGCTTGTGGTGGCCGATCATCGGGCACCGAGGGACGGTTCCTACATCGAGCAGATCGGAACCTACGATCCCATGAAGGAACCTTCGGAGATCAAGATCGAAGAGGAACGTGCACTGTATTGGCTGGGCAACGGGGCACTTCCCTCTGAAACGGCCAGATCCCTGCTCGCCAAGTGCGGCGTCTGGGAAAAGTTTACGGCCGGCAAAAAGCAGTAGGCGAGGCCCATGGCTGAACCTGAATATGAGGCGCTTGTGGGTTTCGTGGTCAAAAACATCGTCACGAAACCGGAGGAAGTCCGGGTAACGGCTCAAAGGACGGAGTCAGGGGTGGTGAACCTTTCGGTCAGGACCGCCCCCGAGGATATCGGTCGGGTCATCGGCAAGCATGGAGCCACAATCAACGCAGTCAGGCTGATCGCCAAGGCTGCGGCGGTCAAGCCCGGCGACAAGGTGGACGTGGATATCCTGGAAGATTGAGGTGGTGAACGTGTCCGCAACGGAATTGGTCACCATCGGCAGGATCGCCGGAGCGCATGGCGTCGGTGGGGAATTCAGAATCGTCCCGCTGACGGATTTTCCCGCCCGCTTCGAACAGATGGGCCGGTTGGAACTGTACAGTCCTGACGGCGGACACAGAATGAGCCTGAAAATCCTTTCGATGCGGTTTCATGAAGGGAAAGGCCAATACCTGGCAAAGGCCGCAAGGATTGTCGACAGGAACGGGGCCGAGGCGATAAAGGGGCTCCTTGTTCGGATACCTCCGGAAGACCGGGTCCCATTGCCCGATGACGGGTTCTGGGTCGACGATATCATCGGCCTTTCCGTGCAAGACGAGGAAAGCGGCGAAACGCTCGGTGTCGTCATCGAGGTGTTCCGCACCGGAGGCAACGATATCTACGTCGTCGAGACGCCTGGCGGTTCAAAAAAGATGCTTCCCGCCGTGAGGGACGTTGTCAGGGTGGTGGACCTTGACGGTGGAATCATATCCGTGCGCCTGCTCGAAGGATTGTGGGATTTATGAAATTTACGGTGATCAGCGCCTTCCCCGAATTCTTCGAACCCTTTTTCGGGACCAGCATCATCGGCAGGGCAACCGCAAAAGGCCTGATCAGCCACGAATTGCTGAATCCCAGGGATTTCGCCGAAGCTCCGCACAACCAGATCGATGATTACGCCTATGGGGGCGGCGGGATGGTCATGATGGCGGAACCTCTCGCACAGGCTGTCGAGGCGGCCGCAAGCAACGCCTCAAAGGTCATCCTCATGAGCCCTCAGGGGCGAAGGCTGGAACAGGCGCTTGTTGAAGAACTGGCGACGGAAAATCACCTTCTCCTTCTGTGCGGCCACTACGAAGGGGTTGATGAAAGATTCGTCGAATCCTTCGTGGATCTGGAGGTTTCCCTAGGAGATTTCGTCTTGACCGGGGGCGAGATTCCCGCGATGGCCCTGATGGATGCCGTTTCAAGACGCATCCCTGGGGTCGTGGGAAAAGCAGAGGCTGTCGAAGAGGATTCCTTTTTCAGGGGAATGCTTGACACGCCCCATTACACGAGACCGGCGAACTGGCGGGGGAAAAGGGTTCCCGAGATCCTTCTGAGCGGAGATCACGGGGCGATAAGGTCCTGGAGGAGACAAGAGGCCATCAGGCGGACCCTCGAAAGAAGGCCTGATCTTCTCGAGAATGCGGATATACGGCCCTATCTCAGGAAAGGGGTTTACGCCCTTTTCAGTGTCGATCCCGATGAAGAAGGCACGGCTGAGGAGGTCCTTTCGGCACTTGCAGAAGATGCAGCCGAAATGGGGTGCAAAAAGGCATTCCTGGTATCCGTGAGGGGAGAAAAAACCGCCAGGGATTGTGTGAACAGGTTGAAAGAAAGCTTACCCGAAGCTGCGGGCGCGGGTTTCCTGAAAGCCGCAGGAGGAATCGAGGCCGCGGCGGAATGGGTAAAAAAGCGGGAAAAGGCCGAACCTTGCGTGGTCCCCGCAGGAGATTTCCGAAATGGAACAGGCACAGCCCTGCGACGGGTCAAAAGGGAAGTCCTCGAGAATGGGAAGCCCGTTATCTTCTGTTTCCGGTGTTGCGGGAAGCAGTCCCCGGATTCCCCAAAGAGGGATGCCGAAGGCAAGGATGAAGAGGGAGAACTGTCGCTTCCCGGCAGCCTATCGGTCACGCTGGACCGGTTTTTTGGATGTTCCCGTTGCCGAATAGAATGAATGTTCCTACTGGGAGGGATACAGGATGGACCAGAAAATAGCTCTTGTAGAAAACAAGTTTGTGCGCAAGGATTTGCCCGAGTTTCGAGCAGGTGACACCGTCAAGGTGCATGTCCGGGTGACGGAAGGAAACAGGGAACGCATACAGGTTTTCGAAGGTGTTGTCATAGCCAGGAAGCACGGGGGAGTGCGTGAAACCTTCACTGTCAGGAAAGTTTCCGGCGGGATAGGTGTCGAAAGGATTTTCCCGGTTCATTGCCCGTCCGTTGATCGCATCGAAGTGGTCAGGCACGGCCGTGTCAGGAGAGCGAAGCTGTATTACCTGAGAAAGCGCAGCGGGAAAGCCGCGAGGATCAGGGAGCGCCGCTTCTAGGGGGAAAACGCGAAAGACGTGCAATGAGGGCCCTCCCGCGACATCAAGTGCGGAAGGGGCCCTCTTTTCTCACAGCCACCTTTACGATGGTGCCCAAAATAGTCAATGGAGGTTGCCATGCAAGGCCTTCCCATGGTCCTGCCCCTGTTTTTCGTCATCGGTCTGGGTTTTGTCATCCGGAAGATCGGGCTTCTTTCAAAGGAATCCGCCGGGCAGCTGACGGGCGTCCTCTACTGGATAGTGCTGCCCGTGCTTCTCTTCCGGACGACGCTACGCGTTGGTTCGGGGATTTTCGATAATCCGAACCTTTTCTGGGCCATCCACGCATCATTTCTTGTGGTTCCCGCCATTGCCTGGCTGGGAGCCCGTTTCCTGACAAAAGGCCAGAAAAGGACGCGAAGGGCAGTTACGGTTCTCGTATCCATCAGGTCCAACAATATATTCATGGGCATCCCTGCCGTTACACTGGCCTTCGGAGAGCCCGGGCTCGAAAGCGTGACGCTTTTTCTGGCCGTCGGGCTTCTCGGATACAACCTGATTTCCCTCACCTGGGCCCAGGCTGCGCTTTCCGGGGAGTTATCCCTGAAAGCCATCGGGAAAACCGCCCGGGGACTGGTGAAAAACCCGCTGGTATGGGGATGCTTTCTCGGAGTTGGCGGTTCGTTGCTTGGTGTGAGAGAACTTCCCGAAACGATTGACATCTCGTTCCGGATCATCGGCGACACGGCAAGTGGAGTAGCTCTTCTGGCCCTTGGCGCCAGCCTCGAGTTCAGCCATCTTTTCAGGGCGGTTCGGAGCACCTGGTTTGACTCGTTGTTCAAATTGCTCCTTCACCCCGCCTTCGTTCTGCTTGCATTTTACCTGTGGCCCGTCGAAACGATGCTCAGGGACGCAGTGGTCCTGGTCTCGGCAATGCCGGCTGCGGTGAACAACTTCGTGGTTGCAAAAGGAATGGGGATGGATGTGGAATACGCTGCCCAGACTGTTACCGCGTCGACACTTCTTTCGGTGATAAGTCTCCCCTTCTGGTTGTACGTTTTGTCGGGGTGAAAGAAAACCCTCCGGGGCGAACGCCAGGAAGAGGTGTCAACGGACAGGGAAAATGTCATGGGTAACGTGTCTGTATGGGACAGGGAAAATGTCACCCCTCCTT
>JBNGCT010000094.1:0-5067 GCA_049974965.1 Thermovirgaceae bacterium
TTCTTTCACGTTGACCATGTCCGTGGCGCCTCCCTTTCAAGGGTTTGTATGGCGCGATAATAACATGAAAGAAGACGGTTGTTCCCCGGCGGCCCGAATGTGTTCTACTGAAAACGATTTTCTATATCATGTTACAATATTCGCGGCTTTTCCGGACCGTTAAAGATTTTTATCTCAAAATACAAAGAAACTTTACATACCTGAAGGGAGTTGGTGCTGGTTATGGAAAAACAGGAAGCCGCGCTCAAGTCCGGATATGATGCTGTCATCATCGGGAAGAGCGCGGGAGGTTTGACGGCGGCCACGGCTGCGAAAAGGATGTATCCGGAAAAGGAGATCCTGGTGATCGACAAGGAAAGCGTCTCGATGATCCCCTGCGGAATCCCCTACATCTTCGGCACCCTCGAAAACATCGACGAAAACAGGCTTCCTGCGGAAAAGGTCCTCGAGGTCTCAGGAATTGACCTTCTCGTGGACGAGGTCACCGAGATCGGGCTGGACTGCAAGACCGTTTTCACGAAAGGCGGCAGGGCCGTCAAGTTCGGGAAACTTGTCCTGGCCACGGGCTCGAGGCCTGTTCTCCCCAAGGTCCCCGGATGCCATCTCGAAAACGTCCTGACCGTGCCGAAGACCTACGGGTACCTCAAGGACATGGATGAACGTCTCAAGGATGTACAGGACGTGGTTATCGTCGGCGCGGGGTTCATCGCCCTGGAGGTGGCCGACGAGATCAACAAGCTGGGGAAAAACGTGACGGTCCTCTACCGGAGCCGTATCCTCCGCAAAAGTTTCGACCCCGATTTCGGCGACATGGCCAAGGAAGCCCTCGAAAAGAAGGGCATCAAAATGGTGCATGACAAGCTGCTGGGACTGGAAGGGGAAAAGAAAGTCTCCGGCGTGGTCCTTGAAGAATCAGGAAAGATAAAGGCCGACATGGTCATCTTCTCCATCGGGTACCGCCCCAACGACGAGCTCGCCGCCAAGGCGGGGATCGCTACAAGCAAAAACGGCGTCCAGACCGATGAATACATGAGGACATCCTGTCCCGACGTGCTCGCCATCGGGGACTGCGCCGAACCACGTGACTTTTTCACGGGCAAGCCCAGCGGCCAGATGCTGGCCTCCACGGCGACCTTCGAGGGTCGTGTGGCCGGGGCAAACCTCTTCGGCATAAAACTTGTGAAAGAGAGCAAGCGCAATATCGGGATCTATTCCACGGACCTGGCCGGCCTGGCCCTCGGAGTGGCGGGCCTCACCGAGACAGCCGCTTCAGAAGAGGGTTTCGAGATCGTCACGGGCATGGCCGGAGGCGTGGACAGGCATCCGGGCAAGTTCGAGGACACCTCCAATATCAGGCTGAAGCTCATTTTTGCAAGGGACAGGGGCTCCATCCTCGGGGCCGAAGTGGCCGGGGGCAAGAGCGTCGGCGAGATGACCAACATCCTCGGACTCGCCATCCAGAAGCGGCTTACCGCCTCGGAGCTTTTCGCCGTCCAGTTCGGGACCCATCCGCACCTGACGGCATCACCCGTAGGCTACCAGATCGTCAAGGCCGCAGAAGACGCACTGGCAAAGCTGGCCAAGTGACACCCTTCCTGCGGCGGTGAGTCATCCGGAATGAAGGCGAAAGGGCCGGTCCTTTCCAGGGACCGGCCCTTTCGCCTTCCACCTCCGCATCTCCCCTGTTGGGCCGCACCAGTGATTATGCGACCTGCAAATCCGCAAGATCCTGTTTCAGGACCCCTCTTCCGCAGGTGGCTTCCTGAAACGGGAAATCTTTTTGACCACTTCGTCTATGATCCGCCGTTCGTTCCGGTAGTGGCGGAAAAACCTCTCCAGACACTGTTGCCCCGCCTGTATCCCGCCCTGGATGTTCTCGCAGGCGGCCATGCATTCTTCAACCCGCCTGACGGATTCGTTGATGCGCTGTTCCGTCAGGTCGCCGTCATGACAAATGGCACCCCGGGGACAAAATTCGTGGCATTCTCCGCAACGGATGCACGCGTCCATGTCGATGACGGCCACTCCGCCGTCGAGGGCTATGGCGTTTCCCGGACAGGAGTCTACGCAGATTCCGCAGCCGGTGCAGAGGCTTTCATCGACCCATGGCACGGCCGCCGCCCCCCCCACGGCCACGACCTTTTCCGCGGCCGAACCCACCGCCTCGCCCTGTTCCCCGTCCCATACCGGATCCGGGTCCAGGACCTGGCAACGCTCCCGGCATCCGCCTGAAACGGCCTGCCAGTTCCGGGTTTTCGGCGTTGGGCCTGATGGCTTCCTGGGGACAGGCGGACAAGCACCTGCCGCAGTTGATACACCGGTTCTGGATGATTTCGGCCTTTCCCGTACTCATGTCGATGGCATCGACGGGGCATGAATCGACACAGACCCCGCATCCCGCACACAGATCGCTTCGAACCCAGGGCATTCAAACCACTCCGATTTTCTTGAAACCGGCCTGCCAATCGCATCGACCGGTTTATTGATAAATGGTCTCATTATTGAATTGTACGCCTGTGGCTGGCCTTTGTCAATGAATACCTTCAGGGGTATAGGGCTCCGGATTGCTGTTGCCCCTCCAAAGAAGCTTCCGCTCCACTTTTCGCGGCTGTCACCCGCACCCGCCGGCCCTCTTTTGTCATCTTCGTGACGGAAAACCCCGCCCCGGACAGGAGCTCCGTGATTTCTTCAGGGGCAATCCCGTGGCGGGGCGATGTGGGCTCCAGAAGGCTCATCCTGCCTCCGTACCTGAGAAGCTTCGCCAGGCCTGCGAGGACGCCGGAACGCTTCTTACGGGGGATGTCGTGCAGGACATGGACCATGCTGACGAGGTCAAAGCTTTCGGGGTCGAAAGATGAGCTCATGGCGTCCCCGTGGACGATTCGCACGTTCTGAAAAGCCGCGAGGCGCTTTTTCGCCTTTTCCACCATGTAACGGGAGCTGTCCAGCCCCACGGCGGTGCCACCCTTTTCCAGGGCCCGGGCAAAATACCCGAGGCAGACGCCGTTCCCGCAGCCGTAGTCCATGACGCGCTCCGCGCCCGAAAGTCCCAGACTATCCACGTAGGGACGGTAGACCCTCGGCCCCAGCAAAAAAGGTTTCAGGTAATCCATTTCGATGCGAAACAAAAGAGACGGTTTTTCGAAATCGGTCATGTCGCCCTCCTCGAACCAGGATAATGAGATTTTTTCTCAATTATAAACCCAAAAACCTGCGTTGCCCTTCGAGCTATCCACACCGGGAAGCAGGGGCTATCTCTCACAATCAAAGGTCTGTTTCCGGGAATATGGGCAATCTCCGCTCCCCGATGGAAACGTGAAACCCGGGAAAAAACGGCCCCAACAGGCCTTTGTGTAATAAATCCAGGATACGACCCCCGGGGTTTTACGTTTTCTGGTAACTTGATATACGGGAAAAGGGAAAACCGAAGGAAACGGAGTGATGTTCATGACGACATGGAAAGGCAGAAGAGCCTGGGTGGATCTGACTGAAAAAATCGTCACCTACGATGACATTCCGGAGAAAGAAGGACGGAAATGGGGGGGCATGAAGGGCCTCGCCTTGCCTGTTTTGCTTGAAAGGCTGGATGCCGGGACGGACCCGCTGGGGCCCGAAAACCCCTTGGTCGTGGCCGCGGGGCTTCTGAACGGCCTGGCCTTCCCGGGCGTTTGCAGGTACGGCCTGTATGCCAGAAGTCCCCTGACAGGCGCCTATGGTGAGACCGAGGCCGGGGGCTTTTTCGGACCGGCCATGAAAAACCAGGGGCTTGAAATGATCGTCATCACCGGGGCGTCGGAGGATCCAGTTTATCTCTGGATCGAAGACTGCGCCGTGGAGATTCGAGATGCCTCAAGCCTCTGGGGGCAGGAAACGGGGCCAACATTGGAGGAACTCAAAAAGGGTCACGGCGAAAAGATCACCTCTATCTTCATCGGGCCGGCGGGCGAGCAGATGGTCCGCTATGCCTGCGTCATCAACGACCTGCGCCACGCCAACGGCAGAACCGGCATGGGGGCCGTCCTGGGTTCCAAGAAACTCAAGGCCCTCGCCTGCCCCGCACCGAAACCGGAAAAACCAGCCGATCCGAAACTTCTCAAGGAGTGCCACGAAGTTTTCCGGGGGTGGAAAGACAACCCCCTTTCAGCGGGACTTTATGAACTGGGAACAACCGGCGGGGTCCTGAACAATCATCAGGCGGGGCTTTTGCCCACGAAAAATTTCCGCCAGGGGACCTTCGAAAAGGCCGCGGACGTGGACGGCCGTGTCATAAACGAAAGGCTGCTGAAGGAACGACATGGATGTTTTTCCTGCATGGTGAAGTGCAAGCGCGTCGTCGAGGGCGGTCCCATGGACCTGGACCCCAGGTACGGCGGACCCGAGTACGAAACACTGGCCGCCTTCGGGGCCTGCTGCGGTGTCGAGGACCTGGACGCCGTCTGCAAGGCTCACGAGCGCTGCAACGCCCTGGGCCTGGACACCATTTCCACCGGCGTGACCATTTCATGGGCCATGGAATGCGTGGAAAAAGGGCTGATTGATGCCTCAAATGCCGGCGTCACCGGCTTCGGTGACAGCAAGGGCATGGTGGAGGCCGTTGATGCCATCGCCTCGCGAAGGAGTTTCGGCGCCCTTCTGTCGGAGGGCGTCCGAAGGGCTTCCAGGCAGGTGGGGCCGGCGAGCGAGGTCCTCGCCATGCACGTCAAGGGCCAGGAGGTCCCCATGCATGAGCCCCGGGGCAAGACGGGCCTCTCCCTCGGGTATGCCCTGGCGCCGGTTGGGGCGGACCACGTCCAGTTCGCCCACGACACGATGATTGCCAATCCCGATTCCTGGAGCTTTCAAACCGTCCGGTGCCTGGGGGTCGACGACCCGCCCGACCTGCTTTCCTTCGACGACGGGAAACTGCGGAGCATCTCGGTCCTCTGGAAACACTGGGCCCTCATGAATCATCTGGGCGGATGCCTTTTCGTCTTCGCGCCCAGGAGCCACTACCCTGTGTCGAAAATCCCCATGCTCGTCGAGGCGGCCACAGGCTGGGAGACATCCCTCTACGAATTGCTCACCGCC
>JBNGCT010000095.1:0-5067 GCA_049974965.1 Thermovirgaceae bacterium
AAGCCTTGCTATGGTTCATTCGGGAAGATCTTGCAGTCCGGAAGCTGCGGATCGAGGGTAAAGTTATGGAGAGAACGGGGCCCGGGACTTTTCCGCAGGTTATCGGTGCATGATGCCCATATGGTCTATACTGTGGCCCAGGAAGCTTTTCGGCTGCGGCCGGTATATCGAAAATTCATAATTTCTTCGGAAATGGACGTGATCCGATGCATATCGCCGTTTTGCTCAAGCAGGTTCCCGATACCGATGAAATCCGCATGGACGAAGAAAAGGGAACCATGATCCGCGAGGGAGCGGGAACGATCATCAACCCCCTCGACCTGCACGCTCTCCAGGCGGCCCTGGATTTAAGGCCGCAGGACGGGGGGAGGATCTCCGTCATCTCCATGGGACCGCCGCAGGCCGAAAAGGCGCTCCGCGAGGCCATCGCCCTGGGGGCCGATGAAGTGCTTTTTTTGAGCGATCCACGCTTTGCCGCGGCCGATACCTGGGCGACCGCAAAGACCCTTGCTGCGGCCATAAGGAAATATGGACCCTTTGACCTGATATTGGCCGGCGAGAAGGCCACAGACGGTGAGACCGGTCAGGTCGGGCCCGAGGTGGCTGCCATGCTTGACCTTCCCTTCAGCACCTACGTCAGCGGTCTTTCCTTTCACGAGGGTGCCGGCGTGGTTGTCTCCCGGACCGTCGAAGACGGCATCGAAAGGCAGCGTTTGCCCCTGCCCTGTCTCTTGACGGTTCTGAGAGATCTCAACGAGCCTGTCATGCCGACGCTTGAAGGCAAGAAAAAAGGCCGCAGAATCCAGATCCAAACCAGGGGCCTTGAAGATCTAGGCCTCGATCCCGGGGAAGTCGGCCTTGCCGGCTCGCCGACAAGGGTGGTGCGGATCTTTCATCCCCAGGTGGAAAGAACGCCGCTTTTCTATCGGGGAAAGGATCTTGACAAGGGCATCGCACAGTTTGTGGACGAACTGGAAAGGCGCGGTGTCCTGACCGGGGGTGAAAATCATGTCAACGGCCGGAACACGTGACATCCTTGTTGTCGGCGAAGTCAGGACCGGCAAGGTTCACGACTCGACCCTCGAGCTGACGGCGAAGGCGAGAAGCCTGGCTGATGTGACGGGGGAAAAGGTTGTCACACTCCTGATGGTTGGGGAACTTGACCTGTCTTGCGATGCCCTGGGGGGATATGGAGCCGATGTGGTGATCCGCGCGAAAGATAAAAGGCTGGACGTCTTCAACCAGGAGATCCAGGCGCGAATTGTGGAAAAAATCATCCGGGACATAAATCCGGCGATCGTCCTTTCCCCCGCCACAACAGCCGGGAGGACCGTCATGCCCGCCGTGGCGGCCGGACTCGGGACCGGATTGACGGCGGATTGCACGGGACTCGAGATCGATGGTGAAACGGGCCAGCTGCTCCAGACGAGACCCGCCATCGGGGGGAATGTCATGGCGACCATAAGGACTCCGGATCACCGGCCGCAGATCGCGACGGTCCGCCCGAAGACGTTCCCGGTGCCGGCCCCTGATCCCTCAAGGTGTGTCGAGATCCGGAACGTTCACCTTCCCGCGGGGGTTTTCCAAAGCAGGATAGAGCCGCTGGGGTTCGAAAAATCAGGCGAAAAGGATGGAAACATCCAGGACCGGGAGGTCGTGGTTTCCGGCGGGAAGGGCATGAAAAAACCCGAGAATTTCGCCATGCTCCATGAACTTGCCTCGCTTTTGGATGGCGGAGTGGGCGCGAGCCGTGCCGCCGTGGACAACCGGTGGATCGGATATCCTCACCAGGTGGGATTGAGCGGCAAGGTCGTATCACCGAAAGTCTACATGGCGGTGGGGATTTCCGGGGCCGTCCAGCATCTTGCGGGGATGCAGACGGCGGATTTTATCGTCGCCATAAACAAGGATCCCGAAGCCCCCATCTTCAGAGTGGCCGACCTCGGGCTCTGTGGAGACCTTTTCGACATCCTGCCCAGGCTTGTTGAAGCCCTGAAAGCCAGGAAAGGGGGCTACGGGGCATGATGGAATATGCACCGGTTGAAAAACGCAACACCAGGGACCTCGAAGAGATTCTCGGATCCCACAACGTCGCCGTTGATGAGGAAAAGCGGCAGACCTACTCCCGCGACGAGGTGGGAATCCAGTTCTGGGACAGGCTCTACTGCGCTGAAGTCGTCGTTTTTCCCGAAAGCACGGAACATGTTGCGGCGGTACTCGCCTACGCGAATGACCGGAAAATACCTGTGACCCCCCGCGGTGCCGGAACGGGACTCTCGGGAGGCGCCGTCCCCACGTGCGGCGGCATCGTCATGGCTTTCGACAGGATGAACCGGATTCTGGAAGTGGACCTCGAAAACCTCACCATCACAGCGGAACCTGGTGTGGTGACGGCCGAAATCCAGGCTGCCGCCGCCAGGCACGGCCTGGAATATGCCGGCGACCCCTGCAGCGGTGACGCTTCCTTCATCGGAGGCAACGTCGCCGAAAATGCGGGTGGGAACAGGGTCATCAAGTACGGGACAACCGGCGCGAACGTCCTCGCCCTGGAGGTGGCCCTTCCCTCGGGGAGGGTGTGCTGGTTCGGGGGCAAACGCCGGAAGGACGTGACGGGACTGGACCTGGTCCACCTTCTGGTCGGCTCCGAGGGAACCCTGGGCGTGGTGACGAAAGTGGTACTGAAACTTGTCCCCCGCCAGGAACACGTGGTGGACCTTCTCGTGCCTTTCCCGGGAGTCGACGAGGCCATTGCCTTCGTCCCGAGGGTCATCAGGGAGACAGGACTGATCCCGTCCTCCCTGGAGTTCATGGACCGGACTTCCCTGTCGCTTGTGTCAAGGTATCTCGGTAGTTCTCTCCCCTATGCCGATGCCGGCGCCCATCTGATAGTGCAGCTTGAGGGCGGTGATCCCGAGGTGCTGGCCGACCAGTATGAGCAGGTCGGGGACCTTTGCTTCGAGGGCGGAGCCCTCGAGGTCTTCGTGGCGGACAACAGGAACTTCCGGGACCAGCTCTGGAAGGCCAGGAAAAACATTGCCGAAGCCGTAATCGCCTTCTATACGAAATACGCCAAGGAAGACCTTGTCGTACCGACGAGTGCTGTCCCGCAACTGATGAAGGGCATCGGGCATGTCTGTTCCTCCTGGGGCCTTGAGAGCGCGAATTTCGGGCATGTCGGGGATGGCAACATGCATGTGAACATCCTCGCCGGGGAGGACCGCGAAGACTGGCGCGAGGTGCTCGAGGCGGCGCGGCTTGACCTCTACAGGCTGGTGGCAGGGCTCGGGGGAACCCTTTCCGGTGAGCATGGAATCGGCCTGAAGCGGAAAAAATACATGAACCTGTTTCTCGACGAATCCCAAATGGAACTGATCAGGGGCATCAAAAGGGTTTTCGACCCCAACATGATACTCAATCCCGGGAAAATTGTTGATTTTGCGGAGGCAGCAGAAAATAACGGTTCAACAGTTCCTTGAGGTGTGTTCTTCACTCACGGCCTGCCTGAAAGACTCTGAAAGGGCGAACCCCTCAACGAAAAGGCCCAGTGCGGCGGCTCCGCTGACAAGGGCTTCATGGGCTTTCGGGCGGGTCGTGGCATCGGCGAATTCCCGGGAATGCCAGGGCAATTTTTCCCCCGTCACATCGAGCATGGGGTGAACCACAGGGCATGCCCGGCTGACGTTTCCAACATCAGCCGAACCGTGAAGCATCGGGGATGAATATTGAGAAAGGTCCAGCTTGCGGAAGATCTTCAGCATGTGCTTTTCTGCGGTCTTGTTCGGCAGGAATTCTGACAGGTCAGCACCAACGGTTTTCCACGAAAGGAGAAGCCCATGGCGCCTGGTTTCGGCGTCAGCCATTTCATGAACCTTTCCCAGGAAGTCATCGAGAAACTTCCGGCGGGCGGAAAAGAAGGCGAATCTGCTTTTGGCCAGGCCTGTTGCCGAAAAGGATTCAACTCCGTCCTCGAAACACGCCGGCGATACCATGGCAGGACAGCTTTCATCATGGAAGGAAAGCAGCCTGAGCCGGAAACGGTCAAGTGCTTCCGCCGGGAGGAGGCCTGTTTCACTGGCATCGGCCCGGACGGGGGGCTCACGGAAAGTGACCTCCCTGACGGAATAGGCGACAGAGCGGAACGTAACCGTTGTGAAACCGGGTGCAGGATGGATCATCAACGCGATGTCGGTGTCATCGAAGAGCCCGCGATCTGTCATGACCGCCTTGGCATCACCGTCTTCCTCGCAGGGTGTTCCGAGAACACGAAGTTCAGCGTTTTCAAATTCCCTGCAACGTACAATTGTTGCAGCCGCCAAAGACGACATAACTCCCGCCAGGTTATGGCCGCAGCCATGGCCGATCTCGGGCAGGGCGTCATATTCTGCAAGCAATGTCACCACGGGATCCCCCGTGCCCCACTTCTTTCTGGCGAAAAAAGCGGTCTCGAAGCCGCAAATTCCTGTTTTTGTGTCGAAACCGTACCGGTGCAGGAAATCGGCATGGAGAGAGCACGCCACGTGTTCACGGCCCGACGGCTCGGGGCGGGAAGCGAGAAAATCGCTTAAATGGCAGGCTTCAGGGGCGAGTTCTTCGAGGGATGTGACAAGTTTTGCCGGAAGTCCCTGAAGGGGAGGTTGGTTCATGGTTGTTCCCCTTGTTGAAGATTTTCGGGGTAAACGAAATCCACCCCGGGGGGTTTCCTGTGCCCGGGGTGGATCGCTTTTACCGGCAGGCTAGAGTTTTTCAGGCTCACAGAGATTGTCCGCGCTTTTCGCAGCGCGGCCGCATTTCCTGCAGATAAACTGCGCCCCTTGTACGAGGTCCTTGTAATGCTCCAGATCCGCTTCGAGAAGGCCGAGGTTGTGAAGGTAGCAAAGATGGTTTTCGTGTCCCGCGTGAGGAAAGGTAATCTTTGGCACGAATGGGTCCCTCCCTTCAATCCGGTTCCCATCCAGTATCATTGCCAATAATATCACAAAACGGAATAGCATGATAAGTGTGAGTCTTTTCCAACATGGTATGAGTCTGAAGAGGGGTTCGATTTCCAGTAAGGAATGAGTCTGAAGG
>JBNGCT010000096.1:0-4935 GCA_049974965.1 Thermovirgaceae bacterium
GATTTCATCATCGGGGCCACGGCGCGGACGCCGGAAGCGGCTGTCGAAGCGGAAAAGAACGGAGCCGATTACCTTGGCGTGGGGGCCGTCTTCCCGACACGGAGCAAGAAGGACACCCGCCTCATCGGGCCCGAAGGCCTTCGGAAAGTCGTCCAGGCCGTGTCACTGCCCTGCGTCGCCATCGGGGGCATCACCGCTTTTGGTGTGCCGGAAATCCTGCAAAGCGGCGCTTCGGGCGTGGCCGTCATCGGGGCTGTCGTCGGGGCTTCCGACATCCGTTCCGCAGCTCAAACATTCAGGAAAGTCCTCGGCCCGGCATAAAGGTTTTTCGCTGGGAAAGCTGTTCGTCTATAATGATTGCAAATACCCCCGGGAGAGAAGAAAAATGGAACGTCAGGAGATAATCCGGAAAATCCATGAAAACGAAAAATTGATAAAAGAACTTGGAGCCGAAAAAATTTTTCTCTTCGGGTCAGCGGTTCGCAACGATCTTATGCCCGGAAGCGATATTGATATCCTGGTCTCTTTTGCAAGTCCTGCGGATTACCGGAAATACATCAACCTGAAATTTTTCCTGGAGGAAATCCTCGAGAGGCCCGCTGACCTCGTCATGGAATCCGCCCTGAAACCCCGTATCAGAAAGAAAGTGCAAAGCGAGATGGTCCGTGTTGCGTGACCCGGGATTGATTCTCGAGAAAGAGTCCTCTTTCGAAATAAAGGGGGTTTTCGGGCCGGTTTTCCTCACTCGTGTATTGCCTGTGGCAGGAGTCTCGTCGCAGTTTTCGGTATATAGTTGCAATATACAACAGTTGCATATAACATATATTCCGAGGTGACGGTCATGTCTGATGAAATACAGGTGCGGGCCGTCCGTGACAGGCTGAACCGCATCGCCAGGGCCATGGGGCTGCTCGAAAGCGGCCGGGCGGACTGTTGCGGCCTGACGATAGCCGAATGCCACTGCCTGACGGTACTTGGGCGGGCAGTGGATCTCTCGGTGACGGAACTGGCGGGCATGCTCGGTGTGGACAAGAGCACGGCGAGCCGGCTTGCCGATTCGCTGGTATCGGAAGGGCTCGCAGAACGTCACCCGGGGTATCCTGACCGGCGGTATGTGAGGTTGGGCCTGACCGACACGGGACGGGAGCATTACGAAGGTGTCGAAAGGCTTATGGACGGGTATTTCCGGCGTGTTCTGCAGGAAATCCCCGAAGCCGGTCGAAAGTCACTGTCCGAGTGCCTGGGGCTCTTGGCCGATGCCCTTGAGGATGTTGATCCGCCTGAAGGCCAGGCGCAAAGCTTTTGTTGCTCGAAAGGGGTTCGATGAAAAGAATGGATAACCGCAGGGATGAAATCAAAAAGAAATACGCCGAAGCCGTAAAGTCGGGGACGTCCTGCTGCGGATCCGGCGAATGCTGCTCCACCGGCTGTGATCCCATAACAGCCGATATCTACGACGAAAAAGAGCTTTCAAAGATTCCCGAAAATATGCAGGGTCGGTCCTTCGGGTGCGGCAGTCCGACGAAGAAGGCCGGCCTTCGGAAGGGGGAACGGGTTCTCGATCTGGGCTGCGGCACGGGGTACGATGTCTTTCTTGCCGCCCTGGAGACGGGACCCGAGGGGATGGTGTACGGCCTGGACATGACGCCTGAAATGCTGGAACGGGCCAGGGCCAACCAAAAGGCGTGGGGGATTGAGAATGTCTCCTTCATGGAGGGGTACCTGGAAGACATTCCCCTTCCCGACGACAGCGTCGACGTGGTGATTTCCAACTGCGTCATCAACCTGTCGCCCGACAAGGGGAAGGTTTTCCGCCAGATCCACAGGGTGCTTGCGGCGGGCGGAAGAATGGCCGTCTCGGACAT
Organism: Thermovirgaceae bacterium; assembly: GCA_049974965.1. Taxonomy (GTDB): domain Bacteria; phylum Synergistota; class Synergistia; order Synergistales; family Thermovirgaceae; genus UBA1876. Next base: position 1,866 of record JBNGCT010000096.1, read on the forward strand.
GGTCTTCACGAGGCCGGTGCCCGTGGAGGTCCAGGACAGCCTGTCCGCATGGGCCGGCTGCGTGGCGGGGGCGGTTCCTGAAGATGACTATCGCCGGATGCTCGAGTAAGCCGGCTTCTCGTCCGTTTCAGTGGAACGGGAGCGGATTTTCACCTTCTCGGAAGAGGAACTCCAAAACCTGTTTCCCGATCTCTCGGTCGAGATTTCCCGGAACATCAGCGGCTCCCTGGCGAGCGCCTTTGTCTCGGCGGTCAAAAGCGGCGTGTCGAAAGAGGGGACAACAGGATTCGACATCAGGAAAGCGACCGAAAAGGACATGAAAAAAATTTCCGAAGTCCTCCTTCAGTCGGCACTTGAACCAGTGGATCTTGAAACCTTCATCAACGGGTTCCTTGTCGCCGAAAAAGAAAGCCGGATTATCGGGACGGTCGGAATGGAACTTTACGGACATGCGGGTCTGCTGCGGTCTCTGGCCGTCGAAAAAACCTTCCGGAAGACGGGGGTCGGCCGGGCCCTGGTGGAAAGGGCCGCCAAGTGGGCGGTCGGGCAGGGGGTTTCGGAAATCTTCCTGCTTACGACCACGGCCCGGGAATATTTCCGCAAGATGGGCTTTCGGGAGGTCCGCCGGGTCGACCTTCCGCCCGCTGTCGCCGAGTCCTCCCAGCTTGCCGTATCCTGCCCGGAATCCAGCACCGTCATGGCCGTTTCCGCAGAGGCCCTGCTGTCGTTTCTTCAGGCCGGTTCGCCTTCGGTGTAACCTGCAGGCAACAATACGGTGAAGCGGGCTCCTTCGGTGCTGTCGCCCACGGTAATGGACCCGCCGTGGGACTCGAAGATACGCCTGGCGATGGCCAGTCCCAGACCGTAGCCGCCGGAAGGGAGGCCTTCCCTGGAGCGGTCCGTCTCCGCCCGCTGGAAGCGTTCGAAGATGATGTCCTTTGCCTGCGGCGGGACGCCGATGCCGTTGTCCTCGATGACGATTTCCCAGCTGTCCCCCGAAGGGCCGAGGGTCACGCGGATTTTCCCGCCCGGTTTGTCCTGGAAGCGTTTTTTCGTGTACTTGACGGCGTTGTCCAGGATGTTGCCGAAGGCGCGCCAGAGGTCGCCCGGACGTCCGCTGACGACGGCCGGGCCGGCGATGTCCGTTTCAACCTCGATTGGCTCGGTCAGCGGGCTGGCGAGGATGTTCTCCACGAGGGAATCCAGAAGTCCCGCCAGGTCAATTTCCGCAGGTTCTTCGGAGGGCACCTCCGATTCCAGCCGTGACAGCAAAAGCAGGTCATCCACGAGAGCCGTCATGCGCTCCTGCTGGGTGAGGATCATTTTGGCTATAAAACGGCGTTTTTCGTTGTCCAGATCCTTGTCGTCGGCCAGAAGCTCGGCTGCCGCCCTGATGGCCGTCAGGGGTGTCTGCAGCTCGTGACCGGCATCGGCGACAAAGGCTTTCCGGGACTGCTCGAGACGCATCCGGTCCGTGAGGTCGTTCAGTACGGCCAGAACACCCCAGTCGATCTTGATGACCTGTGCCTCCAGGAATTTTTCTTCCACGCCGCGAACGGAAAAGACGGCCCGCCCGCTCCGGCCCTTGTAGGCCTTTTCGAGGAGTTCGAGAAGTTCGGGAGCCTTTATGGCCGAAAGGTAGGGTGTTCCCTCGATCTTTTCCGGGACGTCCCTGAGGAGTGACGACAGGGCCGAATTGGCGTAGCGGATCCGCCCGCCGTCATCGACGACCAGGACACCCACAGGGAGTGATTCCAGGAGGAAGCGGAAATAGCCCTTCTCGCGACGCAAATCGCCCATGGCCCCCTCGAGGCGGTTCGACATGTCCTCCAGTGCCGAGGCCAGCCGCTGGACTTCCAGTGTGCCCGATGAGGGGAATCGGGGCTTCTGGCCTTCCTGGAGAGTGAAGGCGGCACGGGTGAGATCCTCCAGGGGTTTCGTGACCTGGCGGAGGAAGAACAGTCCCGTCGCCATGGCAGCGCCGCCGGCAAGAAACAGGGAAAACAGGAGCCTGGTCCTGGCGGCGTTCACGGCTTCCTGGATATTCCTGAGCGAGACAGATGCCCGGAGAATCATGGTGTCGCCCCGGGGGTCCGTGGCCAGGCGGGCGATATAGAGCTGTTCCTCGCCGAGGCTCCGGCTGTACCGTGACGAGACGCCCGTCCCTTTCAGCATGGCTTCCCGGATTTCCGGGCGGTCGGCGTGGTTGTCCATTGTCGCCGGGTCGGCCTGGGTGTCGAACAGGACCCTCCCGCCCATGTTGACGACGGTTACGCGGGTTCCCGTCTCGGGTTCGATGTCCCCGAAAGCTTTGCTGAACCCGTCGAGCCCCGTTTCGCCGAGGACTCCGACGAGAAGTTCCATCTGGTCGAGCAGGGATTTTCGCGCCTGACGGTGCATGCGTTCTTCGATGCCGTTGCCGACGACAAACCATCCGGCCAGAAGAGCCAGGGCGAGCACCACCGCCACGAGATCCGTCATCCTCCCTTTCAGGGTTCTCATTCTCCGTCTGCCTCCCACTGAAGCCGGTATCCCCGCCCCCGAAGGGTGTGAAGCATTTTCGGGTTCTCCGGGTCATCCTCGATTTTCCGCCTGAGACGCCAGATGTGCACGTCAACGGTCCTGGTGTCCCCGGCGTAATACCCCCAGACCTTGCCGAGGAGTTCCTCCCTCGAGAGGACCCGTCCGGCGGAGCGGGCCAGCGTCTCCAGGAGCCGGTATTCCGTGGGGCTGAGTTCCAGGGGTTCACCCCGGAGAGTGACAGCTTCGGCTTCGTGATCCAGCATTAGGGGGCCGATGGAAGTCTTTTCCCCTGAAACGGTGCTTCGCCCCGCACGACGCAACAGGGCCCGGACGCGCGCCACGAGTTCCGACATGGAAAAGGGCTTTCGCAGGTAGTCGTCGGCGCCGATTTCGAGCCCCGCCACCACGTCCCGTTCATCACGCCGGGCGGTGAGCATGATCACGGGAATCTCCCGGGTGACCGCGTTTCCCTTCATGCGCCGGCAGATTTCCCAGCCGTCGAGACCCGGAAGCATCAGGTCGAGGATGACCAAGTCCGGCAAGGTTC
>JBNGCT010000097.1:0-4868 GCA_049974965.1 Thermovirgaceae bacterium
ACCGTCATCCTGAGCACGGCAATGACAAGTTCCGTCTCTTTTTTGATCCGGCGTTTCCTGAGAATCCCTGCTGTCAGAAGGACCAGGACATACCCCACCGCAAGGTTGACCAAACCGATATCGACGACACCATTCATCGGCCCGCCTCCCTTTTCACGACGGAGACATTCCCGCCCCGGACGGTGACCAGCATTTTAGCGAAACGTCGGGCCATTTCCAGGGAATGGAGGACCATCACCAGCGTCCGCCCTTCCTTTCTCGCGCAGTCCACCACGTTCGTCACGACCTCCTCCTCGGTCTTTTCGTCAAGGGCCGACGATGGCTCGTCCAAAAGAAGCGTCTCAGGTTCGAGGACAAGCACCCGCGCCAGGGCCAGACGCTGTTTTTCGCCGCCGGAAAAATCCGCGGCATCTTCGCGGAGGCCTTTCCGGAGTCTGACCCTCTCCAGGATGTTTGTGAAAGCATTCTCCGGTTTGGGGGCTTTGCCGGCCAATTCCAGGCTCATTCCCAAATTGTCGGCGACAGTCCCCGGAAACATGACAGGGTTTTGGGGCAGCATCACCACGCGTCGACGCAGCGCAACCGGGTCTATCCTGTCCACGTTGTCTCCCTTGTAGAAAACAACGCCTCGCTCGGCCGAAATGAGATTGTTCAAAAGCCGCAAAAGGGTGGTTTTGCCGCTGCCGCTTTCCCCGGTGATGCAGGTGACTTTCCCTTGCGGTATTTCCAGCCTCTCGATGTCGAGAATGTTCTTGTAGGCGACTCTTTCCAGAAGGAACCCCATAACGGACTCTCCTTGCGGCCTTCTAGAGGACTTCCCCGACAAGTTCGCGGAGTTTTTCCATCGCCTCCTCGAGCATTTTCCGCCCCCTGGCGGTGATGGTGTAATATTTCCGGACCTTTCCACCAATGACTTCGGGCCTGCACTGGAGGTACCCCTTTTTTCCCATCGAATGCAACATCGGGTAGATCGTGCCCGGACTCAGGCGGTACCCGTGACGGGCAAGCTCTTCAATGATCCACAAACCGTAAACCGGCTCGCGGCTTGCATGATAAAGGATGTGGATCCTGATGAAGCCGGAGATAAAATCTTTGTCCATTGATATCACCATCCGTTATCGTTTATCGATATATTAGCACAAAAGGGCTCCTTCGTTGAGATTCGCTGCTTCGACGGTTTCGTCACGATCCGGTCCTGTCGAATTTTTACGCCCCCTGTTTGTCACAGGGGAAACGGACTGTCAATCGGGGACATGCAGCATGGAAGAGGGAATATTCCTCCTGTTAACAACAACGGTCTGAAGAATGCCGCTGTCGCCTCGTGCCTGGGACAGGCGTCCCCGGAGGTGTCTTTCCTTTTCGGGGTCCTCGGAAGGCGTCACGCCTGTTCCAGCCACCTCCAGGCCAGGGCCGAGAGGAGCGTCACGCCGTCAGCGAGGACCTCATCGTTGGCTCTGAAGACAGGGCTGTGGTGCTGGGCGTCGGTCCCTTTTTCGGAGTCGCCCATCCCGAGAAAAAAGAAGGCGCCGGGGACCCTTTCCTGGTAGAAGCTGAAATCCTCCGATCCGAGGATGACGGGCTGCTCCTCAAGAGCATCCTCACCCATCAAGGCTCCGGCCGTTTCAGTGAGCATTTCCACCATCTTTCTATCGTTGACGGTAACGGGATACACGGGAAGGAACTTCACCCCGGCCTCGCACCTGAAAGCCGACCCGACTCCCTCGGCGATGCGCCGGATACGCCCGGGCATTTCCTCCCTGATGACCCGGCTCGTGGTTCGGACGTTGCCGGTGAGTTTCGCCGTCTCGGGAATGATGTTCGGCGCCGTGCCGCACTCGATCTTTCCCACGCTGAGGACCACCGCCTCCTGGGGGTCGATTTCCCGGCTCACGATGGTCTGCGCCGTCGAGATGATCGTCGCGGCGGCAATGGTGGGATCCACTGCCTCGTGAGGTCGTGAACCATGACCGCCACGGCCCTTGACCTCCACCTCCCAGATATCGGCCGAGGCCATTACCGGGCCGGCCCGATATCCGACCTTTCCAGCCGGAAGGGGACCCCAGACGTGCAGCCCCCAGATGGCGTCGACACCGTCAAGAACCCCTTCCCTGACAAGCTGTTTCGCACCGGAGTGCAGGCCGGACTCCTCCGCCGGCTGGAAGATGAGGCGCACCCTTCCGGGAAGCTCCTCCTTCAAGGCGGCCAAAACATGGGCGACGCCCAAAAGAATCGCCCCATGAGCGTCGTGACCGCAGGCATGCATGACTCCCTTGTTTGTCGATTTCCAAGGGTCCTCGACGGCCTCGTCGAGAGGCAAAGCGTCGATGTCCGCCCTTATGGCCACCATGGGGCTTTCCCCGTTGCCTCCGATGTCCGCGATAACGCCGGATCCTGTGCTCCCGAAGCCACGACGGATGTTTTCAAAACCAAGCTCCCCGAGAACGGATTCGATGATTTTCGAGGTTCGCTCTTCCTTCCAGGAGAGTTCCGGATGGGCATGGAAATCATGACGAAATTCGATGACTTTCTCTTCCAGATCCTTTGCAAGACTGCGAAACCTTTCCATATCCAAAATCATCACCCCTCAGGCTACAGCAAATTCACGAGAAAACCGGCCAAAAAGACCGATGCAATGGTCACCGTGGTGAACCCCGAGACCAGCATCTTGGGCAGGATCCCTGTCAGGACGAATTCCCGCTCTTCGGGCGTCTCGCCCAGCGCTGTGGCGACCTCGTTGGAAATGATGAAGGTGGCCGGAAAGCCGAAAAGGCAGCAGACTCCGATAGCCAGGCTCATTTCCCAGGTGTATCTGAAGATCTTCGCCGAAAGGAGAGCCACAACGACGATGCCAACCAGTGCCACGGCGAAGCCGATCACGATGGGTCCGATCAAAGACATCACCATGTCGGGCGTGGCCTTGTTGAGGCTCATGAAAATGGGCACCAGAAGGGCGAAAAGCGCCAGTCCCTCGGCGCTGGCCTTCGTCAGGATCTTGTGTTCCAGAAACCCTGCTTCGTAAAACAGGATGCCAAAGGCCAGGGCCATGACGAACTTGTTGATCACATCACCCAGCAGGCCCGCCACCAGGACAGCCAGCCATCCGACCAGCATGGCTTTCATGATGAGGATAAAGGGTGTCTGGAGTTCCTTCGGCGTCTCGGGAAAAACCCTCAAGGCCGGTTTTTCGTGTTCTTCCACAACCTCTTCACCCGCATTCGCCTCTGTGACTCCCTCTCCCTTGCGGAAGAGTCCCCTGAGACGCCGCCCCTCCCTGTTCAAACAGACTGAGGCGATGGGCAGGCCGACGAAATTCTGGAGCACCAGAAGCAACGTCAAAAAGACGAGCACTGTCTCCAGTCCCTTGGCCTTGGCGGCCTCGCTCATGATCAGGGTGGCCACCACGCCTCCCGAAATCGGGCCCGCCGCCGGAACGGCGAACTCCTTGCCGATCAAAGGAGACCCGATGAGAAAGAGCGCTGCCGAGGCGGCCACAATGGCTCCCAGGGCGATAATGACCGTCTTCCATTCTTCCCGGAGATCCCTGAGCTTCATGAGCGTCCCCATGTGGACCATCAGCATGGGGATAAGGGCCAGAGCCACGGGAACGATAGCCGAATCCTCGAAAAGCGTCTTGGGAATGCCGAACCAGAACCCCACCATGAAAATGATGCCCGAAACAAACAGCATGGAAAAAACCGCTTTCGTCTTTTGTGCCACGAAGTCACCTGCAGCATAGACAATCGCAATCACCAGAAGCGCCGCTATAGTACTCATGTTTCATTCCTCCCCTTTTATGAACCCCTGGACTCAAAAAAGAGGCCGGGGTTCCCCTTTTTCGGGAACCCCGGCCTCGTGTCGGCTCACGGACGCCTAAGCGCCGAACCGCAGAGGGGGTCCCACGCCGCCGTAATAATAAAAGCCAAACCAGTTCATCGACATGTTCATGGGGTCCCTCTGCACGCTGGCATCCTCCTTTCGCAAAAATTATTTCTTAATCCTATAGCACTTTATCAGGGAGGCGTCAAGAGAACGATCCAATTGAGGACGAAACACAAAGGTTTCCGTTCCGGCAACTCGGATTTCCTGTCACAACAGTCTGAGCCTCCCGGTGTCATCGGGCGTGTTTGACCTTCCCTACCGCAGCCATGTAGATGACGAACTCTTCTTCTCCGTCAACACCTACCAGTTCATCAGCCAGTTTTTGGTCGTAGGCCGCTATGGCGCAGGCCCCGGCGGACACGGCTTCGCATGCCAGGTAAAGGTTCTGACAGACGTGGCCCGCGTCGAGGGCGATCACCTTGTAGGAGGCATCGCCATAGCGCCACTCCATTCGATAGGGGATGGCGGTCCACAGAAAGGTCACCGCGCCCGCCCCGGCGAAGGCCTGACCAAGCGCCGCCCGGGCCGTCAGGGCTTCCACCGCTTCCGGCCTGGACACCTCCACGAGGGCGTGCTCGAGGGGAAGATACCGGTAAACGCCTTTCGGGAGCCCCGACACCCTGAAGACGGCAAGATAGGTTTCAAGGGCGTGACGGCAACCGGCGGAGGGGACCACACGTTTTGCATGTCCTCCGTCGGGCTTTTCCTTCATCCCCTGTGTCGCCCACAGGAGAAAGGACATCTCCTCCATCGAAAGGGGATCCCAGCTGAAGTTCCTCCGGGAAACCCTTTTGGCCATGGCCTCCCTCAGAAGCGTCCCGCCCGGTTCCTCCGGCTCGGGAAGGACTATCCTTTCGCGATCCTCAGGACATGGTTTCTGTACCGGCGGCGGCTTCACCCCCCGGTACTGGTCCGTCTTTGAAAAATCCACCTTTTTCCGGATCGAGTCCTTGAGAAAATATCGTCCCTGTTCTTTCATCAGGCAACCC
>JBNGCT010000098.1:0-4866 GCA_049974965.1 Thermovirgaceae bacterium
GAGCATGCCGAAGGCGATGACTTTTTTCCTGCCTGTCGCATCGGCTATGTGCCCTCCCAGCATGGGCGAGACGGCCCCGATGATATTGATGGTAAAAAGGATGGTTCCCACGTTGACGATGGTCCCTCCCCTGGAGGCGATGAGCAGGGGCAGGAAAAACCGCACGCCGCTGACGGCGGTGTCACGGCACACGGCAACGATCCAGATGGCGTAGATGATCCTGAAGGTTCCCGCCATGGTCTTGACGAAATCCAGGGGGGAGGGTCTGGCGTCGTGGGTTTTGTCCTTCAGCTTGGGGATGATGCGCCATGTCAGGTAGCCGATCAATGTCACGGGAACGAGGGCCGCGAAGGGCATCAGGGTGTTCCCGAAAAGCCTGTAGATCGCGATGGCATAAAGCGGGCTGACGGTGGCCCCGAAGATCCCGCCCACGGCAAAAATGGCGAGGAAGAAGGCGAGTTTCGACGGATCCTCCACGTATCCCACGCCCCCGTGTCCTGAGGGGTGGTAGACGGCGCTTCCGAATCCCCAGAGACCCACGAAGAGAAACGCCAGCCCATACGTCGGCGACGCCGGAAGCAGCGATGCCCCCAAAGCGGTCATGACGGGGCCTGCCATCAGGGCGTAGGGTCGCGTGAAAAGATCTGAAATATAGCCCGCCATGGGCTGGACGACCATGTGAATGAGGCCGGAAAGGGACCGGAGAAGGCCCGCCTGGGCGTAGGAAATGCCCAGGCGTTCCACGATGAGCGGGATGAATGTGGGAAGAAAGGAACCATGGATGTCGTTGATGAAGTGGGTCAGCGTCAGCACGGCAAGCTTGGAATGGCTTGCGAAAAATTTCCGTATTCTGTGCATGGTTTTCTCTCCCCGACCGGGCGCTTTTTCCGGTGATATACTTGTATTCTACTGCATGCATTCCAGTGCGTCCCCAAAAACCAAGGCTCTTTGAGGTGAATCGAAATGATTAAGGCTTCCAGGGAAAGCATTTTGCAACTCATTCTCGATCTTGTCAAAATCCCCGGCGTGACGCGAACGCCTGAGGAATTGGAAACAGGGCGGTTCATACGACGGAAGCTTGAAACCATCCCCTGGGTGAAGACGCACCCGGAAAGCGTCATCGACGTGCCTCTGGCCGGGGATCCATTTGGGCGGAGCATCGTGGGCTGCCTGCTGAAAGCAAAGCCGCAAAAAACGGAAACGGTCATCCTGACGGGGCACTACGACGTGGTGGGCGTCGGGGATTTCGGCCCGTTGCGCCATTTGGCCTTTTCACCCCTCGAATACACCAGGGCCCTTGCGGACGCCGGACTCGAGGGAGAAGTCCTGGAAGACCTCGCTTCAGGAGAATACCTTTTCGGTCGGGGAATCATGGACATGAAGGCCGGACTGGCCGTTGAAATGGCCTTGCTGGCCGAAGCCTCGGAAAGCCCGGGCACTCTCGGCGTGAACCTCCTCTTTCTCGCCGTCCCCGATGAGGAGGACAGTTCCCGGGGGATGCGCAGAGCCGTCAGCTTTCTGTCGGAACTCCAGGAACAGGAAGGCCTCACCTACAAGGGGGCGATCCTCACGGAACCTTCAAGCGCCGGGGCTCCCAAAGAGGCCGGGGAAACGGTCTTCACGGGAACGGCGGGCAAACTGATGCCCTTTTTTTACTGCCTTGGAGCCGGCTCCCACGTGGGGCAGTATTTCCGGGGTCTGAACGCCACGCTTCTCGCATCCTGCTGCAACAACCTCATGGAGGCCAATCCTGGTTTCACAGAATCCGTGGGAGAAGAAAAGACACCTCCGCCGGCCTGCCTCTTCATGCGCGACATCCGGAGAAGCTATTCTGTGACGCTTCCCGACAGGGCCGTGGCTTTCTATAACCTGATGACCCTCCGGCGAAGGCCTGCAGAGATCGTAAAAGACCTCAAAAGTCTTGCCGAAAAGGCGTTTTCCATGGCCCTTGATCATCTGGAAAGATCCGCTCAAAATCTGGGGGCCGGGGACTACCGGCCCCATCCCCCGAAAGTCATGACTTTCGAGGAGTTTGTCTCTGAAACGGGCCGGGACGTTCCCGACCTGAAGAATTTTATCCGTGAAACGGTGGAAACCCTCGACGAAGGGCTCGATGACAGGGAAAAATCCCTCGCCGTTCTGGATGCGCTGTGCGATCGGAGGAACGCGAGGGGGCCGATGATCATCGTGGGGTTTCTGCCGCCCTGGTATCCCCACAGGGAAAATGCCGAAGACCGGCCGTCGGACAGGCTTGCCACGCAGGTGGCCCGGAAGGTGGCAGCCGAGGCGAAAGGCACGTACAAAACCGACATGGGGATCCGCGGCTTTTTCGGCGGCATCTGTGATCTCAGCTACCTGGGCTATCGCGGCAGCGCCTTTGACCCCTTCTGTATCGCGGCGAACATGCCCGGGTGGGGGAGCGTCTACCGCCTCCCCGTCAAGGAACTCATGGCCCTCGACATCCCGGTGCTCAACATCGGCGTGTCCGGGAAGGACCCCCACAAGCCCACGGAACGCCTGCACCTTCCCTACACGCTGGACGTGCTGCCGGGGCTCCTGCGGACCGCGATAACCGCCTTTGCTGAAGGCGGGGCGTCCTAGCCCCCGCCGAGAAGGGGGAACACGGAAAGCACATCCTGGTCGGACAGGTATGTGTCGAGGCCGTCGAGATGCTGGACATGTCTTCCGTTGACCAGCAGGATCAGTCGGCCCGCAACGGGAACCGGTTGTTCCGAAGGGCTGAAAATCTCCCCGTATCGCGCTTCCAGAAGACCCAGAAGATCCCGGACGGTTTGCCCGCCCGGGACCTCCTCTTCGGTGGTCTTTGTCAGGTCGCGAAAGGGTCCGAAGTATCGGATGGTGACCATACGCTCTATTTCAGTCCCTTGAGCTCGAGTTCCTCGAGTTTCCTGTCCGTCGGGAGCCCCCTGGTATCCCAGCCCCGGAGATCGTAGTACTCGGGAAGCATCTCCTTCAGGCGGCTCACCTTGCCCTTTGCCGGACCCTCGGGGATGGGTTCCTCGAGGAGGCGTTTGGGCAGGGTATCCTCCGATTCGGGGTCAAGGCCTTCGCGAAGGTTGAAAAGCCGCTCCAGGTTCCAGATCCGTTCCCCGCAGGCAAGGATCTCCTCCACGGAATAGTCGAAGCCCGTCCGTGCCTTGAGAAGATTCGTATAGTCCTCGGGGCCGAGTGCGAAGGATGTGAAAAGGCACATTCCCGAGGCGTCGATGGAGGCTGACAGGTCCTGGAAGGTCTTCACCCACTGTGCCTTGCCCTCGATTTCCCAGGGGTCGATCTTCTCGGGAAGCCCGAGGACCTCGGGGGAGATGGTATAGCCGCGGACATGACAACCGCCCCTGTTGCTTGTGGCATAGTTGAGGCCGATCCCCTGGATGCCCCGCGCGTCGTAGGCGGGCATCTCCTGCTTTTTCACGCTCATGGAAAACTCGGGGTGCCCGTAGGCTTCACCGAGGCGGTAGCTGCCCTCTGCGAGCTTCTTGCCGAAGCCCTCAACCTTGCCCATCTTTTCGATCCAGTAGACAAGGGCCTCCCCGGACCCGAATTTGAGTTCAGGCCCTCCCTCGAGTTCATCTTTCCCGATGAACCCCTTCTCGTAGAGCTCCATCGCCGCGGCCACGGTGGACCCGGCACTGATGGTGTCGAGGCCGAGCTCGTTGCAGAGGTAGTTCGCCTCCGTTATAGGCTTGAGGTCCTCCACACCTGTACTGGAGCCGAGGGCCCATATGCTCTCGTATTCGGGCCCTTCGCCGGATTTTTCTCCCAGGCTGGTCACACGGCCGCACTGGATGGGGCAGGCGAAACATCCCCGTTTCGAGGTGAGGAAGGTCTTGGCCAGGGTTTCGCCCGACTGGGCCTCGGCGTTTTCCATCTGGGCGAATTGCCAGTTTTTGTGGGGGTAGCTCCCCAGGCTGTTGATGATGTTCACCAGAACGGCCGTCCCGTAGGCGGGAAGCCCCTCGCTGGTGACGGGGTTTTTCTTGATCTTCTTCAATGCGGCCTCTCTGGCGGCCTTGAAGGCATTCTCATCGGCCATGGGAACTTTGCCGCTTCCCTTTACAACGACGGCCTTGAGGTTTTTGGACCCCATGACTGCACCGACGCCGGTGCGTCCGGGGGCCCGGTGCTTGTCGTTGATGATGCAGGCGATTTTGGACATCCTTTCACCTGCGGGGCCTATGCAGGAGACCTTCGCCGAAGAGTCCCCCACCGCATCAAGCAGGGCGTCCGTAGCCGCATGGGTGTCGAGGCCCCAGATTCCTTCGGCATCACGAAGTTCCACCGTTTCGTCCTTGATCCAGAGGTAGCTCGGTTTTCGGGCTTTCCCGGTAAAGATGACCATGAAATACCCGGCTTTGGCGAGCTCAGCCCCCCAGATGCCCCCGCTGTTGCTCGAAGCGATATATCCGTTAAGGGGGCCTTTGGTGACAACCATGTACCGCCCCCCGGTGGGTGCGCTGGTGCCCGTCAGCGGGCCTGTGGCGAAGATGAGGATGTTTTCCGGGCCGAGCGGGTCCGTCTTTGCGGGAAGTTCCTTGTGGAGGAGGCGGGAGGCGTAGCCCCTTCCTCCGATGTACTGCCGTGCGAATCTTTCATCGACCTCTTCGGTTCTTGTCTTTCCCGAAGAAAGGTCTACACGCAAAATCTTGCCGTAACTCATACGGTATCCCTCCATCTCGTTTCGTTTCCCTTTACCCCTGGTACAAAACGGTTCTTTCATTCTCTCTTTCTGGTATTGCTGCGGGTCTTTCCTCCATATCACCTCCCTTGGAACAAAACCACGAAACCCTTATTATGGCCGCATAATGTCAGGATTCGGCCCACTCTCATATTATCCCTGCGATCGGC
>JBNGCT010000099.1:0-4841 GCA_049974965.1 Thermovirgaceae bacterium
GCTATGGTTCATTCGGGAAGATCTTGCAGTCCGGAAGCTGCGGATCGAGGTTCACCCGCCCCGTTCAGGTAATCCGGTTTTTGGACATTCAGCACGAATATTTGCGGCAAAGTCATTTTCGATCAGGAAGAGGTCTCTTGTTGAGAAAAGGTCTTGACAAGACCTGTGTTCCACGGGTATGGTTTTAAAAGTTTGGAGGGACTAACTTTTAATTTTCCCATCGCGACCGGCGAGGAGGCCTGTTTTTCGTGAAGACTTCACTCTACATGCTCAAGAACGGTGAAAAGGCAAAAATCATGGCAATGCCGCCAGGGATGTGCGGAAGACGTCTCGAGGCCATCGGCCTCCGGGCTGGGAAAATTGTCGAAAAGGTTTCGGGCATGCCCTTTCGGGGCCCGATAACCCTTGACGTAGACGGGCGCCAAATCGCCATAGGGCATGGCGCCGCCGGGAAGATCCTGGTGGAAACCCTGGAGACGGGCGGCCGGGTATGAAGAATTACCGTTCTTCCTGCTCGTCCGGCGCGGGAAGTTGTCATTCCTGTCCCCTGAACGTTCACCATGGGAGCAATCTCCCTGCAGACGAGTGCAACAAGAAGATCCTTCTCGTCGGAAACCCCAACGTGGGAAAGAGCGCCCTTTTCAGCCGCCTGACGGGCGTCCACGCCATTTCATCCAACTACCCGGGAACGACGGTGGGCTTCACCCAGGGAAGGTTCCGCCACGGAAAGGATTGTTACCAGCTGATCGACGTCCCCGGCGCCTATACCCTCGATCCAACCAATGAAGCCGAATCGGTGGCGAAGAGGATCATAGACGAAGGCGGGGACATCGTCATCGTGACCCTCGACGCCTGTGTCCTCGAGCGCAATCTCTACCTCGCCCTGCAGGTCATCGAGAAGGGCCTGAATGTCATTGTTGCGCTGAACATGGTGGACGAGGCGCGGCACGAAGGAATACAGATCGACGTCGAAGCCCTCGAAAAAGAGCTCGGAGTTCCCGTTGTCCCGACGGTCGCCGTTTCAGGCCGCGGAATCAGCGAACTTGTGGCGCGGCTTCACGAAAGCAGGCCGGGCGGGTTCACCGAAATGGATTCCCAAACCCGATGGAAGAAAATCGGCGAAATAATCGGCAAGGTCCAGACCGTCACTCACCGCCATCACACCCTGAAAGACCGTTTCGAGGACGCCAGCGTCCATCCTTTCTGGGGAGCCGTTCTCGGTTTCTTTGTCATCGTTGCCGGCTTTCTGGTTATCCGGCAGCTGGGCGAAGGCGCCATCGGCCTGATCCTGGACCCGCTGTTCGAATCCCTGTGGCTGCCGCTTTTGAACGGCTTGTCGGAATTTCTCGGCCCCGGCACCCTGCTGCACTCGCTGATACTCGGATCACTCATCGACGGGGATCTGGACTTCGAGCAAAGCTTCGGCCTGCTGACGACGGGGCTTTACGTCCCGATTGTCATGGTACTCCCCTACGTGGTTGCCTTTTACGCCGTGCTGAGCCTCCTCGAGGATTCCGGCTATCTCCCGCGCCTTGCCGTTTTGTTCGATTCCCTGATGCACCGCGTCGGGCTCCATGGCTTCGCCATCGTCCCCAATCTGCTCGGTCTGGGGTGCAATGTCCCCGGGATTTTGGCCACCAGGATCCTTGAATCCCCGAGGGAACGCTTCATTGCCGCGACGCTCATATCGGTGGCGATTCCCTGTGCGGGTCTGCAGGCCATGATTTTCGGCGCTTTGGGCGATCTCGGCGGGAAATACGTTCTTATGGTCTACGGGGCGCTTCTGGTGACGTGGATCATTCTCGGGAAAATACTGCACGCCCTTCTCCCGGGCTACAGCCCCGAACTCGTCGTGGAAATCCCGCCTTACAGGGTTCCTTCTTTACAGGGGCTTGGCCTGAAGCTGTGGTTTCGGATCAAGGGCTTCATCTTCGAGGCCATCCCGCTGGTGCTGCTGGGCGTTTTGATCGTCAACGGACTGTACCTCTCCGGCATCATGGACGTTCTGACGGGATTTCTGGACCCCTTTTTCAAAACCGTTCTGGGTCTTCCGTCTTCAGCAGTCGGCCCCGTGCTGCTCGGCCTTCTCAGGAAGGACGTGGCCGTGGGAATGCTCCTGCCTCTGGGGCTGTCGGCTTCCCAGCTGGTCGTCGCCGTGGTTGTGCTGGCCATGACCTTTCCATGCATCGCAACGTTCATCGTGCTGTGGAGGGAACTCGGAATCGGGAGGATGCTCGCCAGCGTCGGCGTGATGATTGTTTCGGCTCTCACAGCGGGAGCCGTCCTGAATGGACTTTTCCTGTTTCTTTCGTGACACCCGGGGCCGTTCGCGGCGCCTCAGGCCTTCGGAAAGGCGACGGTCCCGCCGCCTGGAAGCGGATACATGTCCCACCCCACCTCGAAGATGGACACGAGGAGAGGGGCATCCACTCTTTCCGGTCCACGAAGGTCCACGAGGCGCCCTTCTTTCAGAAAGAGAATGCGATCACACCACTGGAGAGCCGAATTTATGTCATGAAGGGCGATGAGTACAGAAGCGCCCCGACGCCGCCTTTCCCTGAGGAGGTTAAAAACGGAGATGGCGTGCTTCGGGTCGAGGGCGCTTGTTGGCTCGTCGAGCAGCAGGATGTTCGTCTTTTGTGCAAGAGCCCTGGCAAGGGCCACCCTCTGCGCCTCGCCACCCGACAATTCCGTTGTCAGACGCTCCTCGAAACCCGGGAGGTCCGCCATTTCAAGGGCCATTCGGGCCTCTTGCATGTCCCGGTCTGAAATCCTTCCGAAACGGCCCACCGACGGGTAACGCCCCATGAGCACCATTTCGAGGACCGTGAAGGGCATGGTAAAAACCGTCTGCTGGGGGACAACGGCGATTCTTTTCGCAACATCCCGCCGTGTCATGCCCGACAGGTCCCGGCCTTCGGCAAGAATTTCTCCACTGTCCTTTTTCCCTATCCCCGCAACGGCTCCAAGGAGAGAGCTCTTCCCGCTGCCGTTCGGCCCCAGAAGGCCGCAGATTTCGCCTTCGTGCAACTCGAAGGAAACGTCATCGACCACCTTCCTCTGACCGAAGGAGACATGCAGGTTCCGCACGACAAGTCTTTCGGCATCAGGTGTTGTCACGTTCATCTCCCTTTCCACAGGAGAAAGCAGAAAACGGGCCCGCCGACCAGCGCCGTTATGACGCCGACGGGCATCTCGCCCATGCTGCGGGCCGCCGTGTCGGCGAGAAGCAAAAGCAATCCTCCGCCAAGAAAGGCCATGGGAACTAGCCGTGAATGGGACGGGCCGAAAACCAGCCGGAGAAGATGCGGGACGACAAGGCCGACAAAACCGATCACACCGCTTATGGAAACGGCAATGGAAGTCGCCAGGGAACTTCCGGCCAGAAGGAGGGCGCGCGACCGTTTTTCGTCAACCCCGAGCGAACCGGGAGCGGCGCCGGAAGAAATCACGTCGAGGTCTCGATGGGATATGATGCCGAGCCCCAGGACACAGGCGGCGGCCACAGCCGCCCACAGGACGGTGCCCCAGGTGGATATGGAAAAACTCCCCAGAAGCCAGAAGACGATCGCCGCCATCCTGTTGCCGGCCAACACCTTGAGAAGCGTCACCCCTGCCCCGAGGATACTGCTGACGACGACGCCGGCCAGGACAAGCCGCGTCTGTCCCAGGTTTCCGGACTTCTCGGTACCGAGTGCCATAACGACCGCAAGGGTACTCATTCCGCCGGCAAAGGCAAACAGGGCTACCGGCCGGAGCGAAAAGCTGATCGCCAGCGAAGCCCCGAAGGCCGCACCGGTGGCCACTCCCAGGGTGTAGGGTTCAGCCAGGGGGTTCAGTAAAAGTCCCTGGTAGAGAACCCCGCTTGTTGCAAGACATCCTCCGACAAAAAGCGCCGCCATCGCCCTGGGGAACCTGACCTGGGTTACAATGGTGTATGCCGTGTCAGGGCTTTGACCGGAACGGGTGAACCAGTCTTGAAGGTATCCGGCGATGTCGGCAAAACCGATTTCGGCCTCTCCCGTTGACAAGGCCAGGAAAATGCCTCCAACCAAACCCGCACACAACGCCAGGTATCCCGCCAGGGGATTCGACCTTCCTCCTGGTCCCGGAATGACGATCAACTCCTCTCATGAATGATTTACGGCGGCGCCTTCTCAACGCTTTCGCGACTCGAGAATCACCGCCTCCATATGAGGGCAGGTCCCTGTCTCGAAAAAACCGGGGCATGAACATCTCCCGTGGACCAGATCCACGGCAAACAGCTCATTCCCGTCATGAACAAGAAATATGTCCTTTTCGACCCGCCTGATGCGAAGCCCTTCCTTTTTCTCAGCCTGCGCCCGTACCGATTCGTCGATCGCCCTGTTGGAGAGCCTGTCGGCCAGCACGTTTTCCGTCCGCGGGACCCATCGGGGCCTGGCACCAACGGCGGACGTCAGTTCCCGGGCCCTCGCGGCGAGGGGCTGCAGCCTGGGCTCTTTGACTTTCCAAAGCCCCAGGACCTGGTTGATCACCAGCTTGCTGTCCCCGAACACGGACGTCTCCCGAATGCCACGCCGCTTTATTTCCTCAAGCAACATGATCAGCGCCTCGTATTCTGCTTCATTATTGGTCCTTTCCCCAAGATACTCCATACATTCCCAAATGAGGCCGCCCCGTTCATCCACGAGACATGCGCCGGCACCGGCTTCCCCGGGGTTTCCCCGGGAGGCTCCGTCAAAATAGCCGCAATGCATCAGTCTTTCGCCCCTTCCACTCGACTTCCGTCACCTGGCTAGTATACAGAAAGGCCTTCCCCTGCACCATTCCAAAAAAGGGAGGGGATGCCGCGGCATCCC
>JBNGCT010000100.1:0-4760 GCA_049974965.1 Thermovirgaceae bacterium
AAGATCTCATGGAGCTCATCCACAGGATGGGCGAAGGAAATGACGAGTTCGCGAAAATCGTCGGCCGCGGCATCGCAAGGATGAAGGACAGTTTTGCGGAAAAATTCGGTGCACCCAGGGAAATGCTCGAGAAAATCGGCATGGAAGGCCAGGGCATCGAGGTTTCCGAATACGTCTGCAAGGAGTCCGTTGCACAGTGGGGCGGATATTTCCTTACCCTGAAGGGCCCCCAGCATGACGAGGCCTGGCTGATTTTCATGGACAGGGTCAACAAGCAGCTTCCCACCTTTGAAGACAAGGCCGAGGCGCTTCACTACTTCCCCAACTTCAGGCTCTGGTTCTCCCTTGTCGGGCTCTGCAAGCTGCCCTGGAACGACATCGAGCCCGCGGACAACGCAACGGCCCACGCACCTCAGGAAGCGGCAAAGGTTCCTGAACACGTCCAGAACTACGTGGATATCTTCAATGCCGTGACGGGGGAAAAAATCGACAAGGAAGAACTCATCCTCCAGTCAGAGCGGGTCTATAACTTCCAGAGAGTCTTCCAGCTCCGGCTGGGCAAAGGCACGCGCAAATACCACAACATCCCCGACAGGGCTCTGGGACCCGTCTTCCCTGACGAATGGGAAGCCCGCGAAGAGTATTACGACAACGAGCTCAAGCAGGGCGGCGTAGACCCCGAAGGCCTCTCCACGGAGGAAAAAGTCGAGAAGCTCAACAAATTCCGCAGGGAACAGTGGGAAAAGCTTGTCGACACGGTCTACAAACGCAGGGGATGGGACAGAAACGGCATTCCCACAGTTGAAACCCTCAAACGGCTGGGCATTGACTATCCCGATGTCGTCGCCGTCGTCGAGAAAAATGCAAAACCGGAGGATCAGTGGAAGGACTAGAACGAATGATTACCGTGAACGCGGAACCAATGGAATGGGAAGAAGGGATGACCGTCCAGGATATCATCGAAAGGAAAAAGTACACCTTTCCCCTTCTTGCCGTGTGGATCAGCGAAGCCCCCGTACCAAGGGACGAATTCGGCTCCACCACCGTTCCGGACGGCGCGAACGTTCAGGTCATTCACATGATCAGTGGCGGTTAACCGTCATGCAATCACAAAAGAAGGGCTGGAGGAGTTCCTCCAGCCCTTCTTTTGTCCTCGCGTTCGAGTTTTGACCCAAGCCGGCAACTAGCTTTCGTCGCGCCTTTTGAAACGTAGGATATTGTTGCCGCCCGTTGACCATCCGTCACTGCGGTGCAGACCGTTTTCAACCCCTTCGCCCCCAAGGGGGATTTCCACCCATCCCCAGGGCGTCACGAGCAAAAATCGCAGTTGCACACCGTACATTTCCAGGGCCTTGATGTGTTGGACATACCTTGCGACCTCGCCGATCATCCAGCTGTCGCTGACGAGCCAGACCCGCTTACAGGTAGCTCGTCCAAAAAGCGCGGCATGATCCACGGTCATCCGCATCCCCTCGTCAAAATCAACGGGACCGACACAGAGGACAACCACATCTTCATGCCCGACCGGGGAATAGGGTGCCGGCAGTACGTCCGCGTAGCGTTCCATCCATTCAAGCTGGCCGAAAAGGTTTTCCGGATCCGCAATCTTCCTGTCCGCATAGGACTGAAAGAAGTCATCAGGCTGGCCGTCAGCTTCGGGGTACATGGCATTCGCCATCCAGTCCTGGACGGCCGAAACAAGCCTGATGATAAAAGGCGGCTGCGTCGGGCCGGACATGGCTTTCAGGAGATCACCGACGGTCATCTCCTTCTCTCCGTTCCCTGGACCCCTTTCGGGATGTTCCTCTTTCTTTCGGCTCACACAACGCACCTCCCCTGTCTTTCGAGTTTCCCGAGCATATCATAAAGTCCCGGCAAATACACCCGCACCTGCTGCAATCGGCCGAGAACATGACCTATAATGGGAAATATCAAGAAAAACCGTCAAAAACGAGGTGATTTTCATGAAACATTTTGATCTCGAAGCAGGCAAGACTCAGCTGCTCCTCATCGATTTCCAGGAAAAACTGCTCCCGGCCGTATGCGATGACAGCAGGACCACGCGGAATGTCCGGACCCTTCTCAAGGCATGCGAAACGTTGCAGATCCCTGTCAAGTATACGGAACACTATCCGCAGGGGCTTGGGGAAACGGTCCCGGAGATATTGGAGGCCATGCCGGAAGATAAAAGACGCTTCGAAAAGGTTCATTTTTCCTGCTGTGACGAACCCGATTTTGAGACTTTTTTCCGCTATGCCGGAAGGGATCATGTCATCCTGGCGGGAATAGAAAGCCATATCTGCGTTCTACAGACCGCCGCAGACCTTCTGTCCAATGAGTACAAAGTCTGCATCGCTTCAGATGCCTCTTCGAGCCGGAAGAATGAACATCACGACGAAGGCATGCAAACCCTTCGGGCCCTGGGCGCCTTCGTGGCACCCACGGAGTCCATCGTCTACAGATTGCTCCGCAAGGCGGGCACTCCCGCCTTCAAGGCAATGCTCCCTTTCTTCAAGTAGACAGGAACGATATTTTTATGCCTGACAAAAGGACATCGCTGATTTTTCTCGGTACCGGGGGAAGCCGCTTTACGATCATGCACCAGCTCAGGGCTTCCGGTGGTCTCTGGCTCGACTGGAAAGGGTTTCCCGTCGCCATAGATCCGGGGCCCGGTTCCCTTGTGAGAATGCGTCAACACAATCCCCCGCTGGATCCCGGGACTCTCGAGGCGATCCTCGTGACGCACAGGCACCTTGACCATACGACGGATCTCAATGTCCTCACCGAAGCGATGACCGGCGGGGGATTCAAAAAACGCGGCACCGTGCTGCTTCCTTCAGACACCCCGGAAGACGGTGAACCAGTTCTCTACAAGTACCTGCAGGCGAAAATATACTGTCTCGATACGTGGCAAAAAGACTCGCCAAGCGAGCTCGCCTGAGGCCGTTCAATACGCGCCGTCCCACTTATCCATCACGGGGTGGAATGTTATGGCCTCGTGTTCATCGAGAACGGGCTACCCCTCTGGGGGCTTGTCTCCGACACGAAATATGATCGGGAATGGACGGAATCATTCCGCGGCTGCAAGCTCCTGGTGATCAACATGACTTTGGCCAAAGGGCGGGACAATCTGGAGCACCTGGCACCGGAGCAAGTGGCTGCGGTCGTTGAAAGCCTGAACCCTGAGCTGACGATATTGACTCATTTTGGAAGAGGTGTCCTGAAGCAGGGCCCTGAACAGATCGCCGAAAATATCGCGAAGGAAAGGTCAAGAGTTGTAGCCGCACAAGACGGGATGCTCGTTGATATCGACACCCTGGAAATCCGGCTACCATCGGGTGGAGATTTCTGACCCGTAACGCTTTCGCAGGAACCGTTTTTCCTGATATCATGAAATGTGTCTTTACCGTCAGGAAACGCTGGCGAAGGCGTATTGCTCCAGAAGGAGGTTTCCCGAACATGCCTGTTGACAAGACGCGAGCAATGGAACTGCACAGAAAGGCCAAGGGGAAAATCAAGATGTACCCCACCATCAACATCAACAACCCTGAAGACCTGAGACTCGCCTACATTCCGGGAAGCGTGGCGCCGTCCCTCGCCATACAGGAGGACCCCGGACTGAGTTACGAATATACGGGGCGCGGAAACAGGATCGCCGTCATCACCGACGGAAGCGCCGTATTGGGACTAGGCGACGTCGGGCCCCATGCTGCATTGCCGGTCATCGAGGGAAAGTGCCTTCTCTTCAAACTCTTTGGTGACGTCAACGCACTCCCTATCTGCCTCGATTGCAGGGATCCCGAGGAAATAACCCACTTTGCAAGCATCATGGCACCGGGGATCGGGGGAATCAACATCGAAGATATCGACAGCCCCCGAACGTTCATGATCGTTCGGGAACTTCAGTCCCGGGTGGACATTCCGGTACTCTGCGATGACCAGCACGGTACTGCCGTCGTGGTCCTCGCCGGCTTGTGGAACGCTCTTGAAGTCATCGGGCAAAAGCTCGAGGAACTGGCGATCGTTGTGAACGGTGCTGGCGCTGCGGGCATAGCGGTGGCGCAATTGCTCCTGAGCGCCGGAGCGAAAAATGTTACGGTTCTCAACAGCGCAGGTGTCCTTTGTGAATCGAATCCGCAAATGAACCAGTTTCAGCAGGAGCTTGCCCTCAGGACAAATCAGGCGAACAATTGTGGCACCCTTGAAGACGCCATAAAGGGGGCCAATGTCTTTATCGGCCTGTCCAAGGGAAACCTGTTGACCAAGGATCATGTCAGAGCGATGGCACCTGATCCCGTCATTTTCGCCATGGCGCTTCCCGAACCCGAAATCACGCCTGAAGAAGCCTATTCGGCCGGAGCTTCCATCGTCGCGACAGGCCTTTCAGATTACCCGAACTCCCTGCCGAACCTTCATTCGTCGCCCGGCATCATGCGCGGGCTTCTCGATGTTCGGGCCACCGTCCTCAACAACGAAATACTCCTTGCCGCCGCCAAGGCTCTGGCGGGAGTCGTCGACCGCCGACGTTTGTCGCCTCAGAAAATCACACCCGACGTTTTTTGTGACGAAGTCTCTCCGAGGGTTGCTGAAGCCGTCGGCCAGACGGCGATAAAACTGGGCTACGCACAGCGCCAGCTTCCGGAGGGAGAAATCTACAACAATCTGTGGGATACGTTATACGGAAGCAGACTGATGCACCACTAGGTTCGTCCTGCCTACGAAATAATCAAGGGCCCGAAAGGACGAAAAGATCTTTTCGT
>JBNGCT010000101.1:0-4758 GCA_049974965.1 Thermovirgaceae bacterium
GTGGGGTTGTGGAAGGTCGGTATCAGGTAGACCATCTTCGGGCCGTGCCGCCTGATCTTTTCCTCCAGGTCCTCGGGAATCATGCCTTGATCATCCATGGCCACGGCGATGCACCTTGCCTGAAACATCTCGAAGATCTCCACGCAGTGGACAAAAGTGGGGGATTCCACCAGAATCACGTCGCCCGGGTCTATGAAAACCTGGCACAACAGGTTGATTCCTTCAAGGCCGCCGCCGGTGATGAGGATGTTTTCCGGCCTTGCTTCGACGCCTTTCGGGGCCAGAAGATCCGATACCACGGCTTCCCTGAGATCCAGGACACCCTGGGGGCTGCCGTACTGCAGGGCCTCAGCCCCTCTTCGATCAGACCTCAGGATGTCACCTGCAATCTCCCTGACGATATCGACAGGGAGGGCTTCGATGGCCGGTGCCCCGCCTGCGAGGGAGATCATCGCCGGATCGTTCATGGCGCCGAAAAGGTTCCTGATAATCTGTGCCGATTTTTCCATTGTCTTCATGCGCTTGGCAAACTCGGGCATGATACACCTCCGACTGGATGGCTGCTACCGGCTTTGATTCTATCCGAAACAGCACGAAATCCGTCCAACGGCTCTTCCCCTTGTTTTCGCCATCTCGACGAAGCTGGGCGGGTATCTTACTTTTCCACATTCAAAAAGCGGGCGTTAATGGCGACGATGACCGTGGAAAGCGCCATCAACGCTGCACCCGCGGCGGGTGACATGACGAAACCGGTCCTGTACAGAACACCTGCAGCCAAAGGAATGGCGATCACGTTGTAGGCCGTCGCCCAGATCAGGTTCTGGATCATCTTTCTGTAGGTCGCCCGGGCCAGGGCCATGATGGCCGTCACATCCCGGGGATCGCTCTTTACAAGGACGATGTCGGCCGACTCGACGGCAACATCCGTACCGGCGCCTATTGCTATGCCCACATCTGCCTGCGTCAGTGCCGGGGCGTCGTTGACGCCGTCACCCGTCATGGCGACGACAAGCCCTCGCTCCTGCACCTCCTTCACCTTGTCGGCCTTTTTGTCCGGAAGAACCCCGGCGAAATATTCATCGACCCCCAGTTCCTCAGCCACCCATTTCGCGACGGCTTCGGCATCGCCGGTGAGCATCATGGTTCGTATACCCATTTTCTTCAGTCTTTCCAACGCCTCGCGCGATTCAGGCCTGATGATGTCGGCAAGGGCAATTGCTCCGATAATTTCGTCCTTTTCAAGGATGTAAACCACTGTCTTGCCCTCTTTTGAGACTTTTTCCACCTCGGCATCACCGCTCTCGAGATCTTTTTCCTCAAGATATCCGGGACTGACAACCCTGATTTCGCGTCCATCCACAACGGCCTGGGCGCCCTTGCCGGGAATGGCTTTGAAGTCCGAAGCTGTGGGGAGCTCAAGCCCCCGGCCTTTGGCTTCATCGACGATCCCCCGGGCAATAGGGTGCTCGGACAGGCCTTCAAGTGCGGCGGCAAGCCTGAGAATTTCTTCCTCGTCTCTGTTTCCGGAAGCTATGACATCGGTCACGCCGAAGCGTCCCTCCGTGAGGGTCCCCGTCTTGTCAAAAAGAATGGCATTCACGTCCCGGGCCCGCTCAAAAGCCGATCGGTCACGGATGAGAAGTCCTGCGGCAGCCGATTTGGCTGTGGAAACAGCCACCACCAGCGGAACGGCAAGCCCCAGGGCATGGGGGCAGGTGACTACCATGACGGTCACCATCCGTTCGAGAGAGAAGTCGAAGGATGCACCAAGGCTCAGCCAGGTTACCAGGGTCCCGCCCCCGACGGAAAGAGCAATGACGGTAAGCCAGAAGGCCGCCCGGTTGGCGACGTCCTGGGTTCTCGAACGGGAATCCTGGGCTTTTTTGACCATATCTACAACTTGGGCAAGATATGTCTTTTCTCCCGTCTTTTGGACTTCCATGGTGAAAGCCGACTCACCGTTGACGGAACCGCCGATAACCTCCCCGCCCTCTCCTTTTTCTACAGGTTTACTTTCACCGGTCAGCATCGCCTCGTTGACGGTGGTCCTGCCCTCGACGATTTCGCCGTCAACGGGGATCTTTTCCCCCGGTTTGACGATGACCCGGTCCCCGGCTTTCAGCTCGCTGACGGGAACCTCTTCTGTTCCGCCGTCTTCCGTGATGCGGTGGGCTTCAGAGGGCATGAGCTCCACGAGGCTCTCAAGGGCCCTGGAAGCCCCCATCACGGATTTCATCTCGATCCAGTGGCCCGCAAGCATCACATCGATCAGTGTCGCCAGCTCCCAGAAGAATACTTTCCCCTCAAGACCGAAAACGACGGCGGAGCTGTATCCGTAGGCGACACTGACCGCCAGGGCTATCAGTGTCATCATTCCGGGGTTCTTTGCCCGAACTTCTTTAATGAGCCCCTTCAGGAAAGGCCATCCCCCGTAAACGAAAATTACAGAGGAAAGGCTCCATTGGAGAAGAGAATCTCCCTGAAAAGTCAACGCTTCACGCAGGCCCAGCAGGTCCTGTATCATCGGAGACAATGCCAATACCGGGGCCGTAAGAGCCATTGAGGCCCAAAACCTTTTCCTGAAGTCAGCCACCATGTGCGCATGATGCGAGCGATGGTCATGGCCGTGTTCGGTTGTCATACACATCCTCCTTCCGTTGCAGAGTCTGGAAAATGACACGCTTGCCCTGGAAGACAGGAAAACCGCGGAGTTTCACCGCCAGCAGGGAGATATCGCTCCCCCGTGAATAAAGCCTCCCGTGCGACTATTCTAACAACTGCAGACCAGGCACCGGTGAACATCTGCTTCGAAGCGCCCATCAGGAGCGCCGTCATCCGGATCTCCGCCTGCGTCTTCCGCCCGGACCATCCAGGAAGCATCCGGGCGGAAGGGCGTTCTTCTTCTGGTAATCATGTATGCTTTCATGTCATAATATACATCGTTATCAAACATGTATACCAAGGAGGATAATTCATGTCGTACCGTTTCGATACACAGTGTGTTCACACGGGGACTCACCCGGAACCGGTCACGGGGGCCCTGTCAACTCCCATTTACCAGACATCGACCTTCGCGTTCCGCAACGCCGACGAAGGGGCAAGGCGCTTCAAGGGAGAAGAGGAAGGATATATCTACACGCGGCTGGGGAATCCGAACCACACGGCCGTAGAGGAAAAAATTGCAGCCCTTGAAGGGGCGGAAGCCGCCGCCGTTGCCGCCTCCGGCATGGGCGCCATCGCCTCGGCCCTCTGGACGGCCCTTTCCGCAGGGGATCACATTATCGCCGCCCGGTCCCTCTACGGCTGCACACACACGCTGATCAACCACCAGTTTCCACGTTTCGGCATCGAGACCACCTTCAAGGACCTCCGCGACCTCCAGTCCGTCAAGGCCGCGATGAAACCCAACACGAAAGTGATTTACTGCGAATCTCCGGCAAACCCGAACATGGACATCGCAGATATCGAGGCACTCGCCGGGATCGCCCACGAGGGCGGGGCCATCCTCATGGTGGATAACACCTACTGTACGCCCTTTGTCCAGCGTCCCATATCTCTCGGAGCCGATGTGGTCGTCCACTCGGCAACGAAATACCTGAACGGCCACGGCGACGTGATCGCAGGCATCGTGGTCGGCAAAAAGGAGTTCATCCACCACGTCAAAGCCGAAGGGCTCAAGGATATCACCGGGGCAACGCTTTCGCCCTTTGACGCCTACTTGCTCCTGCGGGGGATGAAAACCCTTCATGTCCGGATGCCCCGGCATTGCGAGACGGCTCTCATGGTGGCAAAATTCCTGGAAGAGAGGCCCGAGGTAAAAAAAGTCTGGTACCCGGGCCTGGACAGCTTCGAACAGAAGGCCCTCGCCGAAAAACAGATGAAGTACTACGGGGCCATCATCGCCATGGACCTCCAAGGGGGCTACGACGCGGGAAAAACCTTTATTGAAAACACGCACCTCTGGACCTTGGCCGTCAGCCTGGGAGACGCGGAATCGCTCATACAGCACCCCGCATCGATGACCCACTCGGCCCTCTGTGACGAGGAACTTGCCGAAGCAGGGATCGACAAGGGGCTCATCAGACTGTCCGTTGGCCTCGAGGACCCCGAAGACCTCATCGAGGACCTGAAAAACGCCTTCGCGTCCCTTTAAAGAACCGTTATGCCCGCCGCCTTCCCGGAGGCGGGCATGGCTTTTTTCATCCCCCGTCACCTTGCCTGCCAACAGGTTTTGGGGTAAAATACTTTTTGCTTGCACTTGGCTCCTCTCAAAGCGGAATCAATTAATATTTTAGTAGAGCAAATTTCCGACTGACCAGAATGACCCATCCGGCGTGACGACAAAACATGCATGCAAACAAGCTGGACCCCGGCCGTCGAGACTGCCGGCGAACAGGACGAGGTAAGGCGTTTCGGCCTTTCATCGGGGACACGTGACTCTTTCACGGCCCGGACACATTCTTTAATCAGGAAATGGAGTGATACACAAGAGCACCTTTCGGAAAGCACAACGATGAAAAACCCTTGAACGCTGAATTCCTCAGGAAGCGGGGGACCCGATCAACAGGGGTGAATCCCACATTCGTGGGTAGGGTCAGCCTCTTTCGATCCGAATCCGTCAGCTAACCCCGTAAGCGTGGAAAGAGGAAGGAAGAAAAGTCCATCCGGCACGTGTCAAAACTGGGCGCCAATGGGTGTTGTGACCTTTACGTTCCCTGGTCACTTGAGCTTTTCAGCGTCACCTTTCCCTCTTTCCCG
>JBNGCT010000102.1:0-4521 GCA_049974965.1 Thermovirgaceae bacterium
CCGTGGGAGAGTAGGTCGCCGCCGGGAACCTTTCCTTTTTTCTTTCCCGCCCCTTCGCCGCATCCGCCTGCTTCCTGAGACGCAAAAAAACACACAAGGGCCCCGGGACACACGCCCCGGGGCCTTCGTCTTACCTGCTGGAGATTTCAGAAAAAAGAAAAATTGAAACGCTTTTGCTCTTGCAGCCGACTGGAATGTGCGAGAAGATTGATGAAAATTAAGAAGCTGAGCGAAACGCGAGACGTTCTCGAAAAGATTTTATGTCATAATGACTTTGACAAAAAATGTGACGGACAGGTCTGCGAGGTGCCGTTGATGGCGGAAGAAAGCGAAAGACACAACGAGGGAAGTGCAGGGATAGCAGAAAGCAAAGCAGTGCAGGAAGAAGCTGAGCAGAAAGGCTACAATAACAACAGACCGCCCCGCTTCAAGGTGGGCGACCTGCTTGTCCAGTCCGGGATGATTACCGCGCAGCAACTCGAGGAAGCGCTCAGGAGCCAGACGAAATCGAAAAAACGCCTTGGTAGCATACTGGTCGAGAAAGGATACCTGACGGAAAGGCAGCTGGCCGAGGTCCTGAGCCGCCAGCTCAGGGTTCCACTGGTGTCTCTGGCGCGTTACAGGCCCATGGGGGAAGCGTTGAGACTGATTCCCGAAAACGTTGCACGACGGCTCGAATTGCTTCCCCTTGCGCTGGTGGACAACAACAGGCTGATGATTGCCATGGCTGATCCGCTCAACGTGCTTGCCATCGATGAAGTGAAGATTCTTACCGGCATGGAGCTCGAGATCGGTATCACCACGCCCTCTGAAATCGAGCGGGAGCTCGAGAAGTTCTACCAGGTCCAGGGATCACTGGAAGACGCCATTGTGGAAGTGGTGGAAACCTCAGACGGCACCATGGACCTGGACCGGGAAGAACGAACGGCCGGGGCCGATGATGCCCCCGTGGTCAAGCTGGTGAACACCATCCTCGAGCAAGGGGCGAAGGAGGGCGCTTCGGACGTCCACATCGAGCCCTTCGAAAAGGTCACCCGGGTACGGTTCCGCGTCGACGGCGCCCTGTACGACGCCCTTGACTTCCCAAAGAAGCTTCATCCCGCCGTCTCGTCGAGGATCAAGATCATGGCCAACATAGACATCTCGGAAAAGCGGAAGCCCCAGGACG
Source organism: Thermovirgaceae bacterium (assembly GCA_049974965.1). GTDB lineage: Bacteria > Synergistota > Synergistia > Synergistales > Thermovirgaceae > UBA1876. The sequence goes on from JBNGCT010000102.1 coordinate 1,169, forward strand.
GCCGCATCCTCATCAAGGCGGCGAACCGGAAGATCGACCTTCGCGTCTCCACCCTGCCGACCATCTACGGAGAAAAGGTCGTTCTCAGGCTCCTGGACCAGGCCAACGCCATGGTCGGTCTGGAGAAACTTGGACTTTTCCCTGAGGAGAGGGAGCTCCTGGACGATATGATCCACAGGCCCTACGGCATCGTCCTCGTCACGGGCCCGACGGGAAGCGGAAAATCAACCACGCTCTACTCCGTACTTGAACAGATCAGCAAGCCCGAGGTCAACATCATCACCGTCGAGGACCCGGTGGAATACACCATGACGGGCATCAACCAGATCCAGCTCAACGAAAGGGCGGGACTCACCTTCGGCGAGGCCCTCCGTTCGATTCTCAGGCAGGACCCGGACAAGATCATGGTGGGTGAGATACGGGACCTGGAGACTGGAGTTCTGGCAGTCAGGGCCGCACTGACGGGCCACCTGGTGCTCTCCACGCTCCACACCAACGATGCCCCAAGTGCGTCCATACGGCTGATCGAGATGGGGATCGCGCCCTTTTTGGTGGCATCCTCCATGATCGGCGTGGTGGCCCAGCGCCTGGTGAGAAAGCTCTGCGACAACTGCAAGGAAGAGTACGAAATCCCCGAAAGCGTCCTCATCGACACGGGGCTGCCGCCGGGCACCACGGCATGCAAGCCCGTCGGCTGCGATGTCTGCCGCACCACCGGCTACAAGGGCCGGTCGGCAATCTTTGAAATCATGAGGGTCGATGACATGATCCAGTCATTGATCCTGGAAGGCGCCTCGGCGAACCGGATCCGCAAGGAGGCTGTCTCCAGGGGAATGAAAACCCTTCGCCAGTCGGGCATGAGGAAGGTTATCGATGGACTTACCAGTCTGGAAGAAGTGCTCCAGGTCTCACTTTAGAAGGCAAAAAGGAGGAACCCGCCCATGGCTGCCGGGATACAGGACATCCTTTCCGAAGCGCTGCGAAAAGGAGCTACCGACGTTCACCTGGGAGTGGAAGTCCCCCCTATCATACGGATCGACGGGGACCTTCATTACCTTGCCGATTTCGGGACCAGTTCCATGGAGGATATCCGGGCCCTGGCTGGCGAGATCCTGACCCGCCAGCAGCTGGAGGACCTGGAGGACAGCTGGGAAGTGGACTTCAGCTTCACCTTCACCGGTGGCGGCGGCGAGAGCTCGCGCTTTCGCGGTAACTGCTACTACGAACGGGGGAACCTCTGCCTGGCGCTGCGGACGATCCCCACGAAGATCAGGACCGTGGAGGAACTCAAGCTTCCCCATGCCATAACGGATGTCACCACCAGGCACAGGGGGCTTTTTCTCGTTACGGGTCCCACGGGAAGCGGCAAAAGCACCACCCTGGCGTCGCTCATCCAGGAGATCAACCTCAAACGGGCCTGCCACATCGTGACCATCGAGGACCCCATCGAATATCTTTATTCTTCGGAGACGTCCGTCATCCACCAGCGGGAGGTCGGAAGCGACACCCACAGTTTCGCGGAAGCCCTCAAACGGGTTCTGCGCCAGGACCCGGATGTGATCCTCATCGGCGAGATGAGGGACCTCGAGACCATCGCCGCCGCCGTGACGGCGGCCGAGACGGGACACCTCGTCTTCGCCACCCTTCACACCCAGAGCGCGCCCCAGACGGTGGACCGGATCATCGATGTCTTCCCCTCCCACCAGCAGCAGCAGATCCGCCAGCAGCTCAGCACGGTTCTCATCGGCGTCTGCACCCAGCAGCTCATCGCCGTCCCCGGAGGGGGGCGTGTGGTGGCCACGGAACTCCTTTTCGCGAACCCGGCGGTGCGAAACCTTATCCGTGAAGCGAAGGTGAGCCAGATGATCAGCGTCATGCAGACGGGTTCGAGCCTGGGCATGCATACCATGGACCAGGACCTCGCCCGTCTTGTCAGGGAGGGGATCCTCCCCTTTGATACGGCCAAATCCCGGTGCCACGATCCCAAGGACCTCGAACGGCTCGTCTTTGAATCCCCCTTCTAGCAAAATTGTAAAATTGTCTTATGAATCCTTTAAATGGATGATGCGGCATGGTACAATTACAATCGGTAAACCTGTGGCGGCGACCCACGCAGTGGCTGTTTCCACAGGTTTAGAATTATTTCATTCTCCCTTGCGCAACAGCAGTGGACAAGGTATATTTGTATTCTTCAAAACTTTAACGCTGAACACGGCGGGAGGGAAGCCGGTTGATCTACAAGTACCGAGCCCGGAATGCCGACGGCAAGGCAATCAACGGTGTCATCACCGCCTACAGCCAGGAACAGGTGGTCCAGCAGCTGCGCGGCCAGGGCCTGGTGCCCATTGCCATCACCCAGGACACGGAAGCCGAAAGGGAATCATTCCTGGACAAGATGCGAAAGATCGGCACGGTCCGCCTGAAGGACAAGGCCGTCATGTTCCGACAGCTGGCCACCATGATCTCGGCGGGAATCACCCTGGGAAGCGCCCTGGACATCCTGGCGGAACAGACCCAGAGCAAGAAGCTCGCCGACGCCGTCCGCCACGTGAAGCGCCAGGTGGACAGCGGCATCTCCCTGAGCGCCGCCATGAGAAGCCGCAAGGAGTTCAACACCCTCATGGTCTCCATCGTCAAGGCAGGCGAAGAAGGGGGCGTCCTTGACTCGAGCCTCGACCGGCTGGCCACCTTCCTGGAGCGTCAGGACGCGCTCCGGAAGAAGATCTACTCCGCCGTCACCTACCCGGCGGTGGTCATGTCTTTCGCCCTCGTCGTGGTCTACATCCTGGTGACTTTCATCGTCCCCCGGTTCGCACTGGTTTTTAACAATATGGGTGTTGACCTGCCGGTGATTACCTCGGTGACATTCAATTTCGCCCTCTGGATGAACGAACACTGGCTTCTCTTTTTAATCGGGATCCTTCTGTTTGTCCTTGCGCTTATTATCTTGAACCGCCAAGAAAGCACCAGGCCCACCATGGACAGGATCAAGCTGAAGCTCCCGGTCGTGGGAGGGCTCATTTACGAGGCCATCATGGCCAGGACCAACCGTACCCTGTCGTCCCTGGTCCAGGCGGGGGTGCCCATCCTCATGGCCCTGGAGATGACTTCCGGAGTGGCCAATAATCATGTGGTCGCCTCCGCCTACGACGAGCTTCGGGAGGCGGCACGCAGGGGCCAGGGGCTCGGTGAAACGGCCATGAAAAGCTCTGTCTTCCCCCTCATGACTTCCCACATGATGACCGTCGGGGAGCAGACGGGTCGTCTCGAGGAAATGCTGGCCAAGGTGGCCGACTGGTTCGAGTTCGAACTTGACGAAAAGATCAAGCGGCTTACGTCCATTATCGAGCCCC
>JBNGCT010000103.1:0-4424 GCA_049974965.1 Thermovirgaceae bacterium
GTTCTCCGGCGTAATGGAGACTGATTTTGAGCCTGCCGCCGGACATTTTCTCCACCCTTTCGATAAAGGGCTTGATGGCCTTCTCTACGGCGAGGGATCCGGGCGTATGGTGGCTCTGGAACTTCCAGTTGAATTCCTCGGCCGCGGACGCAGGACCGGCCACGCCAAACATCGCAGCGAGCATGACCACGGCCAATCCGAACGCAACCATATTGTTTCTCTTCATGTGAACAACCTCCTTAGTATGGATAAAATCTGACTCGAGCGGCTGTCCCTCTTTCATGTATCACCCCATTTCGATCGGTTTTTCCCCGCTGTCGGGAATCCTGGGTTCACCTTGCAAAGAAGAACGGTCTGCAAGGTCCATGCCTGTTTGCTGCATCTGCGGGATTGCGAGTCGCGGGTGACGCCTTGTATTTATTGTATCAACCGGGCATTATACTAAATTCGCCATCTCGCTTCGTCAACTGACGAATCCTGCCATTTTGAAAGTGCCGTCATAATGCACGTTGCATCCGGCGATGCCGCTTTTGTGCCCCGAACCGAGGTCCCGTCGCCGCCCGGAATCTTGTCAGGTCAAGCCTCAACGGCTTCGGGACAAAAAATCCACGGCAAAGGAAGCCATGAGGGCGACACCATCTTGAAGCACAGCATCATCGACGTTGAATCTCGGTGAGTGATGAGGGTTATCGGTGCCCTTTCCCCTGTTCCCGCAACCGAGGAAAAAGAAGACACCCGGAACCTTCTGCTGATAGTAACTGAAATCTTCGGAAACCATGACCATGGGCGATGTCATGATCCGTTCTGAACCGACGATCGGTTCCGCACTTTTGGTGAATTGTTTCGTGAGTTCACAGTCGTTTACGGTAGCGGGCGTGAACTTGGTGTATTCCAGCTCCGCACGGCACCGGAGAGCTGAAGAGACGCCGTCGGCAATGCGCCTGATCATGCCTGGAAGCGCATTCTGGATATCATTGTTGAAGGTCCGGGCGGTGCCGACGATCTCGACTGAGTCGGGGATCACGTTAAAGACCGATCCTGTGACGAGCTTCCCGACGCTGACAACCACCACCTCCTGGGGGTTTACCTCCCGGCTGACGATGGTCTGAAGAAGATTGACGAAGCTTGAAGCAGCGAGGGTGGGGTCCACGGCGTCCTGCGGCATTGCCCCGTGTCCCCCTTTACCGAAAATCTTCAATGTCCAGCTGTCACAGGAGGCCATAACGGGGCCGGGTCGCACCGCAACCATTCCGGCTTCAAGGGGGGACCAGATATGGAGGCCCGCAATGGCATCGATCCCGTCAAGAGCGCCTTCACGGATCATGTGTTGGGCGCCGGATATGAGCCCATATTCCTCCGCAGGCTGGAAGATGAACCGGATCCTTCCGTGGATTTCGTCTTTCAAAGAAGCAAGGACTTTTGCCGCCCCCAGGAGAATGGCCATGTGGGAATCATGGCCGCAGGCATGCATGACGCCCTCGTTTTGTGAAACATAGGGCAGGTCGTTTACTTCCTTGACGGCGAGAGCATCCATGTCGGCCCTGAGGGCAACAGCCGGTCCTTTTACACCGGCATTCAGATCGGCCGTGACGCCGCATTCCGTCCCCCTGAAACCGCGCCGGATATTTTCGAACCCCCAATTCCTGAGGAGGGATTCGATCTTCCTGCTCGTTTCGATTTCCTGCCAGGCCACCTCGGGCCGGCTGTGGAAAAAATGCCGAAGATCGATGACTTCCTCGTTGAATTCCGTCGCAAGCGCCTTGGTTCTTTCCCCGTTCATCAGAAAACCCCGCTCTCTACAGGAGTTTGACGAAAAATCCCGCCAGGATGACGGAAACGATGGTCACCGAGGTGAATCCACCGACGATCATTTCGGAAGCATCTGGTCCATGAGGAACTCATATTCCTCCCTGGAAGCGGCCAGCGCTTTTGATGCTTCGTCAGTCAGAATGTAGTTGGGCGGGAATCCGTAAAGTGCCGTCAAAGACAGTGCGAAAGACATTGGCCTCGAGTATCCCAAAGATTTCCCGACGAGCATCGAAGCCGCCGCAAGTACCGTCACGCCGACAAGAATGATGACGGCCAGGGGGCCGACAATCTCTTTGAGCATCCCGGGCGTACTCTTTGAGAGCTGGACCATGACATAGGTCATGAGCGAGAGTATGAGGTAACCGAAAGACTGGTTTTTCAGGAGTGGCCTTCTCTCGAGGAATCCTGTCTCCGCTGCGATGACGCCGAAAAGGAGGCAGACCACGAACTGGTTTGCCGCGCCGCCCGTGAGTTTTGAAAATTCCGCCGAGACCCAGGCCACGATACCGAGCTTTGTGAGGGAGACAAAGGTGGTCTGGAATTTTTCTGGTGTTGGAGGAATAAACTGGAATCTGCCCTTTTGAGCCTCCATCGTCGCGGGTGGCCTGCAGGCGAGCAACTTGTCAAGCTCGCCGCCGCCCTCCCTGTAAATGGCGCGGAGTCTGAGTCCTTCTTTCTTGAGGGCCAGGGCGGTCAGCGGATAACCGACGAAGCCCTGCATGACGTACAGGACGATGGCAAGAACGGCAAGGCTTGTAAGCCCGGCTTCAGATGCGGCCTGGTTCATAATGAGGGCCGCCACAATTCCTCCTGTCAAGGGTGGAGTGCCGGCAACGACGGTTTGCCAGCCGACGAGGGCACGGCCGACGGTAAGAAGAAGAGCCGCCATGCCCATGATCCCCGCAAGGGCTGTCACTGCGGTGCGCCACTCAAAGACAAGCTCGCGTACATTGAAGTATGTTCCCATATGTACCAGGAGGAGATACATGGACATGAGCGCCACAGGCATTCCGAGGCCTGCGATGGTGTCAACCGTTTCCGGAAGGAAGGTCCAGAAACCGGTCAGAAAAAGCGCCGCGGCGACGAAAACGGAGGGGACGAAGGCCCTGGTCATGCTGGATACAATATCCCCTATGGCCAAAAAACCTGCGCACAGGACAAAGGCCGCTATAACACTCATTTCCAAGAGATTCTTCCTCCCTCGATTTGCGCGGTTGCGTCCTTGATCGAAAGAGCGGTTTACGAGAAGAATACAGGAAAGTATATCATTTTGTGGACATGTTTAACATTCAGAATTTTCACAAAAAGTTGGAACCAGAGATGAGGCACAAAAAAATCAGGTCTTTCTTGCAAGGAAATCATCAATGAGTCTTCTCGCGATGCTGATGTCCGGTGGCAAGGCGGGGAAGGACCCGGGCGTGTACCAGCCTGCATCCTCGATTTCCACTCCGTCGACAGCGATTTCACCTGAATCCCATTCAGCCTTGAAGCCAACCATGAGCGAGTGCGGGAACGGCCAGGGCTGGCTTCCGAAATAGCGGATGTCTTTGATTTTGAGGGAGACTTCTTCCATGGTTTCACGTTCAACGGCATCCTCGAGGGTTTCACCGGGCTCTACGAAACCGGCGATGACGCTGTATCGCCCCTGGGGGAAACGGGGGCTCCTCGCCAGAAGCAGATGTCTTCCCCTTTCGATGGCGACGATGATGGCAGGTGAAACAGGGGGGTGGTTCACGTTCTTGCATGCCGGGCACTCTCGCGCCGTTTCATCGGGAAGGTCTTTCATTGATGTTCCACACTGGCCGCAGTATCGGCTCTTTTGTGACCATTTCATGAGCTGGAAGGCCCTTCCGGCCTCGATAAAGGCCCTTTCGCCGAGCACACCGTGCACGTCCCTGAGGGTGATCAGAGTCATATTCCGGGGCAGCGCCGCGGTGGGGGCCAAAGACACCCACCTGTCACCCGGTCGGGCAACTGGTCTGAGCCGGGGACTGGAATCTGAAAAGGGGATTTCCGAAAGGTCGCTAAAGGAGGGGAGCGAGGTCTTCAGGCCGCCGCGTACGACAAGCAGTTCACCCTGGAATGCGAAGCACGCTTTGGTTTCATACATATGCCGAAGCTCTCCCCTCTGTCTTTTGTCCTGACTTTGAATGGTAGCACGACAGCGGGGGTGCTTGCGACGTTTCGCTCCGGAGGCTTTTCAAGCCGGAAGGGCGAAGTACCCCATGGCAAATGATTGCAACGGTTTGTCGGCCTTTTAAGATTAAGAAAAAAGCGAAGGACCCTAGGTCCTCCGCTTTTGTATTATTCTGGTAGCCCCAACGGGATTCGAACCCGTGTTACAGGACTGAGAACCCTGGGTCCTGGACCACTAGACGATGGGGCCACATTGGACGCTTTTGGCTGGGGGACAGGGACTCGAACCCCGACTTCTTGATCCAGAGTCAAGCGTCCTGCCAATTAGACGATCCCCCAAGGATAACGGCTCCAAACGGAACGCGCGGCATATAATATCATGGCTTCCGCCATCGTGCAAGAGGTAGTCTTTTCCAACATGGTATGAGTCTGAAGAGGGGTTCGATTTCCAGTAAGGAATGAGTCTGAAGGTGTGGTTT
>JBNGCT010000104.1:0-4299 GCA_049974965.1 Thermovirgaceae bacterium
GGCCGGGGTTACGGACAGCCGCCGTGTTGAGGGAAACCTTGTCTGCGCCCAATTCGACGATTTCCCTGGCTTCCTCCACGGAAGAGATGCCTCCCCCGACGGTGAAGGGTATGAAAAGTCTTTCAGCCGTCCCTTTGACCCACTCCTGCATGGTCCTGCGACGTTGGGACGAAGCGGAAATGTCCAGGAAGACCACTTCGTCGGCCCCTTCGTCCATGTAGGCCGCCGCCAGTTCGGCGGGGTCCCCCGCGTCGGAGAGGTTTCTGAACCGGATCCCCTTGACGACGCGACCGTTTTGTACGTCCAGGCAGGGAATGATTCGTTTCGTCAGCATTCTGCAAGAACCTCCAGCGCTTTTTTCAGGTCAATCCGTCCTTCGTAGAGCGATTTCCCGAGAATGGCTCCGTCGACCCCCGCCTGTTTGAGAGAAAGGATATCCTCAAGCGAGGAAATGCCGCCGGCCGCCATGATCCGGATGCCGGGAAAGTGGTTTCTCAACGCGGAATACAATGGAAAGTCCGGCCCCTCAAGGGTGCCGTCCTTTTCGATGGATGTGAAAAGGAATGTGGAAAATCCTTCCTTGACCAGCATCCTGGTGAATGCTTTCGCACTGGTGTCGCTCAGGCTGGTCCATCCCTTGAGGGCGACCCGTCCGTTCCGGATGTCGACAGCCGGCGTAACGGCGTGGCCGAAGCGTGAAAACAGTTCTGCAGGAGAGCGTTCCCTTTCCAGGAGGAGGCTTCCGATCAGCACCCTCGAAGCACCGGATTCGAGGACCTTCCTGATGCTTTCCACATCCCTGATGCCGCCTCCGTACTGGACCCGCAGGCCAAGACCGACAAGTTTCCCGAGGATCTCCAGGTGCAGGGGCCTTCCGGCTTGCGCTCCCTCCAGGTCGATGATATGAAGCCACCCGGCCCCGCTGTCCCGGAAGAGGCGACCCCATTCAAGGGGATCGTCTCCGTATTGAGTCATCCTGTTGTAATCGCCTTTGGCCAGCCGCACAACCTTTTTCCCGTAAAGGTCTATGGCCGGGTAGATAATCACGGTGTCGCCTCCAGTAACCCGATCATGCCGCCCAGCAGCAGGAGACCTTCGCGTCCGCTTCTTTCCGGATGGAACTGGAATCCCGTGACGGAATCCCTGGCGACGGCCGCGGAAAAAACGGCTGTCCCCGTTTCGGATACCGCGATCGTATCCGGTCCGGAAGAAAGGGCATAACTGTGAACAAAATAATAAAACCTGCCCCGGGGGAGACCTTTGAAGCGGTCGGGCATGTTTTCCCACGACACGGTGTTCCACCCGATGTGAGGAAGCCGCGGGGCTCCTTCGAGTCGAGCCACGGCTCCGGCGATCAGGCCCAGGCCTTCATGAAAACCGTCTTCAAGGCTCGCCTCGCACAAAAGCTGCATGCCCAGGCAGATGCCCAGAACAGGTCGCCCCGATTGCGCCCATTGACGCAGCGCGAGGTGCCATCCCGTCCGTTTCAGTGCGGCCATAGCGGGGGGGAAGGCCCCGACACCGGGCAAAACCAGCAGGTTGCATGTTTCTGAAAGATCATCGGGGGTCCGCAAAAGGGATGCTTCATGTCCCAGGAATGTCAGCGCGCGGAGGATATTCCCGATATTGCCCGCTCCATAGGAAACCACGCCGATCATGTCCAGACCCCTTTGGTGCTGGAATCTCGCCCGCTTTTCTCAAAAGCCTGGGAGAGGGCGACTCCGGCGGCCTTGAAGACTGCTTCAGCGGCATGATGGGAGTTGTCGGCCGCCATGATCCGGATGTGCAGCGTCATCCTGCCTTCCCTTCCGAGGGCGCGGAAAAACTCGGGAACGAGTTCCATGTCGAAATCCCCGCATCGCGGGGAGGGGAAGCCGCCTTCGAAAAAGCAGCCGCCCCTCCCTCCGGCATCGACGGAAAAAAGGACACAGGACCCATCCATGGGAATGACGGCCCACCCGTACCGCTTTATCGGCTTTGCCTCGCGCAGGGCCAACAGGGCCTGTCCGAGAAGGATGCCCGTATCCTCCGTCAGGTGATGGGCGTCGATCGAGGTGTCGCCCTCAGCGTACAGGTCTATGCCCCATCCGGCATGGTGGACCAGCTGCTCCAGCATGTGTGAAAGAAACGGTGAAGGCATTTCGATGCGGATTTTTCCGCAGGGTGAAAACTTCAGGGAGATGTCTGTTTCAGTCGTCTTTCGCCGGAAGGGCGTGTTCATCAAAATGACCACCTTTCATTTGTCTGATCCTGAAAAGAATCCTGGCGAGCTGCTCCCATTTCGTCTGTGCGCTTTTTCTGCTCGCGACGATCCGTAGAGAAACGGGGGCCACGTCTTCCAGGACGCGGAGCCGATTTGCTTTCAGGGTGTTTCCCGTCTGGACGATGTCGAGGATGCAATCGCTCAATCCCAGAAGGGGTGCAAGCTCGATGGAGCCGTGGAGAGTGATGATCTCGGGCTGGACGCCGCGGGATGCGAAGTAGGCATTGGTGATGACGGGGTATTTGGTCGCGATGCGGAGCCCCATCAGGCCGCTTTCATGGCCCATGAAACGTTCCGCCAGTTCCACCGGCCCGGCCACTGCGAGCCGACAGCGGCCCTCGCCGGTGTCGGCGATTTCGACCAGTGCTCCGCCTCTTTCTTGAATAACGTCGCTTCCTGCAAAGGCGATATCGGCGGCGCCGTAATGGACATAGGCAGGAAGGTCCATCGGTTTGGCAAGCAGGTACCGGGTTCCGTTTTCGTCAACCACAAGGGATCGCCCCCTGTGCTCCAGATTTTCGCAGGGAAGCCCCAGCCTTTTCAGGATCTTTCTGCAGAGCTCAAGCATCCGTCCCGTCGGGAGTGCGATGGTCAGCATTTTTTTCGCGCCTCCAGCCATGGGCCTTTTTCCAGGGGCGTGTTTTCCGCCAGGTCGAAAACAGTTTCGCCGGACAGGTCCGTCCACCACCGGTACCTGCGCCGTCGGGCCAGGGCTATCGAGGCCTTTCGACTGGGTGTCCAGCTGAGTTCCATGGGCAAACCCTGTCGTCTTATGGACTCCGCTGCAGAGAGGGCTTTTGCCGGGTCCAGCTCACCCGTCCAGGCCATGACCGTTTGCGGACGCGGTGTTTCACCAAGGGAAGTCGAGGATGTCACAAGCTCCAGGTCGAACCCGAATCCCACCGCCTGGCCCACGATCCCGTAGAGGTTCAAAAGCTTGTCATAGCGCCCTCCGCCTCCGAGTGCCTTCCCGAACCGGGGGCTGTAGATTTCGAAAACAGGTCCGCTGTAGTAGCCGAGTCTCCTGAGAAGGGAAAGATCGAAACGGATCCGGTCTTCAAACCCCAGAAGGCGCAGCTCTTTCGAAATCTGCGTGAGGTCCGAAAGGGGGGTATCGCCGGGGAGTTTCCTGGCCGCCTCGTCCAGAACGCGGATGTCCCCCTTGAGAGTAGGAAGAACCGAAAGGTGGGAAAGGGATGGTTCGGGGACCCTGCGGCTTTCCAGGACAGAAAAATAGTCAGAGAGGGAGCCGCTCAAAAGGGCCTCGCCCAGAGCCGCTGCGATGGAGGGCTCCACGCTCCGGAGAAGGTGCTCGATGATATTCACATCGCCCAACACGACGATGGCGTCCTCCTGATGCAAACGGTCCAGGGCGTTCATCATCAGAGAGAGCATTTCCACATCTGCGCCGTGGCCTTCCCAGCCGAGGAGCTCGGCCCCGGCCTGGTATCGCTCGATGTCTGTTTCGGGCGGAGTCGGTATGCGGAAAATCTGCCCGGCATAGCAGATCCTGAGCGGCCGTTCCTCGGGAGCATGGTGGGCGGACAGATGGGACACCGCCGACAGGGTGATATCGGGGCACAGACAACCCTGTTCGCCGAAAGGAGTTGTCATCGGAATGATCCGGTCCCTGACCACAGCAGGGAGGCGGTCCCAGTAAATCGACAGAAGCTGTATCCTGGACGGTGAGAAAACGCTGTAACCCCATGACGTGAAGGAATCGAAGAAGATTTCCCGGGAACGTTCCATCGCTGTTGCCGGGGGATCGCCGTAATTCCTGCAGCCTCTCGGGATCCTGGTCATGACGGTTGTCTTCCGGCCGGGTTTGTACAGGATGAAACATCTCGTTTTGCAGATTTTTCCATTGAAGCGCTCATAGGGACCTCCGGAGAATGCGCCAAGCTAAAGAAGTAGCATGACAGTCATATGGCCGGGATAATAGCACACAATCGATTGGCTTGTAAAGGGCTAGTCTTTTCCAACATGGTATGAGTCTGAAGAGGGGTTCGATTTCCAGTAAGGAATGAGTCTGAAGG
>JBNGCT010000105.1:0-4209 GCA_049974965.1 Thermovirgaceae bacterium
CTCCAGATCGGCCATTACGTCCGGGGCATGGACAAGAAAAACTTCCTGAATCTCCTGTTTTCCTGAAGCTGTATAAAGGCGGTTAAAAAGGGCCTTCCGCAATCCGGAAGGCCCTTTTCGTTATGAATGTCTTTGATCCACCGTGAGACTAGATTTCTTCCCTTCGTTCGGTGAACCGGATTCCCTCGTTTTCCAGCAGCTTCAGTGAAGGTTCGTAAATCTCGGGCAGAACAGGCGCCTGAACGCCCCTCGCGGAGATCTTGCCGTCGAGGAACAGCGCGGCCCCGATGGCCGGAGGAATACCAGTGGTGCGTGCGATGGAGGTTTCTCCATCGGCGCGGCCGTGGTCGATCAGTGTTGACTTGAGCAGCACGCGTTTGCCCTTTTCCGGGAAATTGGCCACGTAGCGATGCTCCATGACGACCAGGTCCTGTTCTCCCTCGTTGTAGACGAGTTTTTCGGCATACAGGGAGGCGACCACATCCCTGGGGCTTCCCGAATCGAATGGAATTTTCCTGTCGTCCAGAAGCCCGAGCCACTTGAGTTTGAGCACCACCGAAGAGAAGGGCTCCCGTCCCAAAAAGCGGAACAGTGCATCCTCGGTATCTTCCTTGCCCTTTGCCCCGACGAGCTTTGCCGTGAGCTCTTTATAGGTCAGACCAGTGAGGTCGCTTTTTTCCTCTTCGAAAAGGCCCATTTCGTTCATCTTTGCGATGGTCTCCGACCATCCCGGGTAGCGGAAGGTTCCCCGATACACGTTTTTGACTTCAGGCATGCCGTAGAGTTCAACATAGGGGAGCGAATCGGCATTGGCATATTCCTCGAACCAACCAAGACCTTCCACGTGAACCATGTGGGGGTGTCTGAAGGTCTCTCCGTCAGGCATGACGACGGTTTCGCCGTCTTTCATTATCCGGGCGGTCCGCTTGCTGGCTCCGATCAGCGAGGCCGGCGCCCATGAAAGCTTGTATCCGAATGGATTGGTATTGTCCTTGAGCGAGGGCAGGGCTCCGCAGCAGGACCAGAAGGATTCCACCGTTCCGCCTTCGTCATGGATTTCCCTGACGGTTTTGGCGGCGGACATATGGTCGATGCCTGGATCCAGTCCCAGTTCACACAAAAGCAGAAGTCCCTTTTCTCTGGCCTTGTCATCCAGTTCCCGCATATCGTCCTTGATGTAGGAGGGGTTGATGTAATTGACGCCGGCCTTGACACAGACGGCGGCCACGGGAGCCATGAGATGCGGGGGGAGAAGATTGATCAGGACATCGGGTTTGACCTTTTCGATGATGCCTTTGGCGTCCTGTGCAGCGTCTCCGATGAAAGCGGTGCTGCGTTCGTGATTTTCCGTTACCGTTTCGAAGTTCCTGTCGTCGATATCAACAACAGTGACATGATGGGGCGTGTTCCGGAGCAGATACTGGACGCACGGTTTCGCTACACGCCCGGCTCCCAATACGAGAATTTCTTTCACAATAAACACCTTCCTTGAGGATCTTTAGAAGTATGAAAAAAAGGCGGAAGCGGCGTTTTGTTGCCGCATCCGCCCCCGTATGCTTGTAATTCTAATTGTCCCTCGGACTTCCCGTATAGACAAAGTTGTGCATCCTGGCTCCCCAGATTTTACTGAAGAGCACCGTAAACACCACAACCAGTGCAAGGGCGAGCACCAGAGTTATCGCTGTACCGGTGAAACCGGCGACGATATAGCTGATGATGCTGGCGAGCCCGACGGTGAGTGCGTAGGGAACCTGGGTCTTGACGTGATCGATGTGGTCACAGGCTGCACCCATGGATGAGAGAACGGTAGTGTCCGAAATCGGCGAACAGTGATCTCCGAAGAGGCCGCCGCTCAGAACCGCCGCGATGGAGGCGTAAAGGGGCGCACCCAGCGAGATGGACATGGGGATCGCCAGGGGCATCAGGATGGCGAAGGTTCCCCAGGATGATCCCGTGGCGAAACTGATGGCCGCGCCGGTGATGAAGATCAGTGCCGGTACGATCCACCCGGGTACCGTCCCCTGGGTAAGCATGACGATGTAGTTGGCCGTGCCGAGGGCCTTGCAGACCGAGCCAAGCGACCAGGCCAGCACCAGGATCATCAGGATGAACACGATCTCCTTGGCGCCGTCCATGTACATCTTGAAGGCCTCCGAGCCGGTCTTGACCTTGTGTTTTACCATCAGTCCGATGCAGGTAATGGCTCCCATGAAGTAGCCGAAACACAGAGCCATGCGAAGGACCGAGCCGGGAGGTGCCTTGAAGGGGAACCCGTGAGGAATGAGCAGACCGAAAATACAGACGAAAAGAACGATCAGGGGGAGCACCATCATGGAAGCCCTGGCTTTGGAGCCCGTCTCTTCGTCGATTTCAACGGCGGGCCTGGTGGGCTTGGCATCGGGCCACAAGGGCTGTCCTGTTTCTATGGTCCGCTTTTCTGCGCGATACATTGAACTGAACTCAAAGCCGAGGTAGGCAACCAGGGGGATCATGAACAAGGTGCCCAGGGCGTAAAACTGAAAGGGAATGACGTTCAGGAAGGCCGTGAATTCGGACTCGGCAATCCCTGCGGCATCAAACTCTTCTTTGATCAATCCCATAATGTAGATTCCCCACCCGATGAAGGGGATGAGGATACAGACAGGTGACGCCGTGCTGTCCAGAAGCCAGGCCAGTTTTTCACGACTCATCCTGAGCTTGTCGGTAATTGGCTGGAAGGTCGGGCCCAGGATCAATGGATTCCCTGAATCACTGAAGAAGATGGCGATGCCCGCGAACCAGACCGCGAGATGGGCCTTGAAGCGGTTGTTGATCCAGTGGGCGACTGAGTTGGCAAAGGCTGCAGCACCGCCCGAGTGAGTCACGACCCCGACGAAGCCCCCGATGAAGACCATCATGACGAGCAGGCTCGAGTTATAGGAGCTGGCTGCCTGGGCGAAAATGTAATCCTTGATGAGCATTGAAAGGGCGGCGATGGGATTCCACTTTGCCAGGACAAAAGTCCCCAGGAGCGAGCCCGTGAAAAGAGCCATGATGACATTCTTGTACTTGACGGCCAGAATGACCGCCACCAGTGGCGGAAGAATAGATAAAAATCCGTAATGCTCCATCAGCTTAAAACTCTCCTTTCTGTTTTGGCCTTTCCAGTGAGGTGCCTGAGAGCATTGGGTGTCTTTTCCACCTCCCGTCTTTTGGGAATATGATGTCTACTCCGGCGTGGTAAGACCGACCGCACCGGTCGTGCCGTACACCCGGAAACGGGGATACAGGTAATCAAGGGTGCTCTGGAGATGGG
Organism: Thermovirgaceae bacterium; assembly: GCA_049974965.1. Lineage (GTDB taxonomy): Bacteria > Synergistota > Synergistia > Synergistales > Thermovirgaceae > UBA1876. The sequence continues at coordinate 3,296 of JBNGCT010000105.1, forward strand.
CTTTCATAACCACTTCCGCCGCCGAGGAATCCCGGCTCTCGATGGCGGAAACGATCTTTTCGTGTTCAATGCAGCTGATGGATTTGTGGGGGTCACGGAGAAGTTCCTTCGACAATTCCGGGGCGTAGAAACGGTCAAAATAAAAAATATAGAGTTCCGATCGCCAGAAGGTCTGGCGGACGAATTTTTCGATATAGGTGTTCCGGCTCAGCGAGGCTATGGTGAGATGGAGCTTCTTGTTCACATCTGTATAAAGCTTGACTTCGCCCTTTTTGTAAAAATCCTTTTCCTGCTCGAGAAGGCTTCTCAGGGTTGATATGTCTTCTTCTGTTCGCAGGTGTGCGGCCTCCATGGCGGCCTTGCCTTCGAGGAAAATCCTGGCCTGGAAATTCTGCTGCATGTCCCGTGCATTGAGCTTCGGGATGTGGCATCCCCTGTGGTGATCTGTTTCCAGGAGACCTTCGGCGATGAGCTGCCGCAGGGCGTTCCTGACGGGGGTGCGGCTTACGTGGAGTTTCTCCGCGAGCTCCGTTTCCATGAGACGGTCTCCCGGTGCGAAGGTCTTGGAGAGCATGAGGTCGATGATCCCGTCATAGGCTTTCTGCTCTGCCGTGATTCCAGGCAATATGTTCACCTTCTTAACAAAGTTGTATCCAGATATGGATTCATAATGATCATAGGAGCACAGCACCGCTCTGTCAAGATGCATTTTTCGGAAAATTCAGGCGTGGGAGGTCTGCGGCAATCCCTTGTGAAAGGAAAAACAGCTAGTCTTGCCGGCTGGAATTGTTGGCAGGGCTCCGTTCATAGGCGTGTTCATAGCGAAGAGCCTTGAGGAGGGAGTAACAGAGCACAAGCATGATGAGCGTAAAGGGCAGTGCCGAGGAGATCGCCATCTTGCGGAGGGCGTCGAG
>JBNGCT010000106.1:0-4196 GCA_049974965.1 Thermovirgaceae bacterium
TTCGAAGCCCCTCCCCGCTTTTTGTATCGCGGTTTTTTTCAAAACAAAAGGGGCCTCGCAGTGAATCCCTTGCGGGATCCGCCTCCAAGGCCCCTGACAATTCAGACGTTACATTCCTTCAGGCTCTTGGGGGCAGACCAAAGAAGTCTGCCACCACCAGTTGCGAAGATTCAGGTTTTGACTCATAAAAGCTACCCCCATGAAATGGTTGAAGCGATTCTACCGTTTCTTTCCGGAGGTGTCAATAAATCTCCTTTCAGAAACCGGTCATTCGCGAGGAAATCTTGCCGACATCCACTTTTGGCTTTCAGCATCGATTGAAGGAAATCACTCTCGCTATGGCTGACTTCACAATGAAGGTTTTTACACAGGGCTGACCGTTTGCAAGACTTCTGCCATTTCAGACAATGCCGATTCAAGGGCTTCGACGAAACAGTTCATTTCTTTTTTCAGGGCCTTTCTCGAAGTGACGTTGAAATGAATCCTGTCGGGGAAGGCGAGGTACCTCACCCCGAGACCTTCGTCGTCAACGGTCCCGAAGCCTGCTAGAAACATTCCTGCAGCACTCGAAGTGCTCGTTGAAAGGAGTGTCCTTGTCAGGGTCCTGAATCCCTTGTCACTGAAGAACGCAGGCGTCTCCGGGATGCCCAGCTCCGGGCCCGACTCCCTCCAGATGTTCAAAAGTCCAAGCAGGTGCCGTTCGACACCGTGTCCATCCTTGGCTTCTCTCATCCTCGCCGAATGCCTTTCAACGGCTTTTCTGAGCGCCGCGGCCTTCTCGGAAGCGGTAGCAACCGGTTCCCTCATGGCATGTGTAAAGCAAACGGACTCTTTTGAAACAGCTCTGACGGCTTCCGTCCTCCCGTGAAGAAACTGTCGCGTCATGACGGCTTCGTAAGTACTCCTGGGGCCTCCCCAAACATCCTGTTGGGCAAGCTGCATGGCCATCTGGATGAAGGCATCAGGAGGCGCAGAAAGACCCTTGACCTTTTCCCTGCCGAAATCCTTGAAGAGGAGGACACGCGTCGCCGTATCGGCAATCATCGCATCACAGGCTTGTTCGGCATCATCTATGGCGGTTCTGAGCTCATCATCAAGTTCGAAACGAAGCTCCTCGACAGGGCAATTCGCTCCCGCACCCTGCCGTTTCCTCAAATCCGCGCAGTCCTCTGCGACGAACCGTGCAAAGCGGACCATGACGGACCCGTCCGTTGCGGTGTGTTCCATATTAATGGCCGCTGCCCCGTCAGGGCAGACGATGAACTGCATACCCTTGTCGAACCATCGGGAACGCCCGTCCCCGATGAGCATGATTTCCGAGAGGGCATCCATGGATCGGGGCTGCTGTTCCTCCAGGCATACCAAAAACAATGCCCTCTCGATTTCGTCAAGATTCGACCGGTTCCGTCGGGAGATCTCCCGCAGCCGTCCTCTGGCCTCGGCCCAAAAATCTCTTGAAACGGCCGTCAGCACCCCGACAGGATCGGTCGGAACATCAACTTCATCCATGATTCGCTCCAGGACCCTTTCAATTTCAAAAGCGGGAAAAGCCTTTCCGTTTGCGTCGATCACAGTTACACGGAAAAAACGCCTTTTCCTCGCAACGATGACATGCCGCTCCGACACGGACGTCGGGTCCTCCTTTGAACACGGGTTCCTGAGGGTATCGATCGGATTGCCTGGTATCCTGGCCGAGGAGAACATTTTCCTGTACTGATTCATGCAGATGGGTTTGCCTCTTTCGACGTCGGGAGGAAGAGTTTCGGTGTCAATCAACGATTTGAACCGGAGTGCCGAGATGATCAGGTCGGCAGCTCTCCGGCATTGGGACGGCTTCCCGCTTGATTGCCGGGGAGCAAGCATGTAGAAGATATTGCTGTAAAACGGGAGTGAAACCCGGCCAGCAAGGTACATTCTCTCCCAAAAATGTTCCAGCCAGTTCAGGGTCGTTGTCTTTGCAGCATGCTTCACCAGCGCTTTCTGCAACACCATTCCGGGCCCTTCCGCCGAAAAAAATTCCTTTGCAGACCTGACGGTTGCTTCAAGTGTTTCTTCATCAAGCAGGGGCGTCACCCATTCGACCAATCGAGAACCGGTTTCCTCGAGCCCTGGAACAGGAAGTCTCGGAAGCGCAACCTGATTCTCGAACGTTTTGACCGGGTATTTCAGCTGCTCAATCATGTGATCTTCCCCCCGTCGGCTTTTTTGAAGCCCTGAAAATCCAGGCAATTATGAACGACGATGGTTTTAGATACAAACGTGTTGAACTGTCCTAATTTTGATATAATAGCGCATTACGACGTAAAATCAAAAAGTGTTTAAACTCCAGATGCACAATAAAGTGATTTTGCGATACCATAAGTAAAAATCCTGTGTCAGGAAACGGCCAGCCAGACTTTCCCGAAACCAGAATTATCCTCTCCCCGTCAGTCCTTTCCGTTTCGCCCGTTTTTTGCCTTTCAAGGGAGTCAGAATCCGGCTTTTGGGACCGCAGCCAAAGCGTTGTTGTCACGTGCGCCTTTGCCGGAGAGTCGAAGGGAGGTGGAAAAGTGTCCAAAGGAGAAACCTGCTCAAGATGCAGATATTTCAGTAGTGAAACCTGCTGGTGCAGCATGAACGATCAAAGGGTCGACCCCGAAGGGCCTGTGTGCTTCATGTTTTTACGATCAGCCGGAAGTAAAGACATGGCCGCTGGTAGAAATCTCGTCGGGACGACGCCCGACCGGCAAAATGATCCCTACAAAAAATAAGAGACAGGGCTTTCTGTCTCGAAGAAGCCCTGTCTCTTTTTGCAAAAAATACACGGTAAAAGTGTTTTTCCGATTTGTTTCACTCGGTCCGCTCCATGTTTCGCGGGAGGATCATGTCCGAAAGCGGGATCCGCTTGCTCTTTATGATACCCGAAGCCGGCCACCCCACAGCTATGTGAAGGGCCACTTCAATATAGTCCGGCAAACCGTAGGCCTTCTTGAACTTTTTGCCTGTGTCTTCCGTAAATTGCGATTTCGCCGTCTTCGAGAGCCAGACGCCTCCGAGTCCGAGAGCGTGAGCCATTAAAAGCATGTGGTCGCCCGCCGCTGCAGCGTCGAAACCGAGATTCTGGGGGACCATGGTATCCTGCCCGACCGTTTCGGAGACGCGTTTGTCAAAACATATGACGATGACAACCGCGTTTTCTGTCGATATGTCGCTCCAGATCATGTCCTTTTCCTCGTGAGTCCGAAGGACGACGAAACGGACAGCGTCCAGATTGCACCCAACCGGGGCGGCCCTTCCCGCTTCCATGATCTGATCGATCATTTCATCGGGGACAGGCTTGTCGACCCAGTTCCGAATGGATTTCCGACCCCATATCAACTTCCGGGCAACTTCCATTTCGCTGTCTGTGAAAGGTTCGGGCGTTACCAGTTCTTCTTCAGGGATATCGGGCGTTTCGCCCCTCCTGACCTTTTCGGCAATATCAATGTATTGTTTCACCCATTCGATGTCAGGCCTGTTTTCCGGCAGACCCCTTTCTTTCCATGCCTCATAGACAAGTTGGGCCTGAAGGCCGAAATTCGGAACAGGTTTCAAAGGCCATTTCTGAAGCAGCGAGTACAGGGGCACTTCTATGTTGTGGTGGACCCTCTCCCTGAGCAGGGCTCCCAACAGTTCCGGTTCAAGTGCCATCAGGTCTTCTTTTTTGTATTTCTTCCCTGGCGTTGGAACGGCTTCTTTGACAGTCATGCTGGGGGCCGCCCTTTATACAATATAAAATATTTTCTGTGTTCTCGATATTATACCTTATGAACCATTGTTGCGGCTTGTGGCCGCCTGGCACCACGCAGCAAAACCTGTGCCCATCAGCAAAATACAAAGGGACTCCCCCGGAAGTCCCTTTGTCAATTGAACGATCTTCCACCATCGTTCATCGTTTTCAGTCACTTTCCATGCATCTTGTCATTTCTTTTCCAGACAATTTCCGCGAGCATCCGTCAAAGAACGGCGCTTCAAAATAAATGGAACTGCTGAAAGATATGTCACATTGCCTTTGCTTTCAGAATTTTACGTTCCTCTTTTGCCTCTCGTTCTGGCATTTCTCACGATAACACTGCTTTTTCAGGCTACTCTTCTTTCCCTTTTGCGAGAACGCCGAGCTTGACGGGTTTGGATGGCGGACGGAACCGTCCCGGCGGGATCTCGGTGACATGCTTGCC
>JBNGCT010000107.1:0-4157 GCA_049974965.1 Thermovirgaceae bacterium
GGCATTCTGCCTTCCGGGCATTTCGCGATAAAATGTGGAATCGGTATCATCCGCACGAAGGGAGTGACCTTTTCGTGCCTCGGGACGAAAAGGACCGACGCGGAGCAGCCTGACGAATAGGCCAGATCCGGGAGGATTTCAGCGGCATCACCGGTTTCGAGGAACACCGTGTTCGGGGTGTTGTTCGCCGAGAGTCCGGCGCTGATGCGGTCAAGGTATTGCTCGGCGTCATGGGTGATTTCGGGGGTCCTGGTACCGCCGGCCGGATCCACCACATGGGCGATCAGGATTTCCGAATCCCCCTGAAGAAGGTTTCTGGCGGTCCATTCAAGTCCTTTTAATGACAGTTCGGAAAGATCTGTAGGATACAATAGTTTGCGGAACACGTCGCACACTCCTCCCATTTTGTGCTATGTCTATTTAGTCTAGCAAACAACAGGGGGGCGTCAAGAAGACAACGCGGGAAGGTTGACGTCATGAGAAAGAACGGAAAAGAAAACACATCCTGCGAATGCGTCTGGCGGGCGATCCTTCTTTTCAGATGGATCCTGTGGCATCTTCCCCATCGTGCCGCCGTTACGGCCGGAAAATGTGTCGGCTGGGCTGTCTGGGCCCTGAGCAAGAAACGGGTCGACAGGGCGGAAAGACGCTGCGTCCACGTTCTCGGAGTGGGAATTACAAAGGCGCGGCGTATCGTGAGGGATTCCTATCTGAACCTGGGCAGGAGCCTTGCCGAGTTCCTCCGCCTTCCCCTTTTGGGACCGAGCGTCGACGCTTACGTCGAGGTCCATGGAGAAGAAAATCTCCAAAGGGCCCTGGCGGAAGGCCACGGTGTCATCCTTTTGACGGCGCATCTCGGCAACTGGGAACTGGCCGCTGCTGTTTTGGGCCGGAAAGGGTACCCCATGAACGCTATTGGAGCAGAGCAGAGAGACCCCCGAATCACAAATCTGATAGAACTTCTGAGAGCCAGTTCCCTGGTCAAGACAATCGGGAAGGGATTTGATCTGAAGGCGGCCCTGAAGTGTCTCAGGAAGGGGGAAATCCTCGGCGTCCTGCTTGATCAGGATTTCGGCGACAGAGGCATCGTGGTCCCCTTTCTCGGTGTGGAGGCAAGCACTCCCTATGGCCCCCTGAAAATGGCCGACAAGATCAGTTCGAGAATTGTTCCGCTCTTTATCGTCAGGCGGCCCGACGGAATCCGCCATGACCTGCATCTGCTGCCGGCCCTCGAGCCACCCTCCGGGGAAGACTTCGCAACAGAGCTGGAAGCCTCGGTCAGACTCTGCAACGATGTTATCGGTGAATGGATCATGAAGTATCCACACCAGTGGATGTGGCTCTATCCGCGCTGGGCGTCCACGACGGGTGACCGCTGATGTACGCGGGCATAGATCCCGGACGGGAAAAGTTCGGATGGGCTCTGGTGAAAAGCGGCGGGAGCCTTCTGCTTTCAGGCATCGCCCCGCGCCCCTCCTTCGGACTGTGGATTGATACCCTGGCAGCAGGGAAGGCAAAGGGTTTTGATGAATGGGTTTGCGAAAGAAACGCAAGCGACGCTACTCTTCCGCCGTGCCGGAACATTCTGCTCGGAGAAGGTACGGGGATGAAGGAAATGGCTGAGAATCTCAGGGAGCGGGGCGCTGCTTTTGAAACGGTTCCCGAAGCCTATTCAACCCTTCGGGCAAGGAAGCTGTACTGGATGCTTCACCCGCCGCACGGCCTGGTCCGGGTGGTCCCGCTTGCGTTCAGGGTCCCGCCGCGGCCCGTTGATGATCTGGCAGCCTGGCGGCTGGTCCTTGATTATCTCGGCTTTCCTGGCGAAGGGATGCCCCATCCCGCAAGGCGAGACTGAAAAGGCGCAAGGGACGAAAGACTGCAAAGGGGACGTTTTCAGGTGAAAAGCCCGAAGGGAAGAATGTTTTTTTTCATAGAGGAAATCGCGCTGGTTTTCGAGCTTGTAAAATGGCTTGTTCTGGCTCTTCTCACCGGGGTCGTCGTCGGGTCCTTTTCAGCCCTTTTCCTCCGTTCCCTCGAGGTGGCATCCTCCCTGACGAAGGATCCGGGGATGTGGCGCCTTCTTCTTTTGCCGGCAGGGTTTCTCGCGAGCGTTTTCGCCGTCAGGCTTTCACATCTTGAGGGACTGCAGCTGAAAAGGGACATCGCCGTCCAGGCGGTGCACAGCTTCAAGGGACACGTTCCCCTCAGGATCGCCCCGGTAAAAATGGTTGCGTCCATCCTGACCATCGCCTCGGGCGGGTCGGCGGGACGGGTGGGTCCCTGTGCCCAGATCGGGGCGGCCCTGATGTCTGGCCTTGCAACTTCCGCCGGCTTCAGCAAGAAGGACCGTCGGAAGCTCGTGATCTGCGGAATTTCCGCCGGGTTTGCCGCTGTTTTCGGGACACCCGTTGCGGGTGCCGTATTCGGTCTGGAAGTTCTCTTCATGGGGCAAATCCTGTATGATGTCCTGCTCCCGTCTTTTATCAGTGGCATCGTTTCCTATCGGACGGCCCTTTTCCTCGGGACTCCCTACAACATTTCCGCCCTTGTCGAAGTCCCGCCCTTTTCGCCGGGGATCTTCGGGATTGTCGTAGTCGCCGGTGTTTTCTTCGGTTTCGTTTCCCTGTTTCATATCGAAATGCTTTCATCAATGGAACGGTTGGCGAAAAAAATCACTTGTGGCCCATACGCCAAGGCCCTGCTTGGATCCGCCGTGTTGCTTCTGATATGGTTCTTTTTCGGAAACCTCTGCCTGGGCCTCGGCGAATCGACCATCATTGAAATCTTCAAGGGAAAAGAGGTCCCCCTCTATGCGTTTGCGCTGAAGTCTTTCGCCACAGGGGTGACCCTTGCCTTCGGGGGGACCGGCGGCGTTCTGACTCCCACCTTTTTCGTCGGGACCACCGCGGGTTCGGCCTTTGCCTCGCTCCTGGGCCTTGATCCCGTCTTTTTCGGTGGTCTCGGCTTCGTGGGTGTCCTTGCCGGATCGGCGAACACCCCGATAGCGGCTGTCATCCTCGCCACGGAACTTTTCGGGAACACCGCAGGCGTCTTCGCCGCCGTCGTTTCAGTGATCTCATTTGCCCTCAGCGGCCACAGAAGCCTTTATCCGAGCCAGATCCTGGCCCGGTCCAAGACCCCCGCCTTGTCGCATCATGATGGGCGGCCGGTGGACGAAGCGGTCTTCAGGATGGGACCATCCGCCTCCAGGCTGGCGAGACTGCTTGAGCACATCCTGTACTTCCGAAGGTGACAGATCAGGCGCGTATCCCCGGGTACAGCCTCCGGAGGCACGCGAGGCAAAGGGTTTCAAGGCTTGAAATCATTTTCCCCGGGGGAAGCCCTGATGCCTCCCAGGCCAGGGGAAGCTCGGTGCATGCGGCGATCACCGGGAGGTCGTGCAGCTTCCAGAGCCCTTTGACGACGCCCTGAAGCAGCAGTCCGGCCTCGCTCGTCCTGTTTGCCTTGACAAGCCGAACCGTCTCCTGGATTTCTTCCTGGAAATCCGGTGAAGGGGTTTTCAGGGGATAGGCCTTTTCTTCGGCATGGCGTTTATAGATTCCGGAGGCCAGGGTGCCCTTTGTGGCGGCGAGCCAGGCGCCGTCAGGGTTGTGCACGGCCGCCTCGGAGAGTGTCGCATCGACGATGTGGACAAGAGGCAGGGGGATTTTCCCGGAGAACCTGTCTATGAAGACATGGGCCGTGTTGCACGGGACGGCGAGGAAAGAGGCTCCCCATCCTGCCAGTTTCTCCATGTCTTCCAGGAGGCAGGGCCCCGGGTCGTGCCCGTTCCCGATGATGGCTTCCGTCCTGTCCGGTATCCGGGGATCGGACAGAATGTAGACCCTCGGGTGGTCCTGGTCCTTTTCTGCAGGGGCACGACTGCAGATGAGGCTGAAAAACTCCGCCGTTGCCGCAGGTCCCATACCTCCAAGGATGCCGAGGATTTCAGCCGGTCTTTGAGTCATGACATGTCCCTCCCTTTCCCAATGCTTCCGTTGATTTACACATGCGCCGTTCAGCATCCTGCGGGATCCTTCATTATTTTTACCGGAAGCCCGGAAACCGGCAAGGCTCAGGGGAGTAATCCTTCTGATATGATGAATTCCGTGGGGCATACCAGGTCGCAAGTCAACTGCTTGGGGGTACTTTTGATG
>JBNGCT010000108.1:0-4109 GCA_049974965.1 Thermovirgaceae bacterium
AGTCACAATAGAAGCAATGGTGGTGGTGACGCAATGAAAATCATTGGACGGCACAGGTTTTTCTCAGCAGTGGCTGTTTTTTCTGTCTTGTTGCTTTGCATGCTGTTTTGCCCCGGCATTCCCGTTGAGGCGGTGGAAATTACAACAGTAGATAGTCAGGATTGGCCCATGTGGCCGGAGCCTTCCCGGCAGATCAACGACCTTTCGCTCCAGGAGCCGGCCACTTTTCTCAGCATCGGCAGGGAAGCGGTGCCCTGGCCTTTCTTCGGGCCGACCACGGTGGATGACCAGGGCTACATGCACCAGGTCGGGGCGGACCTGTTTTTCACCATCGAAGAATTTACCGTGAGCGATGATTCGAAAGTCATCACGGGATACACCACTGTCCGCCCGACCATTTCCCAAACAGACGACCTTTTCGTGGTGCTGGGGAATACGACGTGGGGGAATCCCACAAACGAGTGGATCAGGCCCCAGCTGACAGGCGGGTCCGTCTTCCCGCAATACGTGGCCGTCTGGTTTGAGTATGGCGATCCCCTGCTGCCGAAGGAGGTGGCGAACGAGGATTTCCTCGTGGCCGATTTTTCCGTTGATGACCCGGAGCTTTACCTTGACCAGTGGAGGAATTTCCTGATCAACGACCAGCATATAGGTGAGGGGGATTTTTATTTCACCGACTCGGGGCATGCCCCTCCCCAGATGATCTGGCCCGTGGACCCCTGGCTCTATTCCTATCGCTCGCAGACCGGGTACGAATCGGGTCCTGCCGCGTGGGAGGACAGGTACGTCTGCTTTTGGCCGACCAACCAGGGGGCGCTGCAGGCCTTTGAAGCCCATAACGTGGATGTTCCCGATTCCACGCCCTACGTCAACAGGAGCTGGCTGGCCGTCCCGAATCCGTCATTGCGCCAGGCCGTTTACAGCGAGCTGCGCGAAACCTATTCTGGCGGCTCCAGGAGGCTGACCGTCCTCGACGGCCCCGTCACCGTGCGGGACGTGGAGATTGACGGCCAGTGGAGGCGGATTGCCGTGGGGACAACGGGGATCGGTACAAAGCAGGTCCCCAAGCCCCAGGACGCCTGGACAATACTGCAGCAGAGCGAGTACAACCCGACCACGGCGGCACCGACGGTCTCCGAATCCGACAAGGGGCGCGCCTTCGGTGTCTATGCCTTCGATGTGACGGACCTGGGGGAGACACCCACCGAGGACGCCCTGGAGACGCTGTGGTCCGTTTCCAACGTCTCTTTCACAAATTCGGCGAGGTCCTTTTCGGCGAACCTGCCCGAAAACTCGTCTGGGGCGGAGGATTCGGAATACGCTGCTTTGGCCGACATGAAATTTTCAGTCAGCAAGCCCCTGATCGGGTACACCAAGGACGGTGACGGCAACAGGACCTGGCACGTGGTGATCCTCGGTGTGGACGAAAGCAACCGGTACAAATGGGTCGACGCAGACCCGTCCGACGGGAGCGTCAGGAGGTCTGGATATTTTGTTAATGGCTATACAGGTGAAATCGAGACTTTAGAGAGTGCTTCTTACATGGAAATAGGCGATTTGACCGGTGAGGAAGTGGAATCCAGATTCCCGAGCAGAATCCTGTCAGCCTTTCCGCCACAGGATTCAGACTACCAGGAACCCTTGCTCAGCGACGTTTACGTTCATCTCTCAAATGGTGCCGTGTATAAATGGAACCTGAATCCGGAGGAAACTGAACCGGAATGGATCGTAACATTCAGGAGCGAACGTGGCGACGAAATTGCCCCTCCATTGACGGATTTCGACATCACCTACCTGAGCGGAAACACCTACCTTGCCACGAATGTTTTGCTCAGGAATGTAAAGGGTGATGCATACCTGGATACAGAAGCCTTGCTTATAGCAAACCTGACCGATATTGCTGCGATGACTCCTGAGGAAAGGTACACCATGCGTGTACCACCTGGCCAGGAGGGAACGGCCGCTACGTCCCTGGAGAGCCAGGATTACCTGTTGGTGGTCCAGCTTGAACTCCAGCACGGGGTGAGCACTACCGAGAGCAAGACAGTTCTTGCCTCACCGGTATTCATCGACCAGAGACTCTTTCTCGCGTTCTACGAGTTGAGCAGGCAGGGTAGGGGGAACAACCCGAATTACAGCATGATTTCGAGGCTGTATTCCTTCCTCTTCGAGACAATGATGGGAGGGGGCAACGTGCAGCGACTTGAGGAAGCCGATGTCGTTGACGGTGAGATAACAGGGGACTATTTCGATTTTTCCGATGTGGAAGCCGTCATGATGATCGTTGATTCCCAGGGGAACCTGGTCCTCCTCGACGACGAAGGCAACATCATCGGCGAGCCGATACCGACGGGACTTGAACTCGCACAGGACGAGGGCACGGGAACGGGCCCTTATTCATCTTCCGGTGTCCACCTGGTGTACTGGAAGACGAACTGATGCATTAAAACAAAGGATTACGTCCCCGACAGGCGGACACAGTGACGCAGATATGGAGACGGATTTCGGCTATGTTTTTTCTGAATGTGAGAAGGGGAAAATGAGCCTTGTACAATGGAAGATCCTCCAGAACACGCTGGCTTCAAGGGTCGTTCTGGAGGATCTTTTTTCGCGCCCGATTCGGTACTTCGGCGGGGTGGATGTGTCCTACTCCAAAGTGGGCAAATACTCCACGGCCTGCGCGGGGGCGGTGGTGATGGACCCCAGGGACTGGTCCGTCGTGGATTCGGCATCGGCCTTCCTCGGAAATTCGATTCCCTATGTGCCCGGGTACCTTTCCTTCAGAGAGATTCCGGTACTTTTCGAGGCCTTTGAAAAGCTCAAGGTCCTGCCCGATGTGTGGCTCGTGGACGGAGCGGGTGTCGCTCACCCGCGCCGGATCGGCCTGGCGGCGCATTTCGGTGTGCTTTTGGATGTTCCCGCCGTCGGGGTGGCCAAAAGCCGACTGGTGGGGCGCCATGATGACCTTCCCGCAGAAAAGGGAAGCCGCGTCCCCCTGGAAGATGAAAAGACCGGCGAGGTCATCGGGACGGTGCTCCGTTCCCGAACGGGTGTGAAGCCCCTTTTCGTGAGCCCCGGCCACAGGGTGTCCATCGAAAGGGCCCCGGAAGTGGTGCTTTCCTGCTGCACCAGATACCGCCTGCCGGAGCCGACACGGGCGGCCCACAACATGGTGACGGAACTCAAAAAGACCATCCCCTCCTCGTAACGCCTCATTCGGGTTTATAATGCCGGAAGAATCCCATCCATGGAGGAATCGCCATGATCATCGACAATCATGTTCACCTGTATCCGCCAGATGTGGTGAAAGACTGGGAGAAGATCGCCGAAAAAGAGCCCTATTTCAGGCTGCTCTGTTCGGGGAAGGTCCACAAGTGGGCCGTCGCCGAGGACCTTTTTGACATGATGGCCTCCGACGGCATCGACCAGTGCTGGGCCACGAGCTTTGCCTTCAGGGACCCGGGCTTGTGCCGGTACTGCAATGACTATGTCATCGATACCGTGGCCCATTCGGGAGGCAAGGTCAAAGGGCTTGCCGTGGTGAACCCCCTGTCCCGGGATTTCGAAAAGGAGATCCTTCGCTGCCGGGAGGCCGGGTTCATCGGAGTGGGCGAGCTTTTTCCCGACGGGCAGGTCTTCGATATTACCGACAAGCGGCAGACCTGGCGGCTCGCGGCCACGTGCCAGGATGCGGGGATGTTTCTGCTCCTTCACACGGCGGAACAGGTGGGTCACGACTATCCCGGCAAGGGGAAGGCGGGACCCACTGAAGCCGCGGCCTTTTGCCTGAACCATCCCGGCCTTGCCGTGGTCTTTGCCCACATGGGAGGCGGCCTGTGGCAGTACGAGATGATGCCCGAGATGAAAATCTACCTGCAGAATGCCTGGTACGACACGGCTGCCGTTCCCTTTCTCTACGAGGCCAGTGTGTTCAGGGCAGTTTTTGCCGCGGGTGTGGGGCACAAGATCCTCTACGGAAGCGACTTTCCGCTGCTTGGGATGAAGCGGTACCGCCGGATGCTCGACGAGGCGGGCCTTGAACCCGACGAGGAAGCTGCGCTTCTTGGGGGGAACGCACAGGACGTGCTTGAAGCGGCGTCCCGGTTCGC
>JBNGCT010000109.1:0-4099 GCA_049974965.1 Thermovirgaceae bacterium
CGAGTGGGAGTTCTAGGGCCCCCAAACCCATCGGGGTTGGATCTTGGATTTACTGATTTTCAAAAGGGGCGCGCAGGAAAGATGCGCGCCCCTTCTTTGTGTCCTGCCGGCTTCCTGGGAAAATGGACGAAACTCCCTGTTTATGGAAGGATAGGCATGTTTCATTTGTGACAGGAGTGATTCTCATGAAAATTCACAAGGCCCCGCAAACCTCAAGCGTTGGAGGTTCCGGGTTTCCTGCCCCGGAGGTTTCCCGAAGGGTCGCCGGGATCATCAGCGACATCGCCCTGAAAAAAGATGCGGCGCTCGTGGAATATGAACGCAAATTCAGTCGCAACAACAGGACCTCTTTCCGGGTTTCCCCAGACGAAATCGACGACGCGTACCGCAAGGTCCCAAAGGGCCTCCTGGGGGCGATCAAGACGGCGGCCGGCAACATCGGGGAATTCGCGCAGCTGCAGAGGAAAACGATCCGGGACCTTCCGCCGGAGGAGCTCCGTCCCGGAGTGTTTCTGGGGCACCGGATCATCCCCGTCGATTCCTGTTGTTGCTATGTGCCCGGCGGGCGGTACCCCCTCTTCTCCACGGCATTGATGCTCGCAGTTCCCGCCCGGGTTGCCGGTGTGGGGCGTATCTGTGCCTGCACACCCGTGGTGAAAGGTACCGAACTCCCCCACGCGGCCACGCTGGTAGCCCTGGACATCGCCGGCGTCGAAGAAATCTTCGCTCTCGGCGGGGCCCAGGCGGTGGCCGCGGCGGCCCATGGGACGGAAACGATCGCCCCCGTGTGTCTCATCGTGGGCCCCGGAAACGCCTATGTCACCGAAGCCAAGCGGCAGGTCTACGGAAAGGTGGGCATCGACTTCGTGGCGGGCCCGAGCGAGGTCCTCGTTATCGCCGACGAAACGGCGGATCCCGTTATTGTCGCTGCAGACCTTTTGGCCCAGTCGGAACATGATCCCGAGGCACGGGGCATCCTGGTGACCACCAGCGAGAAACTGGCGGTCCGGGTTGAAAGCGAAGTGGAGCGGCTCCTTGACGGGATCGACACGGCCGAAACGGCCCGGGTCTCCTGGAAGGCCAGGGGCGAAATCCTCGTGGCGGGTTCCCTCGAGGAAGCGGTGGAGTATTCCAACAAAACCGCGCCGGAACACCTCGAGGTCAATACCCAAAACCCCGAAGCCCTGGCCGGAGGGTTGCGAAATTACGGGTCCCTTTTCCTGGGGCCGGGGTCGGCCGAAGTCTTCGGCGATTACGTGGCCGGGACCAACCACACCCTGCCGACCATGGGTGCGGCCAGGTACACCGGGGGGCTTTGGGTCGGAACCTTTTTGAAAACCTGCACGGTCCAGAAGGTGACGCCCGAAGGGGTGACACACCTTTCGCCCGTTGCGGAGATGATGGCGCGGGAGGAGGGCCTTTCGGCCCATGCCCTGGCGGCGCGACTCAGGAGACAAGAGGAATAAGCCGCGCACAAGACGGTAGCGTGGTCAAAAATGCCATACTTTCTGTCCTTCGGCGAAAGCGGGACAGCCGTCGGCGCAGGGTCCGTCGTTCCCTTCTGAACCGGTTCCGGGAAAAGACTGCAGGAGATAATTCCATGGGCTCCTTGTGCTAGGATATTTTTGCATCAGACAATTTCCGGGGGATGTGACGCCATGAAAATTGCTGTGACAGGCGGAGCCGGCTTCATCGGCTCCCATATCGTGGATGCCCTTGTCGACGCGGGCAACGAGGTCCTTATCATCGACGACCTTTCCACAGGGAAGGAAGACAACATCAACCCGAAGGCGGCCTTCGAACAGTGCGACATACAGGACGAAGCGGCGGTGGACAGGCTTTTCGCCCGCTTCAGGCCGGAGATTGTCGACCACCACGCCGCCCAGATCGACATAAGAAAATCCGTGGCCGACCCCGCATTCGACGCCCGGGTCAACGTGGTGGGTTCCATCGTCCTCCTCAAGACAGCTGCGAAGCACGGCGTCAAAGGCTTCATCTTCGCCTCCACGGGAGGCGCCATCTATGGCGAAACGCCCGTCGCCGCCCGGGAGGAATCCCCCAAGTCTCCCATCAGCCCTTACGGTGCGGCCAAGGCTTCGGTGGAGCACTACCTGTACGTGTACGGCAGGACCTACGGCCTCCCCACGGCGGCCCTCAGGTACGGCAACGTTTACGGCCCCAGGCAGGACCCCCGCGGCGAGGCGGGCGTGATCTCCATCTTTGCCGAAAAGCTTTTGGCAGGCGAAAGGCCGACCATCTTCGGTACCGGAGAACAGGTCCGCGACTACGTCTACGTGGGAGACGTGGCGGCGGCCAACCTTCTGGCCATCGATCACCTGAGGCGAAACCCCGCCGCCTGCGTCATCCCCGACGAAGGAGCCTTCAATATCGGCACGGGAACCTCCACATCGGTCAACGACCTGCACCGCCTCCTGGCAGAAGCAGCCGGCGGCCCGAAAGAAGCCATACACGGCGACGCCCGGCCCGGTGAACTCATGGAAAGCCGGCTTGACGTCACCAGGGCCCGCGAGACCCTCGGCTTCTCAGCCGGGGTCGACCTCAAAAGGGGAATCCGCAGCGTCGTCGACTGGCTGAAAGGGATGAAAGCCGAAGGGTAAAAACGCACAAAAGACGACGGGGGCCTGCCGTCGCAAGAAACGGCAGGCCTCACACGGTTCCGGGGTGGAACGGGCCTGCTCAAAACCTCCTTTTTCGAAGGTTGTCCGGTTCGCCGCCGGTAAAAATATAAATCCCCGGAAAACCGGCCTTCCCTTTTACCTGTCAGCGGCGAAGATTTCCTTGAACGTTCGTTTGTTTCTTCTCATCTGTCGGACCTTCTTTCCCGCCATAGCCATCAGGTTGAATCTTTATCATAATAACAAGTACAATAGGCGTATAAAAAACTTTCCGCCTTGGCAATGTCTCGTTAGATTATTGACAATTCATCATGACGTTATATATTGAAAAAGGTTCGAAAGTTTCCGGCAACCGAGCAGCATGTATCCCGGTCGGAACTGACCAGAAAGAGCATTTCAGGACAAAAGGTGGTGACGCAACCGCAGGACCTGCAGCCTTTTTTATACCCGAAAGGGCCGCATTGCCGGAGGAACCGTAAACCTTCAGGATGCCTTTCGAAGGTTTACGTAGAAGCTTTTTATGCGTGACGCAACTTTTTGATTGTCCTTTCCCCTTCCCTTATTCGATCCGCCCTTTTTCATCACACAGAGGCTGTTTCCCTGGCCCGGTAAAAAACCTGAAAAGGCGAAGCTTTCTGGCAAAGCCCTTGGTTCCCATATTCCAGACCTCACATGAATGGCCGCCTTCGGCGGCCGAAGGCCATGGAAGAGAAGAACGAAAGGAGGGGATCCAATTGCAGTCATCAAAGACGCTGATCTTTCGGGGTTTCATCCTGTTTTTGGTAATGGCGCTCTTGCTCGTCGGTGGGGACGGTTTTGCAACGGAAAACACGGGGACGGCGACCTCGACGTTGTTGACCAGTGCCACCAGCGACGACCTATGGGTCAACCAGAATCTTGTCGATACCGATTCCGAGCCGGGCATGCACGCCGACTCGGATAACGGTGTGGTAATCAATAATTCCTCTGTGTCCACTGTAGGACTTTTGGCTCATGGCATGGTCGCAGGGACAGGCGTTTACGGGGGACTCCTGGCGACGAACATCGGTCTTGTCGTCACCAGCGGAGATCAGGCGAATGGCATGTATGCCCAGATGGGCTCGATTCTGGAGAATAGGGGAACCATAATAACTGACGGCGTAAAAGCCCATGGCATGTATGCCTGGAACAATTCCAGCGCCGACAATTACGGGACCATAGAAACAGGCGGAGCCGGTTCCCACGGCATGGTGGCCTTCCAAACTTCAAAAATATTCCATTACGGACTGGAAACCATAGAGACCTGGGGCGACGGTTCCCACGGCATGGAGGCGTCGTACTTTTCCTACGCCGAAAACAGCGGTTCCATCATCACCCATGGAGACGACGCCTGGGGCATGTATGCCGTTACCTCTTCCGACGTAAAGAACACCGAAACCGGAAGCATCACCACTTGGGGCGCGGGTTCCCACGGCATGGTGGCC
>JBNGCT010000110.1:0-4070 GCA_049974965.1 Thermovirgaceae bacterium
TCCGTGTGGGACAAGATCGACGGCAAGCGCGCCATCGGGGGGATCCTGGACCTCATGCTAGAGGAATATGACGTGGACCGGCCGACCATGGAGAAAGACCTGGACGGCCTTGTGGCGGACCTTTTGGACAAGGGGCTCGTCCAGCGAAAAACGGGGGAGGACTGATGACGTGCCGGAATACCGGGGGTTTGAGCTTCCCCGAGATTTCCCGTTGATCATGACGTCTTCGGTGCAGGTGTTGCGGTACACGGTGGACCTTTGGGTTTTGAAGAAACCCCTGCCCAAAATCCTGGGGACCATCGAGGCAAGGGCAAAAGGCGTCAGGCGTCCTCCCGGGGAGAAGGAATTGCAGAAGCTTCACAAGATCTGGAGGGTCTGCGGGTTTTTCCTCTGCCGATGTCTCCGTTCGCACCGGCCATGCCTGAGAAGGTCCCTGGTCCTTCACGCCTGGGCGCGCAAACGCGGCATCGATACGAAGTTTTTCCTTGGTGTGAAAAAAGAGGAATCGCTGCTGAAAGGCCATGCCTGGCTCAATCTGTCGGGGAGCCTTTTCCGTGAATCCCGGGAAAATATCCGGGGATACAAGGTCATGCTGGAGGGGTGACCGTGACGCCGGACACAAGCCGTTCCGAAGCAAAAAGGGAATTTACCCTTCTCGGGGCCGGGGTCCGGATGACTTTCAGGCCTGTTTCGCTGGCCAGTGAAATGGAAATGTGCCTCGTGTATCCGCCTGAAACCGATTCGGGATTGGAGCTGCCTCTGCTGGAGGTCGCTTTCGAGATCGCAACCGACGCGAAAAGACATTGCGGCATCAGTGAAGAAGAGACGGTTTCGGTCAAGGACAGGAAGCTGATCCTGGACGACAAGCACACCCTCCCTCTGGTTTACCGGTATGGGACCAGGTCGAAAACACTGGAACTGGAAGGCCTCGGATGCGGCGTCTTCGACTTTGAGACGGGCACGTACAGGGCCTTTTTCAATGAGGGTGAAAGCACACTTCCTGACAGGCATTTTCACAGGAGTTACCTTTTCGGGAGCCTTTTTTTGTATTCCCTTTTTTTTTCGGCAGGGATCCACTCAATCCATGCCTCCTGTGTGAATGTGGACGGGGCGGGGCTGGTGTTCACCGGTGATTCCGGAAGCGGGAAATCGTCCTCGGCCTTCGCCCTCATGGAAAGGGGCTTCCCCGTTTTGTCCGACGAAAGGATCCTTCTCGCCCGGTGCGACGATGCGTATCGGGCGGCATCCCTCTGTGACGTCGTCAAGGTGGCGGAGAGTTCCGTGAGGCGGTTTTTCCCCCTCTTCCGCAAGAAAGAGGTTTTCCACAAAAGCGACGAGGATCTGTATTACAGAATGAGAGATTGCGGGTTTGCCCATCTTTCTGAAACCTCTGTAAAGGGGCTGTGCGTGCTCAACCAGACCGGGGCTAGGGGCAGTTCCTGGGAAAAAATCCCCCCCTCCGGGGCGGTGCAGCATCTTTTTCCGGTGACCATCAACTGCGACATCCCGAAGCTTGCGAAGGAAAAATTCCTCTTTCTCACGGACTTTCTGAAAAGGGTGCCCTGCTACAGGATCGATTTCGGAACCGACATGGACGGTTTCACCGGAGTTGTCAAGGAAATCGCCCGGGAAGCCCGTACATGGAGAAAGGAAGGCCGATGAAAAAGGACAGGCTGTTTTCACTGAAAAGGGAACAATTCGGCGAGGGGCCGGTGATTTACTGGATGAGCCGGGACCAGCGCGCTCATGACAACTGGGCCCTGGTCTTCGCCAGGGAGATGGCCGCCGACCGGGGGCGGTCCCTGGGTGTGGTCTTTTGCCTGGTGCCGGAGTTTCTGGGGGCGCGACGGCGCCAGTACGCCTTCATGCTCGAGGGCCTTCGCGAAACGGAAAAGGGTCTGCTGAAACGGGGCATTCCCTTTTTCCTTCTTTTTGGGGACCCCGTGGAGGAGATCCCGCGGTTTCTATCGGAGCTGAAGGCTGCGGCCCTTTTCACGGATTTCGACCCACTGAGGATCAAGCGTCGTTGGCGTGACGAGGTGGCGGAGAGGTGCCGGATCCCCGTCTTCGAGGTGGACGCCCACAACGTCGTGCCCTGCCGGAAAGCTTCGAACAAAAAGGAGTACGCCGCCTACACCCTGAGGCCGAAGGTCCACAGGCTTCTTTCGCAGTTTCTCGATGACTTTCCCGCCGGGCTCGAACAGCCTTTCCCATGGGAAGGGAATATCCCATCCGTTGACTGGGACGAGGGTTTCCGGTTTTGCGGCTGCAGCAGGGCTGACCTTCCCGAGGGTTTTCCCCCCGGAAGTCATGCGGCCCTTCGTAGGCTTGACGGATTCCTCCAGGATGGACTCAGACGTTTCCACACGGACCGGAACGACCCACTGGCCGATGGACAGTCGGGCCTCTCGCCCTGGCTGCATTTCGGCCACCTGGCGCCCCAGCGTGCGGCCATGGAGGCCCTGAAAACCGCTCCAGAAGGGGAGGGGACAAAGGCCTTTATCGAAGAGCTGATCGTCCGGCGGGAACTTTCGGACAACTTCTGTTTTTACGAAGAGCATTATGACAGCGTGCAGGCCTTCCCCGAGTGGGCGAAAAAGGCCCTCGACGAACACCGGAACGACCCAAGGGAATATGTTTACAGCATGGAGGAATTTGAAGGGGCCGGGACCCATGACGCGCTCTGGAATGCGGCGCAGAAGCAAATGAAGGAGACAGGGAAGATGCATGGGTACATGAGGATGTACTGGGCGAAAAAGATCCTGGAGTGGTCCCCTTCGCCCGAAGCGGCCATGGAAAGGGCGATTGCCCTCAATGACAGGTACGAACTGGACGGACGGGACCCCAACGGCTATGCCGGGGTGGCCTGGAGCATCGGCGGCGTTCACGACAGGGCCTGGCCCGAGCGGCCGGTTTTCGGGAAGGTCCGGTACATGAACGCCGCCGGAAGCCGACGGAAATTCGATGTGGATGCCTATATCGGGCGTTTCGGCCCGTGATGCCTTTTTCTAGATCTCCGTCTTGAGTCCCCAGCTTTTGACCTTTGCCATATAGCGGGAGACCTTCGGCCAGTACCGGCTGACGGCGCCGCCGTAATAACGGCCCAGAGCCCGCTGGGTGCTGCCGTAGTGGTTGAGATAGCGCGAAAGCAGCAGGGTTCCGGCGGCGATGCCCTTTTCGGGGTCATGGAGCTCCTTTGCGGCGGCGATGCCGTTTGCCTTAAGCAGGTGTTCGTGAACGTGCCAGGCGACCTGCATGACGCCCATGGCGCCATAGCCGCTTCTGGCCTGGGACCTGAAATGGCTTTCGGTGTTTGCCACGGCAACGGTGAGGCCGAGAGGGACGTCGTATTTCTTGCTGTAATGGACGAAGGATACGGCCTGACGCCAGGCCTCCAGCGGTTCGATATCCTTGTTCTGGGAGGCGATGTAGAGCGCGATGACGGAGGCGTTTTTCTGGTCGTGGCGCTCCCATCCCCAGAGGTAGCGGATGTTTGAAGCCGGCTGCTCCTGCGACCATGCAAAAAGGTCTTGTGCACAAAGCCCCATTTTTTCCAGTGCTGAATGGACGGACTCGTCAATTGCATCGGCCATGATGGTCCTTTGCCTTGCTTCCGCCTGTTTCGCGAAGACGGCTGGTGGTGAGTGGGTGAGGCTGCCGCCGGCGACCAGGCCCACGGTAAAACACACAAGACCGCCCAAAAGGACTGCCTTGGCGAATTCTCTCAATGTGTACAGAATCGGAAGATTCCTCCTTGTCATGACTTTTTCCTGTCATTTCTCCTTTTTTGTAAAGGTTCCAAGCTGGATAATGGATTATACCGAATAGCGCGAAAGATGCAACTATGGTATAGAAAATTTAAATAAAATGAAATAACTTGACCGTTTTTTGGTTTTCAATACAAGCCGGAATCACCGCTCTGGAACTTTTGTCGGTCTGCTGCCTGAAAAAGGCCTTGTTTCCTTGGAACGAAATAAGAAACGAGCCGGCGGCGTTGTCACCGGTTGTCTCAATACAGCTATCTGTCAACGGACAGGGAAAATGTCATGGGTAACGTGTCTGTATGGGAC
>JBNGCT010000111.1:0-3966 GCA_049974965.1 Thermovirgaceae bacterium
TCGATGCTTCCCGATCCCGGGGCGCCCGTTCCCGTGAGGGGCCCCGTGGCGAAAACCATCAGGTTCTCCGGCCCCAGCGGGTCCGCTCCCGGAGGCATTCCCGAGTAAAGGATCTTTACGGCCATTCCCGCGCCGCCCAGGTACAGTCGCGCATCGTCTTCGTCAAAAGGCTCGAGGAACCACTTCCCCGCCGTCAGGTCGACGCGGAGGATCTTTCCTGCATATCCATCCAGTCGGCTCATCTGTTTCCCTCCCCCAAAAAGCAAGACAATGGCGGTGGAAGGCATTCCACCGCCATGAATGTATCACAACCTTGTCCGTTCCCGGCTTCAGACTCTTCTGAGCGTGACGGACCAGGACGAGACCAGTTCCCCTTCCTTGAGCAGCGCACCCCGGTTGATGTAGGAATCCCCGTCGATGAAGCGGAGGTACTCCATCCCCCCGTATTCGCCGGAGGCGTCACTGTAACAGGACAGGATTGAGTCCCCGACGATGGTGAAGGTGCCCCTGAGGGTTCCCAGGGCGGGGTTTTCCGATGTCCAGGACGTGATGTCCCGGCCGTCGAAGGGCTCCACGAGGTAGCGGTTTTCGATCCGTCGGGGCACTTCGCCCTCGATCTCAATGAACCCTTCCATGACCCAGCGGTCCCAGCTGTGCAAGATGCATGTCTCTGCCGTGGCGAGAACCGTGTGCCCCCGGGCGTCCCGGAAAAAACCCTCCGCCTTCCAGCGCCCTTCCTCAAAAAGAAAGGTATGCCCCATCTTCGATACCGACGACATTTTCTCTCCTCCCGGCGGGACTGGTCGTCCTCGTTCGTGTATTTTATCACGAATTGCGCCGGTTCTTCCCGCCAGTTCTCAGAAGATCACGGCCCCCTCGGCGAAAAAGAGGTTTTTCCGGCGCAGCGAACCGCGCCTGAACCTGATGACATCACCGACAAAACGAATTTCCTCCGGAACCCAGAGCGTCACCCCCGCATCGGAGACGGCACGGTACGCCGCCGTGTCCTTCGGCCTTCCGCCCTGCACGAGGGCATCCAGACAGGCCCGTCACCCGCCTGTGCGGACGACGACCAGACGTGCTTCGCCGCCGTTTTTCCCGAAAACTTCCTTCACTTCCCCGTCAAGTTCAATCCGTTCCTGTACCATTTTTCTCCTCCCGGGCCCTCAGGACAACCGGTCGTCCAGCATGGCGCCGACGTCCGCCTGGAGGGCCGTCTTGGCGCACAGACCCAGGATCCCCCGCCCGGCCTTCGGCTGCGGCGGCGTCCATTCCCGGAGCCGGCGATCGATTTCTTCCCGGCGGATGTCCAGGTCAAGCCGCCTGGAGGGAATGTCGATGGCGATGCGGTCGCCCTCTTCAACCACCGCCAGCGGACCGCCCACTGCGGCCTCGGGGGCCAGGTGGCCTATGGCCGCCCCCTCGGTGAACCCCGAAAAGCGCCCGTCGGTGACCACGAAAACCTCGGTTCCGAGACCGAGCCCCACCAGGGCGTCGGTGGTCATCATCATTTCCCGCATCCCCGGCGCCCCCCTGGGGCCCTCGTAGCGGATGACCACCACATCGCCTTTTCTGATCCTACCCGAGACAACGGCTTCGTAAGCCTCGTCGTCGGATGAAAAGACCCTGGCCGGACCGCTGAAGACGCGCCGGTCGGCGGGGATGGTCGTGGTCCGGCAAATGGCCCCGGAGGGGGCGAGATTCCCGCGGATGACGGCAATGCCCCCCGATTCGAAGACCGGGTCGCCCGCGGTGGTGAGGACATCGCGGTTCGACGACCTGAACCTGTCCGCTATCTCTTTTGTCTTAACACCGGCAACGGTCCCGGCTGAAAGGTCCAGCAGGCCCTTCAGTTCACCCAGGATGGCCGGGACACCTCCGGCCTTGTACAAATCGATGACCGTCGCTTTCCCCGTGGGGATGACCCTGGAAATGACGGGAACCTCCCCGGAGAGTTTGTCGAAGTCGTCCAGGGAGAGGTCGATCCCCAGTTCCCGGGCGAAGCTCAACAGATGCAGTACGCCGTTGGTGGAGCCTGCGATGCCCAAAAGGACCGTCACGGCATTCAGGATGTTGCCCCTCGTGAAGATGTCCTTCGGGGTGATGCCTTCTTTTACCAGATCCACGATGCGCCGTCCCGTCTGGGTGGCGAAACGCAGCTTCTCCGCCGAGACGGCCGGCGCCGTCGACGAGCCAGGAAGGGCCGCCCCCATGGCCTCCATCAAAATCTGCATGGTGTTGGCCGTCCCCATGAGGGCACAGGCACCAGGTCCCGGGCAGACGTGGTTTTCGAGGTACCGCATTTTTTTTGCCACGTCCCCTTTCCCGTGCCGTGCGCCGAAAACGAGCTGGTCGAGCTCGGACATGACGGCCTGCCGTCCCTCGAACTCGCAGGTCTGCTGCGGCCCCCCGGAAAGGAAGATCGTGGGAAGGCCCGTCCGCAGGGCCCCGATGAAAACGCCCGGAATAATGCTGTCGCAGGAGGCCAGCACCACGAGGCCGTCCAAAAGCTGGACGTTGGCCATGATCTCCACCGACGAGGCGATGACGTCGCGGATGACCAGTTCATACCGGAGATGGGGCGTCCCGATGGGCACGGCACCGCAGGTGGCGATGGTCCGGAATTCGAAGGGCGTGCCCCCGGCCTGCCAGATCCCCGCCTTGACCCGGCGGGCCAGGCCGTCAAGGTGGACATGCCCCAGTCCGGCGTCATTCGCCGGGTTGACAACGCCGACAAGGGGCTTGGACAGGTCCGCGTCATCGTATCCGCAACCCTTGTAGATGGCCCGCCTCGACGCCGCGGCGTAGGTGGAAAACAGCTCCTGTTCTTTTGACCGGTAGGACATCTCTTCTCCTCCTCTTTCCCGAACAATGTTCATTCATCCTCGTTGAGGGCCTCCCGGGCAAGCCGGATGACGCCTTCGCCGAAATTCTCCGCCACGTCATCCACGGCTTTCATGAGACGGCGCTTTCGTGACTGCTCCTGCCCTGCAAAAAGCGACATCTGCACCCGGTGGGCCGATACGAGGTCCCGAAGGATGATGCTGACCCTCCGGAAAGCGTATCCACCCCTGTATATCCGCCGCAACCCTTCTTCCGCCGCCCTTGCCAGTTCGGGAGTGTAATCCGCCGCCTCCGGCAGCCTGACCGTCGTCTGTGCGCTGTATTGCGGCAGGTCCCGACGATAGGGGTTGGTCTCGAGGGAAACCTGGACGGACCTGCAAAGGAGGTTTTCCCTGCGGAGGGTTCTCGCCGCATCGGCGACGTAATCCGCTGCAGCGGCAAGAAGCCCGTCGAAGGACGTCACGGGCTCCCTGAAGGCCGGCGCCACCTGGATGCTCTTGTGAGGCTCCCGGCGGCTGCTGAAGGGCAAGCAGCAGAGCCCTCCCAGCTCCCGACGGGTCCGCCAGGCGTGGAGGCCGAAGCGTTCCCGCAATGTGCCGTCATCGATCCTCAAGAAATCCGCGGCCGTTTCCACCTTCATCTTCCGGAGGGCCTCGGCGGTCTTTTTCCCGATCCCCCAGACCTCGTCCACCGGAAGCCTTTCGAGAGCACCGAGCCTTGGCGCCTCCTCGAGAAAGGACACCACGCCGCCGGAACCGGGGTCTTTCTTTGCGAAATACCCCGCGGCCTTGGCCAGGGTCTTCGTGGGGGCGATTCCGACGGAAAGGGGGATTCCCGTCTTTTCCTCGAGCCCTTTTTTCAGGTTCCGGCAAAAGCCCTCCGGGTCCCTTGCATGGATCCCGGTGAGCTTCAGGTAGGCCTCGTCTATGGAGGACACATCCACGTCGGGAACCATCAAAGCCAGCCTTCGCATCACATGGCGGGAGACCCGCCGGTACAGCCGGTGATCCCCGCTTTTTGTGACCACTCCCGCCTTTTCGCATATCCCTCTGACGGTGAAATAGGGCACAGCCATGCCGATCCCCAGGGCCTTGGCCTCGTTGGACCTGGCGACGACACACC
>JBNGCT010000112.1:0-3843 GCA_049974965.1 Thermovirgaceae bacterium
GGTCACGGCGGGGCGAAACCATAACCAGGCGATAGAATACTTTATCCAGTCCATTGTCGTGGGGCAGCAGGCTGATTCCTGGACGGCCCAGGCGGAGGACCTTTTCAGGAGGTGCCAGGCCCACCTGCAGATCGTTGTCGATACCCTTTCGGCCCCGCAATCGCAAGTTGCGGAACTCCTGGAGGCTTCACCGGAATTCAGCGAGGCATTATTGCCTGAAACCGTCTACGATCTTGGCCTCGCGCCCAGGCCGTCGAGTTTCAGGATCGGTTTCGTTTCACGCCCGGAAACTCCCTTCTACCTGCTTGTCGTCTTGCCGGAGGGTTTCGGCGCCTCTTTGGGTTTCCGGCCGGGGGACCGCATCATCTCCGCCGGCGGGCACACCTTCGGCGAAGGGGAGTGCGTCGAGGACTTCAAGATGATTATTCAGGGGAATCTCGGGAAGCCTCTTGCTGTCGTGGTCGAGAGGGAAGGGAAAACGCAGGCCCTTGACGTGAAGCTTCCGAAGGAAATCCCCGTGCACCATCTCTATTAGGAGATCGCGTACTGAAAGCTGCAAAAAAAGCGCCCCCGGCTTTTTGCCGGGGGCGTTGATGCCTTTTTCGCCCTGGCTGGACTATGGCCCGGGTTTGTCCTCAGGGTTTGAATTGCTGTTTTGATGGGAATTTGTTGGTCCAGACTGCTCACCGTCAGGGTTGCCGCCGTTGTAGTCGTGGCAATTCTGGTCCCCTCCTGCAAAGGCTGTCCCTCCGATGGTTATGAAAGCAACTGCCATGAGAAGAGCGATAAATTTCTTCATGACGATCCTCCCTTTCTGCTCCGTTTTTTCCCGGCGATCCTTCCAACATTATACTCCTGCACAAGCTTTAAAGTGTCACCCATGCCACCGGTAGCCCTCTTCGGCGATTTTCGTGTGGAGGTCGGCGATGATGTCGCGGGTTCGCTCCAGGGCCATATGGGCGCGCCCGCAGGACCAGGTAGTCATCAATTGCCGGGCCAGGGCGGGGTTCCTGCGGAGGAGTTCCTCCGCGCTTTCTTGCTTGACGTCGAAGCGTTGGACCCAAAAATGGATCCATTGTCCATTTTTGTTATCCTGTTCGTCCCAATGATTCTGTCAGTAATTATATTTAAACAACAAAGGCCTGAAAAAAGTTACTCTTTGGGAACAAGAACATGGAGTAGCCGGAGT
This sequence comes from Thermovirgaceae bacterium, assembly GCA_049974965.1. GTDB lineage: Bacteria > Synergistota > Synergistia > Synergistales > Thermovirgaceae > UBA1876. The sequence continues at coordinate 1,190 of JBNGCT010000112.1, forward strand.
GATATGATGAGTGTGACACGACAGGAGGTGGCCAGGTGAATACGCTTGTGGCCGTGGCGCTCGGGTTCGGATTCGCGGTTGTGCTTTACGTCGTCTTCCGGCTGCTTTTCAAACGAAACGGGGGCCGTGAGACGACGGTGTACTCAAGCATCGAACAGATCAAGGAGATCGGGCAGCTGTCGGTCTTCAGGGTGATGACCCGGGAAATCGTGACCGAAGTGGGGCACTCATGGGGGGACATCGGCAAGAAGTACTTCTCCTGGATCCTCTCCAACAAGAAGATGGCCATGATTTTCGAGTTCGTCATCGATTTCCGGTACGACCTCAGGAGCCCCGAGTTTGAGATCATCGAGGAATCGGAAGGGGAATTCCTCCTCCGGATGCCTCCCTGCCTGCACGAAACGAGCATCCGGGACGTGAAGTTCTACGACGAGCAGCGCTGCAAGCTGCTGCCCTTGCTGTTGCCGGACCTTTTGAACACCATCCTCGGTGTCGGCTTCAGCGAGGAGGACAAGAACAGGCTGAAGGACGCCGCGAAACAGGCCGCCGAGGCCCAGGCCGAATCCATGATCAGCGGGCTTTGCCCCGACGTCCAACAGTCGGCGAGAAAGACCCTCGAGTCCCTGGCCCGTGCCTTCGGCGCCCAGAACGTCCGCTTCGAGTTTCACTCCGAACCCCACAAGGTCGCCGAACCCTCCAAACCCTGAAACCGCGGGCTCGATCTTCCGTTTCCCCTATTTCCTCACCAGATTGAGCGATAGAACATGTCACGGGCAAAAACGGAGGGATATCTGCTTGTGGCGTTTTGCTAGAAAACGAAATTTAGCAAGTTTCGTGTTATTGTAAAACGTAAAGTGTAAAAACTGCCATATTACGTTATTTTACAGAACGATTTGAAGGGATATAATGGTTTTAGGAAATCGAAAACAAGGGGGCGGAGGATTGTGGATGAGCTTATTAATAAACTCGAACTCATACATGGCAGGCTTCGTGTTAATCTCCCGAAGCAGCTCCGGCCGGTTTTTGAAACCCTTGATGTATCCCCCCGAGGATTGTTGATTCTGGGACCCAGGGGAGTCGGGAAAACCACCTTGGCCCTTGTCAAAGCACATCCGGAAATGCTGTATATCCCGGCAGATCATCCACTGGTGGCATCCCATCCCCTTGTGGATATCGGTGAGGCTGCCTTCTCAAGGGGTTACAGGGGAATCATCGTCGACGAGGTGCACTGCAGCAAAGCCTGGGCATCGAATCTCAAGGCCCTTTACGATGCCTGGCCGAGGCATTTCATCTGGGCTACCGACAGCAGCAGTGTCTGTCTCGAACAAGGTCTTGCCGACCTCTCCCGCCGTTTTGTCCGAACCTTTGTTCCTCTTTTGTCCTTCAGGGAGTATCTCTCCCTGAAAACGGGTGTAACATTCCCTGTTCTTGACCCCTTTCATCTTCGCGCTTCGGCAATCGGCGACATTCTGGCGGAAGTCAACGTGCTCGCCTTGTTTTCGGAGTATCTTCAGGAAGGACTGCGCCCATTTTTCCTCGAGGGCAGGTTTGCCGACCGTATGCGCAACGTCATTGACAAGATGATCTATCAGGATGTGCCATACTGGACGCCGCAGCTCAGAGGGGCGCACTTTCGGCTTATGCGGGCTATCTGCGGCCACATCGCCCTTTCTCCAATTCCGAGACTGAACATCGAATCTTTCGCGCGGGAATGGGAGACCGGCAAGCCCAAGCTGTATGATCTGCTCGAAGTGATGCAGCGGATTTGCCTTCTTCGGATTGTCCGGAGAGGGAAAGGGATGAAGAAAATCTACCATCACAAGGCAAAGATATTTCTTTATGATCCCTCCATGTATCACGTGCTTGACGGAGATATCGCCAACGTGCGCGAGGCTTTTGTGGCATGCGCCCTTCAGGAAGCCGGTCTGGAGGTCGCTACCTCTCCTGACGAGGAAAAAGGTGATTTTGTGACCGAAGGCTTTACTCTTGAAGTGGGAGGCCCGAACAAGAAAAAGAAAAATGCCGGTTACGTCGTCCGCGACGGTATCGACGTCCCTGTTCCTGGTGTTATCCCCATGTGGATCCTGGGAATGATGTGGTGACCTCGGTTGTTTAGATGATGGAGAGGAGCCACCACCAGATCGGCAGTGTCAGAAATGACAGGGGAATGCCCACGCCGACCATGAGGGCCGCGAGGTCGCCGTCGAGATCGTGTTCCGCGGCGACGATGCTGCCGGTGATCATGGGAGCCATGGCCGCTTCGAAGAGGGTCACCTGGATTTCCGTGCCGCGGGCCCCCAGGATCACCACAAAGAGAAAGGCCACCAGGGCCGGCCCGAGGACGAGCTTGTAGAGGAGCCCCAGCCCGAGCGGCCCGAGGTGCTCACGGATGTGACCGAGTCGGAGCTGGAATCCCACCGAGATCAGGGCCAGGGGGGACAGGGTCCCGCCGATCCGCCCGAGCACCCCCTCGAACCATTCGGGAAAGGGTGCCGCCATGAGCACAAATCCCGCCGCCATAGCCACAAAGGGAGGAAAAAGCAGCACCTTCCGTGCGATCTCCCGCAGCGAAGTCTTTTCCGACGAGCAGGCCGCCGCGGCGGCGATCCCCACTGTCGACAGGACCAGGAAGGACCCCAGCTGGTCCGCCAGGA
>JBNGCT010000113.1:0-3709 GCA_049974965.1 Thermovirgaceae bacterium
GTTCAAGTGAGGCTTCGATCTGTCAAAATGTGCCTTCGCCATTTCTGGAGAACCTCCCCGTTACGTTTTCCCTTTCGGGTTCCTTTAGTTGCGCTGGATGATTGTATCACAGCTTCAAACAGACCAAAAGAGACCCGGTCAGGCGCGTCTCACGTCCCGGATCTCTTTATAAACATGGAGCCGACTTCCGGACTCGAACCGGAGACCCCATCCTTACCATGGATGTGCTCTACCTGCTGAGCTAAGTCGGCTTGTCGTGTTTGATTGGTGGGGGGAGGAGGATTCGAACCTCCGTAGACGTATGTCGGCAGATTTACAGTCTGCTGCCTTTGACCGCTCGGCCATCCCCCCACGCAGGTGCCCTGTGGGGCCGTTCACGTGCATTTTTCGCACCTGAAGTATCTTATCAACTTCATCCAAGTTGTCAAGAGAGGGCCCGGCATTTTTGCCGGGCTCCCCTCATGACCGGACTTCGCACCGCATGAAGACCACGTAGGAGATGCCGAAACAGACGATTGAAAGGGCCGCCAGAACCGTCAGCTGGGGCCAGACAACCATCAGGCTCTGTCCCAGGGAAAGGGGCGAGGGGATGAACCCCTGGAGGCCCTCCGGCGACAGGGGGCCCATGATCCGGACGGCGGGGTTCAGGACTGCCAGGGCCACCTCCTGGAGAAGATACGCCGGGGAGGACCTCATGATGGCGATGCGGAGGTCTTCGTGCCTGATGAGTTCCTGCGGCGGCGAATTGCTCCCTACAGGAACCACCTGGTCCGCCACGATTCCGGCTATCATGTGGAGGAAAAACCCCAGGACGATCCACACGGCAAGGGCCGCCAGGGCTGAGGTTGATGTCTTGTCGAAGAGCACCGAAAAAAGTATGGACAGGCTCAGCCAGAAGCCGATGTACAGCATGGAGGCCGCGAAGAACACGGCGGTCCTTGCGATTTCTGCCCCCACCGGGATGATTCCGAGTTTCGCGATGGAAACGCCCCCGATGAGGGCGAGAATGGCCGCCGTCATGATGCCCGCCGTGGACAACGCGGCCAGAAACTTTCCGTTGATGACACTGTCGCGGTAGATCGGCTGCGACAGGAGCAGGCTCAGTGTTCCTCGCTGGCGTTCGGCGTTGATGGCGTCAAAGCCCAGGATGATGCCAAGCAGCGGGGCCAGGAAGGTGATGAAATACAAAAACGAGGGGATCGGCCCACCGCTTTCCGTCAGGAGGGAGAGGAACAGATACTCCCGGTCCGCTTCGGAAATGGCGGGGCTTTCAACAGCCGCCAGCGAGGCCGCCAGGCTGGCGAGAACAACGATCGTTGCGATGACGGCGAACCGCCTGCTGCCGAGGTGATCGGCCATTTCCTTTCGGAACACGGCCCGGATGCCTGTCATGGCTCACACCTCCTGAAAGTACCGCATGTAGATTTCCTCGAGGCTGTATTCCTCCCCCCGGACCTCCATGGGGAGATACCCCTTCCCGAGGATGCCTCGGATGATTTCCTTCTGCCTGGTCTCGTCGAAATCGGCCACCAGGGCTTCACCGGTTTTCCGGAACCCGGAAAGCCCGTCGATGTCCGAAAGAATCTCCTCCTTCACCGGGCCGTTCTCCCCGGATATGATCTTTATCGTCCTGCGACGGTCGCCGAGGATCTTTTTGCCGATCTCCCCGATGGTACCAGAGGCGATCATGGAGCTTTTGAACATGATCCCCACCCGGTCGCAGACCTTCTGGACCTGGTAGAGCATGTGGGAACACAGCATGACCGTCACTCCGGAATCTTTTGCCAGGCCCCTGATCAAGGCCAGGATCTTTTCCACCCCTTCGGGGTCGATGCCGGTGGTGGGCTCGTCAAGGATGGCCAGCCGGGGCTCCTTCAAAAGGACGGAAGCCAGTCCCAGGCGCTGCCTCATGCCCTTGGAGAAAGTCCCCACCGGCGAATCGATCACTTGCGCCAGATCGACCTTTTCGAGTGACTCTTCGACGGCTTTACGAGCCTTTATCCCGAAAATCCCGTTCAGGTCAGCCAGATACAACAGGTTCTCCCGGGCTGTCAGGTCCTCGTAGAATTCGACATTTTCCGGCAGGTAGCCCGTTTCCCTCTTGACCCGCAACGGTTCGCTCACGGGGTCCATGCCGAGGACCCTGGCGCTCCCTGACGTGGGTTCCGTCAAACCCAGAAGCATCAGTATCGTCGTGGTCTTTCCCGCACCGTTCGGGCCGAGAAGACCGAAGATCTCGCCCCGGCCGATTTCGAGGTCCAGGCTGTCAACGGCCTTGAAGGCCCCGTATTTTTTTGTGAGCTCTCTCGTCTGGACGGCCTTCTCCATGCCTACCGCCTCTTCAGCTTCCAGAAGATCCCGAAGAGGAGCACCAGGACCGCCGCGATGATGCCGATGCCGAACCATCCCCAGGTAGTGGGGACTTTCACCGTCGCCCTCAGGGAGATCGAGTCCCGGCTCTGCTCACCGACGGCGCTGACGGATATCTGGTAGTCGCCGGGGATGGTCCGTTCCGGGGCCTTGACGGTCACTTTCACCTGATCCGGCTTGCCCCTCGACGAATAGGAATCAAGTTCTTGAATTTTCTCCGGTTCGAAGGACACATCCCATCCGTCAGGCTTCTGCGAATAGATTTCGATGTTCTCGATGGGCGCCGTGCCTTCGTTCCACAGGTAAAGGACCAGTGCCGTTTCCGTTCCGGCAACGGTTTCGAAGCTGAGCCGCTGGGTCCGGGGCATCAGCTTCAGGTCATAGGTCCCCGTCACCACGGCCTCGAGTTCCAGTTGCGCCGTTTCTTCCCCGAATGTGGCCGTGAAGGCCACGGGGTAGCGGCCTTTTGCGACGCCGGGCTGCGGCGTGAGGGTAATGCTTAGTTTTTCTGTTGACTCCGAATCGATTTTCATAGACTGGATCTTCCTGTCCGATTCCCATCTGGGCGAAACGGAACCGGACCATCCGGCCGGAACGGACAGGTTGAAGTCGGTGGTAATATTCTCCGTCCCCTTGTTCTCCAAGCTGACTTCGTAGGTGAATTTCTCTCCGGCGGGATTTTCGATAACCGGGTAGGAACATTCAAGCCCCAGGACATTTTCCACGGGGACAACTTTTTCAGCGACAAGCTCCACGGACAGGGGGATGATCTTCATGACGCCGGTCTGCGACGACGCAACTAGTTCAAACTCGTAAACGCCCGGAGGCGTTTCCTTTTTCGGGGAAATGGTGAGAGTCGCTTTCACTTCCTCAAAAGAGTCTTCCGTCCCAAGCCTGACCCTGGAGACCCCGTGACCCTGCCATTTTGAGCTGGTCAGGCTGACTTCCCACTGCTCTTTGCTGACGCCCTCGAGGGAAAGGTCGATCTCTTCAGGGTCCTTTTCGGTGTTCTTGAAGGTCACCTCGATCTCTGCCTTTTCCTCCCGGCCGATGACGACCCCCGTATAGGGGACATGAACGGAAAATGCCTCGGCCGGAGGAAGGGGCAAGAGCCCTGCGACAAGAAACATCACGATAAACAGCATCAGAAAAACGGACTTTTTCTTCATCCTTTCCGCCTCCTTTTGGGGGTTCCGCTTTGCAACTTCACGGTTTTTGATTTCCAAAGCGTTTACTCCATCCAACAGACGGGAGGACACCCCTGTTGGCATGTCCTCCCTGGTTTCCTGCTCTGGAGCCGGCGATCCGATTCGAACGGACGACCTGCTGATTACAAGTC
>JBNGCT010000114.1:0-3704 GCA_049974965.1 Thermovirgaceae bacterium
CGGCCCTGCCGTATCCTCCGTTCGGAGTTCGGCCCCTTTTGCATCCTGAGCTCCGGTTTTGCGGCTTCCGGGCCCCGAAAAGGTCCTTTTTGCGAAATCCGCGGGGAAAAGGATAAGGTCCCGGAGGTCTCTCTTCGAAAGGACACCGTAAAGCCACACTGCGGCAAACAGAAGGCCAAAGCCTGTAATGATCGTCCCCGTGACTCCTACGTAGCGGAAAAGGCTTTTCACTGCAAGACGGCCGATCACGCCCGGGTTCATCCAGTAAATGCCGGCGGTGTCGGGAACCTGTTCCCGCATGCCCAGCACCAGCGCAGCACAAAGATAGAGACAGGTCGTTCCGGCACTCTCTCTCAAGGCGGAATTTCCGTTTTTTTCGAAAAGAGCCAGAGGCAGCACATACAGTCCATAAACGAGGAAAATGAGGATGCCGCCTCCGAAAACGCCCATAAGGAACCGGTTGATCCAGGCTCCTACCTCTCCGGTCTGGAACCTGAAGAAGGACGCCAGGAGAAAGAGGTTCACCAGCAGCACCGCAACGAGAATCACCCGGACCGTTTTCCTGCCGCCGGGGAGTATTTCGGAAAAAAAGAAATCCTCCCCGTTGGGCTTCCCGGCGGCGGTCTTTCTGCTATTTCGGCTTTTGTCCTTCTTTTTGTCTCCCTTACGAAAAATTCCGAGGATGTTCATCCGCCGTATCGCTTCCCCCTACGGTCAGTCTCTCGACGAGGATGGTGGGTTGACCGTCCGTCACAGGCACGTTTTGCCCGGACTTGCCGCAAACGCCGGATTCGAAATGCAGGTCGCTTCCCACTGCACTGATGCGTTTGAGGACCTCAGGTCCACTACCTGTCAATATGGCATTTTTCACGGCTTTTCCTTTCTTTCCGTCTTTCACTAGATACCCTTCCTCCACGTGAAAAACGAAGTCACCTGTTGTCGGGTGAACCTCCCCGCCGCCCATTTTGAAAACGAGCAACCCTTCTTTCAGGGAGCCGACGATTTCTTCCGGATCCTGCTCGCCACCCATTATAAAGGTATTGGACATTCTCGGCATCGGCGGGACACTCCAGGAAGCGCGCCTCCCGTTGCCGCTTCGCGGCAATCCCTGGTTCTTCGCCGTCTCCACATCGGTCAAAAGGCCGAGAAGCACCCCGTTTTCGATAAGAACCGTTCTCTGGGCCGGCGTTCCCTCGTCGTCAAAGTCGTAACTTCCATACAGACCGGGAATGGTAGCATCATCCACAAGGGTGACAAGCTCGCTGGCGACGGTCTGTCCTGTTTTTCCCCGATACACGGAATAATCCTTTTCAAGAATATCTGCTTCAAGGCCGTGTCCGCAGGCTTCGTGAATCATCGTCCCGCCCGCACGGCCGCTGAGGATGACAGGCATGACACCCGCAGGACACAAAACGGCACCCGACTGCAGTAGGGCCCTCCGTAGCGCTTTTTCCCCTGTCTCTACGAGATCCCCTGTTTCAAGAAACCGGCCTGCATCCACAGAAAGAGCCCGCACCTCATACCCGGTGAAAAGGGAACCTTTCTCTTCCAACACGACCTGCACGGAAAACCTTGTGGCTTGTCTTCTCTTCCTGACGACGGCGCCCTCCGATGAAAGGATGGTAATGCCTGAATCGACGGTGCCGAATCTCAACCTGACCTGTCGCACCAAAGAAGACTTCCCGCGAAGATGACGGTCCACTTCTTCCAGGCGTTCTCGCTCCGCCATTCCGATACCCGGATCACGGGACACGAGATCCTTCGCAGATGCCAGGCCGTTTTTCGCAAAATTCATGCCCGATGCATCGTGCCGCGCACGGCACTCGAGAACACCTTTCGAGGCTCCTTTCACCTGAGTTCCAGGCAAATAGGTATAAACCGTCGAATCCTTGAAAAGCAGCCGTACGCCTGTCCCGCTGTTTCTGCTCGTTTTCGTCTCTTCCAGTCGCCCGTTTTCATATTCCACCGAATGGGACAAGGATTTTCCGGCGTATATATCACCGAAGTCGGCACCGCTTCGGGCAAGCATTTCACAAAGGTCAAAGAATTCATCCATCGGACATTCCTCGCATTTCAAGGTTTTTCGAGTTGAGAAACCGGCCGCGCAAGGGGTCAGTTTTTCCTCTTTCGGATTTCCTGTATGGCCTGCAGGTGTTCCGTATAGGTCCGGCTGAACCGGTGTCGCCCCTTTGTATCGGCGACATAGAAAAGAAAGGGAGTTTTTTCAGGACCCAAAGCGGCTTCCCAGGATTCTTTCGAGGGTATACAAATCGGACCCGGAGGCAGACCGGAAATCCTGTACGTGTTATACGGGGAATCTATTTCCAGATGGCGATGCAGAACACGGCTGACAATCTCGCCCCGCAGGTTCCAGGCATATACCACCGTCGCATCTATCTGCAGCGGCATGCCCTCGCGAAGCCTGTTCTCAATCACTCCTGCGATGACGGGACGCTCTTCGCTGATCCCCGTTTCTTTTTCTACAAGAGAGGCCACGATGGCGCTCTTGAGCATTTCGTCGGCTTTTGCCGCCTTGCCTGATTCAACGGCTTTTGCGCCGACCTTTTCCCACCATGCCCTGGAAGCGCTTTGTATCAGCTGCCTGAATCCCGTTTCGCCGGGCACCACCTGGTAGGTGTCAGGCAGAAGAAAAGCAAGTCTGCTTCGGGCCGAGTCAGGTAAAACGGGGCGGACTTTTGCAGGGTAGTTCGAATCTTCCTCCAGAAGGGCCGTCATCTCTCCGGAGGCAACTGAATGGGCATCCAAAAGGCTCTCCCACGTCGCACCGGGCAAAATCGTCAGCAAATCCGTTTCAGGTTCGGCCTGTTTCATCTGTTTCGCAACTTCCCAGGGACTTCCTTTTCTGATCGTGTACGTTCCCGGCCGTATCGCCCTGTCGATGCCGAAACGGGCCATCCAGAATGCGAGTGCCGTGGGGTCGTCGACAATGCCTGCAGCGGAAAAATCCTTTGCGATCCGGGAAGCGTTTCGGCCGGGCTGAACCTGGACGAAAACCTCGGGCCCCTTGCCGTACTGGATCCCTCCAACCATCAGTTTCGGGACTTCCGAAACGAGAAAAACGTAATACCCGGCGGCAAAAAACAACACCGCCGCAGAAACCGCGAATTGAAAAGCCCGTTTTCCCATCCGGCCTGATTCCTCTCTTCCCATACCGTCATTCTCCTCCGCAAAAACCTCATGAGCGAAACACGGCGAGGACAGAACCTGCTGTCTCTCGCCGTGCCGTTTTCGCCGTTCCGGAAGACGGGGGCCTCAGACTGCCTCTTTTCGAGACAGGTGGTTCACCGCAGTTCCTCAACTGCATCTCTTGCCGCTTCAAGTAATCTTCCTTCGGCAACGAGACGGGCCGTTTTCTGGATAAGAGGATGCAGATATTCGTCTTTCTGTATGAAAGGTATTTCCTCCCGAATTGCCCCGTAGACTTTCCCCGTTCCCCTGCCGGGGCGAAGGGGCTTGAGGAAGTCGAGTCCCTGGGCCGCCGTCAGGAATTCGATGGCCAGGATATTTCTCACGTTTTTGAGAATGCTCGAGGCCTTTCGAGCGGCGTACATCCCCATCGAAACGTGGTCTTCCTGGTTCGCTGACGTCGGGATCGAGTCGACCGACGAAGGATGGGAAAGTCCCTTGTTTTCGGATACCAGTGCTGCTGCAACGTACTGGGGAATCATGAACCCGCTGTTCAC
>JBNGCT010000115.1:0-3683 GCA_049974965.1 Thermovirgaceae bacterium
AGGATCACGAAAAGGATGGCCAGGAGGATCCCGTTGACAGACAGACTGATCACGGAACTCAGGATGTCTTCGATTTCGGAAGCGACCAGCGCCGTAAGTATGAGAAATACGCAAAAAAAGCCGTACAAGGCCGTACTCATCTTTTTTCACCCTTTTCGAGGGCATCGCCGTATTCGTCCTTGAATGACGCTTCCGGGCGGATGCCGTGGCGGTAGCAGGCCCGGGCGATGGCGTGGGATGAAAGGGGGTTGGTGAGAAGGAAGAAACCGGCGATCAGGAGGATTTTCGCCGTCGCCTGCCATGTCGGCGCAATCAAGGCGGCCCCGGTCAGAACAAGCAGGGCACCCCCTGTCAGCGCCTTGGTTCCCGCATGGATGCGTGTGTAAACGTCGGGGAACCTGATGATACCCACAACAGAACTGAAGGCAAAGAAAACGCCGCCGATCATGAGGACATAGGCTGCGATCCGGAGAGCCTGGGCGGTCATCGGTGCAGCTCCCCATGTTCGAAGTATTTGGCCATGATCAGCACGTCGGCGAAGGCCAGGACGGCGAAGGCCAGGGCGATATCGAGGAAGACGGTCTTCTCGAAAAGGATTGACAGCACCACGATGATGGTGGTGAGCAAAATCGAAAGGGCATCGGCCGCGACGATCCTGTCCGGTACGGTCGGTCCCTTCACGACGCGCCAGAACCCGACGAGAGCGGATAAAAGAAGGCCCCAGAGCACGACCTGGATCATTCGAAAATCCTCCTCAGGAGTTTTTCGATCTTTGCGACCTGCTCGCAGACGGTGCATTCGTCCAGGGTCTTGAGGTTCAGGGAGTGGACAAAAAGGCCGTGATTGACCAAGTCCGTGTCGACGGTGAGCGTCCCGGGGGTGAGGGTGATCTGGTTGGCCAGGATGACGAGGGCGGTCTTGCTTTTGAGTTTGGAATCGGCGCGGACGATGCCCGGCATGAGCCTGATCTCGGGACTGAGCGCCAATATGGCCACTTCCACCGTTGCCTTGACAATATCGTAGAGAAACAGGCCGGCAAGAATGAGGATCTCCCTGAATCTGAAATGCATCGCCGGTGCAACGGGGCGCGGTGCCGCGTGTACCGGGGGCAGGAATATTCGCCAGGTGATGCGGGTGATGACCAGACTGACGGCCAGCCCGGTGAGCAGGGCGGACCATTCGAGTCGGCCGGTGAAAAGAATCCAGAAGAGAAAAAGGGATAAAAAAAGAGTGACGGGTGCTTTCCTGAAAGTTGACACGTCACGTTTCCCCCCTTCCGTTCAGAGTATGACGGTCTTTGTGCCGGAGGTCTGCAAAGCCCGTGGCTTTTTGCCATTATCCCAGATTGACCCTTTCGTGCCCATGTGTCCACAAAAAAGACGGCCAGCATTACTGGCCGTCCTGAAGATTTTCTGGCTCCTCGGGCAGGACTCGAACCTGCAACCTAGTGGTTAACAGCCACCCGCTCTGCCTATTGAGCTACCGAGGAACTTTTTTTCGAATGGAGGCGGCACCCGGATTCGAACCGGGGATAAAGGATTTGCAGTCCTCTGCCTTACCCCTTGGCTATGCCGCCCCGCAATAAAAAAATGGAGCGGAAGACGGGATTTGAACCCGCGACCCCAACCTTGGCAAGGTTGTGCTCTACCCCTGAGCTACTTCCGCATCTCATCTGCTGTATCCGAGTGGTGGCGAGACCCAGAATCGAACTGGGGACACGCGGATTTTCAGTCCGCTGCTCTACCTACTGAGCTATCTCGCCGCGATTGGGAAAAGGAAAGTGGCGGGGCTGACGAGATTTGAACTCGCGACCTCCGGCGTGACAGGCCGGCGCTCTAACCAAACTGAGCTACAACCCCGCGTTTATCGATTATATTGTTGTAAAGGTACTCTTTGGTGGGCGAAATAGGGTTCGAACCTATGACCCCCTGCTTGTAAGGCAGGTGCTCTCCCACTGAGCTATTCGCCCGTGCTCATCCTGATGAGCGCAATGGGTAGTATAGCGAGCCGCGCTTTGACTGTCAACACCTTTTTTGCGAGTTGCAGACCATGTGAAAGAAGGATCCGGCGTATGCCATACCCTTTCGTTTCATGAACATATTTGAACCTGTCCATGAAGGAGTTTTGCTGGAAATTTCCCCGGACCTGTCCTTAGGGAGCCGCCGCTTCAGGCAGCGGAAATGTTACGAGGGTGTTTAAGCCGGAATACGACGGGAATAGATAATCTTAATGAAAAGGGACGGCCTTCGCAAAACCCTATCGGGTATAATCAAGAAAAATCTTGTGCAAAAGACCTGCCTGCAGGTCTTTTCCCGAAGAAGGGGCGAGGGCAAATGAATGTCAAACGCATTGTTCTTGGAGCCGCCATCCTCCTGGTCGTCGTCGCAGGCGTCATGTACGTGTCAGGTCGGCGCGAGGAGCCTGTCCCTGAACAGGCGGTCGATCTGCCTGTTTTCCTGGAATTCATGACCCCGACCTGACCGGCCTGCAAGGCGATGGAACCGGTGGTTTCAGACCTTGAAAAGAAACACGGAGGAAAGATCGATGTCACGGTGGTCAACGTTAACGAGAACATGGAACGGGCCCGCGAATACAAGGTAAGGGTGGTCCCCACCATGTTTCTGCTCGACGAGAGCGGGGAGATCCTGGAACGGATGGAAGGGTATATGAATCTCGAACAACTCGAAAGCATGCTGGAAAAACACGGCATCCTCTGACAGGCAGCCCCTGCGTCGGATCATGTGGTCTTTATGCCCCGGGCCGTCTTGAGGACCCGGGGCATGTTTGTATGAACGCAAAAAACTGATAATGAACTATAGGGCGAGTCCTGGTTTATTTCATTGACCGCGAGTTAAGAAAATGCCGGGAAACCGCAAAAGAATGGAGGTGTAGAAATAATTGACCAGGAATGACATGGAGGCACAAGCTTCTGGAGATGGGTTTTCTGCCAATAGTTGAACAATACTGAAGTTCCGGTTTATTATATGAAGGTCACAAAACGGTGTCGGTAAAGGAGAGGGGATCATGGAAGTCAAGGCGAAAGTCGTCATAGCCCTTGGGGGGAACGCCCTCCAGGAAAAGGGGACACCGCCGACGGCGGAAGCACAGCTTGAAGTCGTCGACAAAACGGTGCAATACCTGGCCGAATTGAGTTGCAAGGGGTACGAAATGGCCGTTGTGCACGGCAACGGGCCGCAAGTGGGACGTATCGTGCTCTCCCAAGAGATCGCCGCCCGGGAAAACACGGAAACTCCGGCCATGCCCTTTGATGTTTGCGGCGCCATGAGCCAGGGATTTATCGGCTACCAGATCCAGCAGAAACTCAGGGACGCCCTCCGGAACAGAAACCGGAACGTTCCGGTGGTGACCATGGTCACCCAGGTCATTGTTGACCCCAATGATCCCGCCTTTGAAAACCCGACGAAACCCATCGGGCCCTTCTTTTCTGAAGAGGAGGCCCACAGCATCGAGAAGGAAAAAGGCTATGTCATGAGGGAAGATGCCGGGCGGGGCTGGCGTCGCGTGGTGCCGTCACCGATCCCGCAGAGGATCGTCGAGATTTCTTCTGTAAGGCGACTTTGGGATACGACCGTGGTCATCGCTGCCGGTGGAGGCGGCATCCCCGTCATCGAAAACATGGACGGTTCGCTGACAGGAGTGGAGGCGGTCATCGACAAGGATCT
>JBNGCT010000116.1:0-3678 GCA_049974965.1 Thermovirgaceae bacterium
GGAGGGGTGACATTTTCCCTGTCCCATACAAGCCCTTTACCCATGACATTTTCCCTGTCCGTTGACACTATCAACTCTTGCAACAGAGCTTGCCCCAAGGGGGCAAAAATCCGCTTGCGGTCGCTTTATATTTTCATGACGGCCTCTTTCTTTAAAACCCTGCCGCTAAAGGGGGAATCCTTTCTGCTTCAGTGCCTCCGTCGCCGGCAAGATGCATGATACCATTACAAGTACAAGACCAAAAAATGCAGGCTGCCATGACGGGCAGCCTGCCGGAAGGAATGGATCGATATTCTATTCGCGCCGTCTTAGTCCTGCTCGATCGAAAGCACCCGGCCCTGGACGGTTTCGCTCTTGGGCAGCCGCACTGTCACGACACCGTTTTTGAAAGAGGCCTTTGCCTTGTTCGGATCGACCTCGACGGGCAGGTTGACACAATAGTTGACGTTCCGGGACTGTCTCCTGAGGTAGTAAGTTTTGCCTTCGTCCTGCTTCTCGTCCTTTTCTTCTTCCCTGGACTGGAAAGTCACCCTGTCCGGGAAGGTCTTGATCTCCATCTTAGATGGCTCGATGCCAGGTGCGTCTACCTGTACGACGATTTCATCGTTCTCCTCAAACATTTCGACCGGGGCGAACCGTCGGGCCATGGGCCGGAGAGCATCCGTGAATCCCCTGAACATCTCGTCCATGTCGTCGAACACAGTCCTCGGCGCATTGCCGAAAGGCATCAGCGTGCGTCCATTCATGATCTCCCGCCTCCTTCTTAGAAGGGTGTATTTTTTCTTCATCCCAAGTATAGAAAGAATGGTTAGTGATGGTCAAATTGTATAGTCAGGAATAGTCAGCCTTTTTGCGGTTTTTTTTGCCTTTTTTCGTTTTTATTTCTCCTTTCAAACATTTTTCTCTTGTATATCCACCTTTTTTCTTTGTTTCTCTATTTTCCCTGTACCATTTTTTCCCTGCCATTTCAGGGGGCGCGGCACATCCAGCCGTAACGCTGTATGATTGTGTCAACACGACAATAAAAATCTTTTCAAACAGGAGGTGTCTCCACTGGGCGACATGAAAAGCGGCAACACCGTATTCGGAGGCTCTATCAGAGACCTCGTGTCCCGGAAAACTCCCTCCCTGCCCGGAGTCGAAAAAAGGATTATCTTCGGGCCCGGAAGGTTCTGGGAAGACTATGTTGTCAGGCATTTCACCGTCGAGGCGGGGGCTGAAACACCTTTTCACACTCACGAGTGGCCCCATTACATCATCATCCTTGAAGGGACCGCCGAAGCCCTGATCATGGGAGAAACACTCCGTCTCGAGGCGGGCTCCTGGGCCTATGTCCCGCCGGGCAGCCGACACGGCTTTCAAAACACCGGAGAGGGGACTCTTTCATTTCTTTGCATCGTGCCCCGTCGCGGGGACCCGGACATGGACAGGGAAGGGTTCCTGGAACGGTCCTGAACAGACTCCTGTACAAAACATGAAGGAGGAAACCTCATGTCGCGCATCAAAAAATGCACGGGCTCCCTTTCCAGGGTGACCGCAGCCAGGCTTGCTCCGGGATGTGACCTTGCAGAAAGCATCGAAGCCATAGCGGAAGAAGAAAACATCACGAGCGGCGTCATTCTTTCGGGTGCCGCAAGCCTCAGGAAAGCCGTTTTGCGGAACGTGGGAAGCTTTCCCGGAAAGTTCCCGATCACCGATGACGTCAGGGTCTTCGCCACACGTACTGATCCCATGGAACTGCTTGCCATATCGGGAAATATTTCCACCCGGGACGGGCAGCTGCACCTTCATTGCCACGTCGTCGTCTCCTCCGGAGAGGAAGACGGCAGGGCCTACGGCGGCCACCTGATGAAAGGCACCGAGATTTTTTCAACGGGAGAAATCGTCATCGCGGAAATCACCGGATGCATGATGGTCCGCCTCGAAGACCCGGAAACGAAAGGTTCGGAGTTACATTTCCGCTGAAAACATACCGCTGTGGAATCATCAAGGGAGGCAGACTGATGGAAAGGGTCCGTGCCGCGGTTCAAGGTATCGTTACGGCAATTGTTCTACTCTGCGTTTCCTCTGTAGCGGCGGCCTCTATTTCCTCGCCCCCCGGGCCGGTCATGCAGGGCCCGGATTCCGTAAGGGCGGTGGCCCTGACTTTCGATGACGGACCGCATAGATGGCACACGCCGAAATTACTCGAAATCCTGCGGGTGCGGGGCATCAAGGCCAGCTTCTTCGTCGTCGGGAAATGTGCCGCCGAAAACCCCCGGCTTCTACAGAAAATCCACGAAGAAGGGCACTGCATTGCAAATCATTCCTGGTCTCATCCCGACCTGACCCGTTTCGCCAAAGACAATCTTGTGTTTGAAATCCGCTACTGCAACCAGGTCGTTGAAGCCTTGACAGGCAAACGGCCGAAATTCCACCGGCCGCCGGGCGGGCGGTGGAATGACGAAGTCCTCCGTATCGTCTCCGCCGAAGGGCTTCTCCCGGTCCTGTGGACGGTGAACGGCTACGACGTCCCCCCGAGACCACCGGAAGAGCTGGCGGAACTGATCCTGCGCAGGACACGCCCCGGGGCGATCATTCTTCTTCACGATGGCGGTGGGGCCACCGCCGAAGCCCTCCCGGTCATCATTGAAAAACTGCTCTCCGATGACTACCTCTTCGTGACCCTGGACCAGATGTTCCCGACACGGGTGGCGCCCATACCCCTGGTCACCGCGACAGACAACAAACGGTAGTGGAAAAGTTGCCCTTCATGCCCCAGCTTTCCGGAGCTTGAAGAAGTATCTTGCCAGTCCCGAAACCTCCCCGGCCACAAGAGCCGTCCTTCGTATCCTCACGGAACGGAGGGCTTCTGCCAGATCTTCGCCGGACACTCCTTCGGGAGCATAATACGTGGCGAGGTACGTGAAAAGAGCCAAAACGCCGATTGTCAGACCCACCGACACAAACGGGGCGAGTTTCGTGCGTCCGTGCAGCCGGGTCACGACGAAATTCGCGACGATGAAACCGACGGCAACCATGACCAGGGACATCACCAGATCCAAGGAAACCACCCCTTTTCCCATTCAGTCTACTCAAAGGGAGGAGCCCGGGCAACACGCTTTCACGCGGGTGGCATGAAAGTGTGATAGAGTTTTTTCCGCAAGGCCTTTCGGCAGGAAGGAGGCGGTTCAAACGGTCAAGGTGGGATTGGCTCTCGGAGGAGGCGGCGCCCGGGGACTCACACATCTCGGGGTGCTGAAAGCGTTTGAGGAAAAAGGCATACCTGTGGACATGATCGCCGGGACGTCAATGGGAGCCATCGTCGGGGCCATGTACGCCCAGAACCCCGACGCCCGGGTCGTGATTGACCGCTTCCGGGCCTACCTCAGGAAATCGGACTATGAAGTCCCGGGGCTTGAAAACATTTTGACGTCCGAGGAAGAGCCCGTTCCAATGCTTCAGCGATTTGCAAGAACCATTGCCAAAAGAATCCACATCAGTTCCATGGGCTCCCGGTCCTCTCTTTTGAAGCCCGATGCACTCGACAACGCCATCTGCTACCTCATCGACGAAGGGCATATCGAAGATGCATTGATCCCGTTCGGCGCGGTGGCCACAGACCTCAATTCGGGCGAGGCGCTCCTTGTCCGAAAAGGCAGCATCAGGCGAGCCGCCCGTTGGAGCGCCCTCATCCCC
>JBNGCT010000117.1:0-3631 GCA_049974965.1 Thermovirgaceae bacterium
CAGGTAGGCGAAAAGGGCCAGGGCGGCGACGATGACGTAGGCGATGTATACCCTGAGCCTGCCGCTGTGGAGGTTTCCGAGGGTGTCGGGGATCTTCCGGAAGAAGGGGCCCGTCGCCATGAGGAGGTCCTCCAGATCGGGCACGTGGTGCTCCGCCGGTTCAAGTGCCTTTTTGAGCAAAACAAAGAGCAGAAGGCCCCCAAGGATCGGCAGCAGGGCTGAAGTCACCGTGGAGAGGGCAAAAAACGGGTAGCCTCCCTCTCCCAAAAAACCGGGCACAAGGTCGGGTCGAAGGCCCAGAAGTATCGTCGCCGCTGCGGCGACGGCCATGCCCAGGTTCCTTTGGCTGTTTTTCACCGAACCCCGCCCTTCCCCTGGCAAGGTTTTGAGGCTCCCTGTCCCTTTTCGGATAAAGGCGAAATATCCCAGCTTGCAGAAAGAGATGACCGTTCCCACACTGGCCGCCTGGAGGACCCAGACGCCGGCAGTGCTGTGGATGCCTTTTACCGAGGCTTTGACCAGGGCCTTGCTAGCGAAGCCGCTCAGGCCGGGAAAGCCGGAAATGGCCAAAGCCCCCACGGTGAAGAGGGCGAAGGTCACGGGGAGCAGGGCGGCCGCACCGCCAAGAAAACGTAGATCCCTGGACCCGAAGGCCTTTTCGAGGGAGCCGGCGGAAAGAAAGAGGAGTCCCTTGAAGAGTCCGTGGGCCACGGCATGAAACATTCCCGCTGCCAGGCCAAGGGGCGTGCCCGTCCCGATTGCGGAAATCACGTACCCGAGCTGGCTGATGGTGTGGTAGGCCAGAAGCCGCTTGGCGTCGTGCTGGAGCAGGGCCTGCAGGACGCCGAAAAGGGCCATGAAGCCACCCATGGCGAGATAGAGTGTCCCTGTTTCGGGGGAGGCAAGCCGGGCCAGGCCGAAGACGCCCAGCTTGACGGCGAAACCCGAAAGCAGCGCGCTGGCCGGGGCGGGGGCCTTGCTGTGGACCTCGGGAAGCCAGAAGTGAAGCCCCGGGAGGGCCGCCTTGATACCCAGGGCGGGAATGAAATACCAAAGGAGCTCCGGCGGGACGGGGCCGATGTGGGTGCTGCCCGTTTCCTTGAGCAGCAGGGCGCTTCCCACAAGAAGCAGTGCCGTACCCGCCAGCTGGGTCAGAAGGTAGAGCACAGCGGCCCGGGTGTCGCCGAAAAAGATCATGAACACCAAAGCCAGCGAGGCCAGCTCGACGAAGAGGGCGAACAAAAACCAGTTCCCGGCGAAAACGGCAAGGCAGGAGAACAGGCAGAAGACCCAGGGAGCGGAGGCAAATGCGCGCCGTTGCCAAAGGACGTCACTCACGGCATAGCCCCTGGAGTAGAGGGACACCGAGACGGTCATTACCAGGGCAAGCCCCGCGAGAAGCAGGGAAAGGGGATCTGCAATAAAGACATTCATCGTCCTGTCACCACGGCGATGTACCCCGCAACGTCAAGGGTCTGGTCTCCTATGGAGGCAAAAACCCCCCAAAGGGGCGAAAGAAACGGCAAAAGCCCCAGCATGACGCAGCAGGCGGCCAAGGTCCCCGAAACGGCAAGGGGCCAGAAGGCCGGCCGCCGCCTGGAGGGTTGGTCTCCGGGAGCGAAAAAGGACTTCAGGACCCGGAGGTAATAGACCGCCGAGATCACCGTCCCCGCACCCAAAGCAAGGGCCGGCAGGATGTTTCCGGCTTTCGTGGAAGCCAGCATGAGGAACCACTTGCCCATGAACCCCGCCAGGGGCGGAATTCCCACGATGCCCGCCACAAGAAGCGAAAAAACCGTCACGAAACGGGGCCTGTACCGGAAGAGTCCTTTCATTTCGGAAATTTCCCGGGTCTTCATGTCGTCGGCAAGATGTCCCGCCGTAATGAAGAGGCCCGATTTCATGACCATGTGGCCGAAGGCGTGAAAGACCGCCGCCGTGACGCCCGCCGCCGTTCCCGAACCGACGCCGACGAGGATGTAGCCGATCTGGGCCACCGTCGAGTAGGCCAAAAGACGCTTGATGTCCCTCTGGCGATAGGCGAGGATGTGCCCGCCCAGGATCGAAAGGGTTCCCAGTGCGGCTATGGCGGTGAAGATCTCCGGTTTGGACTGGTAAAAGAAGAGGAAGCTTACCCTGATGAGGGCGTAGATGGAAACCTTGATCATGACACCCGAAAGCAGGGCGCTGATGGCCGTCCTGGCGGAGGAGTGGGCATCGGGCAGCCAGAAATGAAAGGGGAAGGCCCCGATCTTGAGGCTCAAGCCGATCAGAAGGCATGCCGCGATTACCGAGAGCGTCTCCGGCGGCACCTGGGTCATTTGTGACGCAAGAACGGCGAAATTGAGGGTTCCCGTGGCCATGAAGATATAGGTGGTGCCGAGCAGAATGAACATGGCGCCTATGGTGCCGAGGATGAGGTATTTCAGGCCGGCCTCCAGGGCCTGCCAGGACATGGTGAAGGCCACGAGCAGATAGGCGGCCACGGAAAAGATCTCGTAGCCCACGAAAAGGTTGAACATGTCCCCCGTCACGATGATGCCGTTTGTGGCCGCCTGGAGAAGGAAAAAGAGCACGTAATAGCGCCAGGGTCCGCCCGCCATGCGGCCATAGTTCAACAGGAGTGCCGACCCGCTGCCGAAAGCCGCAAGGATCAGAAAGGCCGCCGAGAGTTTGTCCACCACCAGGACGATGCCCAGTTCCGCCGCCCATCCGCCCATGAAGGCCACGGTGGGTTCCTCCCACCCGGCAACGGCCGCCGAGATGGATGCGGCAAAGGTCATGACCCCCCAGAGGGGGATGACTTTCCCGGGCAGAGTGTGCCGGTACATATGTGCCAAAGGCAGTATGAAGGCCCCGGCCATGGGTATGATCACTGCGAAGAGGGGAGTCATCCTTTGAGCCCCCTGATCTTGTCCAGGTCTACCGTTCCGTAACGCCGGTGGAGCTTGATGATGAAGGCCAGGGCCAGGGCGATGTCGCTGGCGCCGATGACGATGGCCGTCAGTGTGAAGGCCTGGGGCAACGGGTTGACGGACGTGCCCTCAAGGGGAAGCAGGGGCGGGTTCCCCCCGGGGATGTAGCCCGATGTGATGATCAGAAAGAGCACGGCCGCTTCCATCAGGGACAGGCCGATGACGGTCTTGAAGAGGTTTCGCTTGGTCATTAACGTGTAGAGGCCTATGCAAAAGAGCATGATGGCCGTGGCGTAGCTCAGGCGGATCATGTTTCGTCTCCTTCCACCGGGGCGACGACCTTGACCTCCAGAAATTTCACCATGCTGTAGAAGATGGTGGAAAGCCCTGCGCCCACCTTGAGCCCCACGGCGATGTTGAGGATGGGAATCGTCCCCCCGCTCAAAAAATGTCCCGCCTCTCCCGTGGGGAAGCCCGCCGAGGCGTTGGCGAGAAACCCGGCACCGAGCACGAGACCAACCAGACCTGTGACGGTAAATATGACGGCTCCCGCGGATTCGGTGAATTCCTTGGCCTTCGGGTGAATGCGCGAGGCTTCAAAATTGGAGCCGTAGACGATGCAAAAGAGAATGGTGGACGTTGCGAAAACGGCCCCGCCCTGAAAGCCTCCGCCCGGCGTGAGGTGTCCCGTCAGGACGATTCCCGCGGCGTACATG
>JBNGCT010000118.1:0-3630 GCA_049974965.1 Thermovirgaceae bacterium
AGCGGAAGGGGCCCGTGCAATCCCCGGCACCACCGTCGACATCAAGAGGGTTCCAGAAACTCTCCCAAAAGAAGTTCTCCAGAAGATGGGCGCCCTTCAGGCGCAAAAGGCCTTTGACCATATCCCTGTGGCAACACCCGAAGACCTTGAAAGCGCGGATGCCATACTCTTTGGAACTCCTACGCGGTTTGGCAACATGACCGCCCAGATGAGGAATTTCCTTGACGCCACCGGCGGGCTCTGGCAAAAAGGAGCACTCGTCGGAAAAGTCGGCGGCGTTTTTACGAGCACGGGGACACAACATGGAGGACAGGAATCAACGATCCTGAGCTTTCACATTACTCTCCTTCACCACGGCATGGTCGTAGCTGGTCTCCCCTATGCTTTCCAGGGGCAAACCGACAACAAGGCGATCGTCGGCGGAAGTCCCTACGGAGCGTCTACAATAGCCGGTGGGGCCGGAGAAAGAAAACCTTCGGAAACAGACCTCGATGGAGCGAGGTTCCAGGGGAAATACGTGGCCCTTCTTGCATCAGCGCTGGCCGAAAAACGGAACGATATGCTGAAAATGCTGAAATCGTAAAGGACAAAGCCAAAAACAAACCTTTACCCGGCTGCAGAATGCGGAAGACGAAAGGAGCATTTTCCCTTGAAATTTCGGATTTTCGCGCGATTCGCCCTTATGCTCGTTTTTGCGATTATCGCAGGTTTCATTTCGACAACAGCGGCACGCCACGTCATGCTCGAAGAATGGCCTTTGGAAGACAGCTGGGTTGTGGAAATCACGCAAGTCAATCAGGTAGAGCCTCTTGAAGGGGCGACGGATGCATTCGATACCTGGGAAACGACTGAGCTTGATCTCCAGATTCGGCATCTGAGCGGCGAAAGGAAAGGCTCTTCAGCCACGGTTCGCGTCGAACACCTTGAAAGTTCCAGCATCAAACCCAAACCAGGCCGAAATTATGTCCTTTCCTTCAATGACTACGAGGACGGGAATCGAGTCTATTTCATAACCGATCTCTTCAGGGCGCCGATCCTCGTCGGCATTCTGGTGGCTTCGGTCGTCTTTTTCTGCCTTGTCGCCGGAGGTGCCGGTATACGGGCATTGCTCGCCCTGCTTTTTTCTTTCGTCATCCTCGTCAAGGTTCTGCTCCCGGGGCTGCTTAAAGGGTATTCACCACAGCTGTTGACGGTAGCTGTCGTAGCAGGTATTGCGCTGATCACGGTCGTCCTTGTGCTGAGAAGGAAAAGTTGCTGGGCATCGGCCTTTACGGGGGCACTGGGAGGATGCGCCTCGGCGCTTTTTTTCGGATGGTTCTCCGTCATGCTGCTGGATTTGTCGGGCCTTTCGACGGAAAGCGGATCGCTTCTCGCGTCGACCTTGCCTGAACTCGAGCTCAGGGGGATATTGTTGTCCTCCATAATCATCGGAGCATCCGGAGCTGTGCTTGATGTGGCCATTTCCATAACGTCATCCATGGCAGAGATGAAAGATTACAATCCGGACATGCCACAGGCAGACCTGTTTC
The DNA here is from genome assembly GCA_049974965.1 of Thermovirgaceae bacterium. Lineage (GTDB taxonomy): Bacteria > Synergistota > Synergistia > Synergistales > Thermovirgaceae > UBA1876. The sequence goes on from JBNGCT010000118.1 coordinate 1,530, forward strand.
AGGCTGGTTTGAACGTTGGAAAGGAAATCCTCGGGAGTATGGTCAATACCTTGATTTTTGCCTATTTTGGGAACTCCCTTGTACTTTCACTCCTGATCACCGAAGCAGAACCTGTTCCACTGGCCCTTTTGAACAACCCGGCGGTAGCCGAGGAAATTGTCAGGGGACTCGCCGGGACTGCCGGTTTGTTGCTGACGATTCCCCTGGCGGCTCTTTTTGGTGTTGCCTTTCAATTCAGAAGAGAAAAGAAAGGTGTCGCGGAAGTTTGAATCAATAAATCTTTTGTTTGTCCATTCGTTTTTTGACGGTACGGCGCTGTTCTCTTTTCCCATGTTTCTGGAAGGACCGTTGGTTCCCCTGCCTTGAGACTCCCTCTTTGACGAATCCCCATTTTTGCAGGGACCGTGAATCGGCATTGAATTTCCCCAAAGCCTCAGGCAAAAGCTCCACTTTCGCAGAATCGCCCTGAATGTCTATTTTCGCCACATCCTTGCTACTCACATCAAGGGCATTGCAAATACCGCTCAGGACCCTTCCGACGTTCCATTCCTTTGAAGGAAGAAGACCAAGTCTGACAGGTGTGCAGGAACCACGCGAGACCCTGTTCCGTTTTTTCGGTCCCGAGGACGCGGAATCCCTCTTCCCCGTATTTTTCCTGGAAAGGTCTTTCTCGAGTTCGCTCCTGAGTTCGTACCCGCCCGGCACAGTCCTGTCAATTTCCTCAAGAAGCCTTGAAACAAGTGCTTCGGCCGACTCCTCCTCGAGAAGTTTCCTTGCCCAGCCACGGATATCCTCGGAAGGATCGGTCCCTGTGTCTGCAAAGAAGCCGCGCTGTTTCTCGAAACGATGCTTCCTCTTTATTTCGTCTCCATCGGGTACTTTGAACCATTCCGCTTCAATCGACGTTCGCCGGAGCATACCTCTGAATTTGGATGCATCGCGGGGGCAGATAATGACAACGTTTTCGCCTTCCTCACCAGCCCTGCCTGTTCTGCCGCTCCTGTGCGTGAAAGTCTCCATGTCGTCGGGCAAACCGTACTGAAAGACCTTTTCGATCTCCGGTACGTCGAGTCCCCGCGCAGCCACATTGGTGGCCACGAGCAAAGAGATGTGGCCGTTGCGAAAGGCAGACATCGTAGTGTTCCGCTCCCGTTGGCTCATGTCCCCGTGAAGGCAACGAGCCGCAAAACCTTCTTCAGAGAGACGTCGCGAAATGTCCGCCGTCTCCGCCTTGGTATGGCAAAAAATCAACCCTTTTTCCGGTTTCTCCCAAAGCAGGACGTTGATCAGTCCTTCAATTTTTTTCCTCTGGGGAACCTGATAGACCTTGTGTTTGATTTCCGAATGCTGCTGTCCTTCTTCCACCAGGGAAAGAAATCGCGGTTCAGCAAGGTATTTCCTGAGGAGTTTTCGCATCTGGGGGGGCATGGTGGCCGAGAAAAGCCATGTACGCTCACGTGATCCCGCTGAATCGAGGATGGCCTCAAGCTCTTCTTTGAAACCCATGTCGAGCATCTGGTCACCTTCATCAAGCACGACGGTGTGAACTTCCGAAGTCTCCAGGGTCCCTCTCTTCACGTGATCCAGCATCCGGCCCGGTGTCCCGACAATGACGGAGGCACCTTTTCTGAGATCCCGAATCTGCGTGGACATATCCATGCCACCTACAAGCGTGGCAATCTGGATATCCTGTCCGCGAGCCAGCCATCTTGCTTCCTGCGCGGTTTGCTGGGCGAGCTCCCGCGTGGGTGACAAAATGAGAACACGGGCAAGCCCCTTTTCCAGTCTCCCCTCGTCATACAAGGGAAGCAAAAACGCCAGGGTCTTCCCCGAACCGGTCTTGGCGCGGACGATCATGTCCTTTTTATGATCTTCAAGTTTAAGAACTTCTTCCTGGACGGGAGTAAACTCCGTGAACCCCCGTTTTTCGAGCCTCTGCGCCAGTTCTTTCCCAATACCTTCAAAAACAATGGTACCTGTTTCATTCATCAAGCTGATTTTCCTCCTGTATTATGGACAGACACAAAAAAGGCACCCACACATGGGGCGCCCTTTGAGTGCAAGCCCTTCATGGCAACCGGTCAATTATCCCCTACAGGCC
>JBNGCT010000119.1:0-3566 GCA_049974965.1 Thermovirgaceae bacterium
GCAATCTGATGTTGAAAATCATTACATCCAGCCGATCGGAGACATGTCCCAGCATCAACGTCCTGAGGACATCGGCGGCCGGGATCCTGACGGAACCAACGGAAACGGATATCACCACCAGCACGCCGAGCAGGATCAGGCCGATAATCAGAAAGCCGATTTTGCCGCTGATATATTTCGTATATGCGACAGGAACGGAACCATCTTCAAGATGCATGTCTTTCCCCCGTGGTCTGAAACAGGCCCTTCGGGCCGCCCCTCACCCAGTTTTTTCCTCAGTTGCTTTCGTCCCAGTTGTCCAGGTCGATTCTCGTGAAGGCCAGGTTTTCAAAGAGACCCTCCATTTCCTCAAAAACCGGTTTCCCCACAAGGAACTCGTAGATCTGGTCCGCCATTTCAGCGGGGTCCAAATCTTCAAACCGCTCCGGATAAAGGACCTTGCCCACAAAATAGGCATTTGCGAGTACCGATCCATGGTTCGTGGTGTACCAGTTGAAAGGAAGCACACCGTACACATTTCCTTCCCTCACAGCGGAAAGAATCTGGTAACATGGTTCGTTTTTCAACTGGTCCAGAGCTCCTGCTTCTTTTCCCGCCTGGAGAGTGGCCAGGTCGACGAAAATATATTCGGGGTCCCATTCCAGGAGCTTCTCCCGAGAGACGGTGACCTGCTGGAGGCGATTCTCCCCCGTCATCCCCTCCAACACCACATGCCTTGCATTGGTGAAAACGAAAGGAGGGTATGAGGGTTCCGTCGAGGGAAAACCGTGCGGCCCCTTGTGGGCGATCCCGCCGACGTAGCAGGTCTGGCGTTCCTTTCGCGGAATATCCGACGTTCGCTGGTCAAGGTCTCCAATGGCTCTGTCAAAAAATTTGATGACCTCCTGCGCCCGCTTTGTCTTTCCGGTAACCTCTCCCATGATCGATAGAGCCTCGTACATGTCCTTTCTTCCGTAGGTGAGATTCCCGTAGTTCAGAACCACCACGGGTATTCCCGTCTTCGCCTGGAGTTCTTCGGGGTCGTATCCCATTTCTCCATAGGTCTTGAAAATGACGTCAGGCCGGGGGGCGAGGTTCACGATGAGCTCAGGATTGTCATGCCCCCTGAATTCACCAAAAAGCGGCTTGTCACGAAGTTCCGGATGGGCAAGGAAATACGGTCTGGCATCAAACCGGGAGCGGGTTTTTTCCATATCATCCACGCCGACGACAAGGTCAAGACCCTGCAGGTACACCAAGTATCTCAGGCAACCGGGGCCGGAGCAGATGACGTGGCTCACTTCCACCGGGACAGGCACTTTTCGCCCCCATGCATCTGTAACAATAATGGAAGCGGAGCTTTCCGGCCATGCGACCCCTCCGGAAACCAGGAAAATGAAAACGGTCATGGCAATAAGGGCAAACAAAAAACGAACCGGCCTTATAATGAACAAGAAGATCCCTCCCGATCCAGACATGTTACGATTATAATAATTCGTAACACTCTTTTCTGCAAGTTCAGTTTTTCACGTTTTTGTTTTTAACCGCTCAGGGAGCAAGGCCGGCCATGGGTTATAATACACACCATCTTCAATCTTATAATCCGACTTATAATCCGATCAAAGACAAGGAGGGCCGCAAATGCAGCTGTACAAAGAATTTACCTTTGACGCCGCGCACAAGCTTGAAGAATACCATGGCAAATGCGAAGCTCTTCACGGACATACCTACCGGTTGCGGATCACCCTCGATGGGACACCGGGCGCGGAAGGGATGGTCATGGATTTCCTCGAGTTGAAGGATCTCGTCGAAAAAAATATCCTGGCACGCCTGGACCACGCCTATCTCAACGACGTCATCTCCCAGCCGACGGCCGAACGCATCGCCCTCTGGATATGGAATGAGCTCGACGACAAGATTAAATTCAGGAACTGCTCTCTTTACGCGGTGCAGGTTTGGGAAACGGCAACCTCTTCAGTCATCATCCACCGAAAAGACGTGACGCCATATCAAGGAACTCAATAATCGAAAGCGCCCCGGACAATCCCCCGACTCTCAGGCTCCCAGCCATTCTTCCAGCGTTGGCTGCCGTTTTTGGGGCAGACGCCCCGACAGCTCCGAGCGAATATCCCCTAGGGTCCCAGAACGCTCGGCAAAGGCATTGTGCTGATGAATGCTCTCGAGATTTTCCTGTCTGGCGAGGACGAAGGTCTCGTCAGGCAAATCGGGATACATGTCGACGAGGTTCCTGAAGACTTCCCGGACCACATCCTCGGCAAACATCGGGTTTTTGTGCGCCTTGTTCACGACGTAAAATTCATCGGGCCGCTTGAGCAGTTCGTAGGTCTCGGAGCTCATTGATGCTTCGACAAGATGAACAAGCTGCTCCGCGGCCAGGGATCGGTTTGTCCCCAGGAGCAGTGTGCCGCGACCCCGCTGGTTGTGAGAAACCGTCGGCAGAAGGTCTACGATTCTCTTGGCCTCTTCGGCAGCGTATCCTCTGGAGGTCAAAAGCTTCACCGAGTTACTCCTGACCATGTCCTGGGCGCAGGGACAGGTGGTCATACCCTCGACTTCAACACCGATGACCATCTTTACTGCCCCCCCGTGACACGCAGCAATGCCGATGAAGGTATATAGTTCTTCCACCTTTTTCCCGGAAATCGGGGTGAGTTTTTTCAGTGGGAATTTTGCCCGGATATTCACCCTTGACCGGGAGGCGTGCTGGCTCTGGACAATTCTCCTCGCAAGACGTTCGGCAACGGCCTCGATACTGCTTGATGACTCAAGGGTAATCTCTTCGACAAGCCTTTCTATGTCATCGTTGAAACGTGACATGTGGACACCGGCATGTTTCCGGTCAAGATAAGCGAAAAGATCCATCTGCGCATAAAAAAGTGACCGGTGGCCCTTTCTTTCAAGCCGGATGATCCGTTCCAGGTTGGTCACGCCGACACGGCTCAGGCTCAGGGATACTCTTGGTTTTCCAAGTTGAATATCCCGCTCCATTGAAAAACCGTGGGTTTTTTTTGCCTTTGTCAGGACCCCTTCCGGGACGGTCTCGGCCAGTTCACCCGCTGTCCTGCCGGAAAAGCCGGGCGGAATGAACCCTTTTGCGATCTCCTTCAGCGGGACCCACCAGGGAGATCCTTCCGTCATTTCAGGGCACGGATCCTGCTTTCCCGGGAATTTCCCTGAGTGTTCATGGAACAGGATTTTTATCCAGAGGAAGCCTGAATATTCCCGTATTGAAGCTTTTTCTTCCATGCGTTTTTTTACAGAGTTTATAAATTCAGCGAAAGCCTCGGGCGAAAGATCTGTCTGAAGCCTGCAGACAAGAGCGATGGCATCCTCCTTTTTGTCTTTAATGCGTTCAGATATTTCGTAAAATGAAGACATTTCCGCGAGAGTCGAACGCCCCTGAAGGTATTGCAAAGCCCCCAGGATCCTCTCTTCAGCCCCTTCCGGCGGGGCTTTCAAAAGTATGTAGACCGCATATTCCGGCGGTTTATCACCAGTCATGCCAGAACCTCCCCAAAGGAACCCTTTCTCCTTGATCACTTGATTGCGAAAAGCCGCGGCTTTTC
>JBNGCT010000120.1:0-3565 GCA_049974965.1 Thermovirgaceae bacterium
ATCCTGACCGCCAAACCCGGCGGGATGTCGCCCAGCGAGACCATGGTGTGGATGCTGGAAGGCGGCGGCCACGAGCTCGTCGAGAAGATGCTCAAGGATTACAACGTGAAAATCATCAACGGGGCAGGCCAGTTGGCGCCGCCTGAGGTCTTCCTGGTTACCAACAAACCCCTGGAAACCCCGGCCGACCTGGAGGGCCTGAGAATCCGCTCCGCCGGTGACGGCGCGGCGATCCTCGACAGACTGGGTGCCGCCTGTTCACTCATGCCGGTGGGCGAGGTTTTCGAGGCCATGCACCGTGGCGTCATCGACGCATACGAAGTGGCAAGCCCGGCCGTCAACTGGACCATGGGGATGCAGGAAGCGGGCAAGTACATCTATCTTTCCCCCGTCCGTCACCCCTACGAGTGGAATCCCTACTTCTTCAACAAGAAAGTATGGGATGAGCTCCCCGAAGACCTGCAGAACATCATTGAGGCGGCATGGAAGGAAGAAGCCTATACCTATTACGCGAAGGCCATAAAGGCTGACCTGGAGGCTTTGGAAAAATTCCGTGAAACCGGACTTGAAATCCATCCCCTTCCCAAGGCCATCGAGGATGCATTTCTGGCGGAAGCCGAGAAGTATTACGCCGAGGAAGCCGAGAAAGACGCCTTTACAGCTGAGGTCATCGAATCCTACAACAACTTCAAGGAAAGCGTACGGGCCGTCTGGCCGCGTCTGTAGGGTCCGGCAGGGTACAGCAAAACAGCAGCACAGGTTGAAAGAACGGGGCGGGTTTTCTCTCCCACCCCGTTCTTTTCCCGCCTGCCAGAAGGAAAAACCGGGTGAACATGCGATGGGACAGGAAAATACGGCTTTTACGGTTTTTTGCGACGACCTCACCGGCTCTTCGGTGCAGTCCATCCTGTTGAAGGCCAGGGGATGTTCGCCGACGCTGCAGGTGAACTGGAAGTGCGGCGACGGTACCGAAAAACCGGGACCGTCCCGGGTCCTGGTGGTGAACCTCAACACGCGGTGTCTCGATGCCGAAGGGGCACGGACCCGGGTGGACTCCCTCGCTGGACGGGCCGGTTCCGACCGGCGGCTTGCGAAGCGAATCGACACCACCCTCAGGGGCCATCTCCTGGCGGAGACGGCCTGCCTTCTCGAGCACCGCCCCGGGGCCGTCGCCCTGGTCGTACCGGCCTACCCGGCTTCCGGAAGAACCACCATAGGGGGGTACCAATTGCTCAACGGTTCCCTGCTCGAACGCACGGAGGTGGCGAAAGATCCCGTCTGGCCCATTTCTGCGAGTTATGTCCCGCGGTATTTCGAGGGGCTTTACCCGGTGGCCCGGCTTCCCATGGAAACGGTAAGACTCGGGGCCGGGAAGATTGCCGGAGATCTGGGCCGAAAGGCTGCAGAGAACAGGATCATCGTCGCCGACGCGCAAAGCGACAGTGACATCGAGGCGATCGCCGAGGCCGCAGCATCCCTTGCCGTCACATTCATCCCCGTTGACCCCGGACCCTTCACCGCCGCGTATGTCTACCACACCCTGGCTCCGGGGAAAAGGAAAACAGCCCTGGCCGTTATCGGCAGCACCTCCGGTGTCACCTGCGAACAGCTCGAGTATCTGGGCGGGAAGCTCAATGTTTCCAGATTCCGCTTTGCCCCCGGGCGGGATACGGGAGAGGTCGTCACGGACGCCGCGGCCTTTGTCGCCCGGCTGCAGAGGGAAAAGACGGACTGCCTGGTCCTCCAGCCGGAGGGCCCCGTCCTCCAAGGCAGGGAGGACGAAGTGGTGAACCGGCTTGCCGAAGTGGGGCTTTCCGTCATGCAGGAGCTTGGGGGCGACCTTTGCGGCCTCATCCTCTCCGGCGGGGACACGGCGATGAGTTTTCTCGACCTGCTGGGAGCGGACTTCCTCGAACCTGTTGCAGAGCTCGCCCCCCTGATGATGGGGGGCCGGATCAGGGGAACCGCCAGCGACGGGCTGAAGGTGGTTACAAAGGGAGGACTCGTCGGCGGCCGGGACGGCCTGTACAAGGCGCTACAATGGTTGCGACAGGAGGAATCGGAATGAGTCAGCCGCCAATTGCCATAACCATGGGTGATCCCGCCGGGGTGGGACCTGAGATCGTCCTGCAGAGCCTGGAGGCCGAAAGTGTCGCCGAATGCGGGAACTACCTTCTCGTGGGCGACCTGAGGGTGCTGGAAGCCGTCAAGAGACGGCTGGGGCTGTCGCTTTCCCTCGAACCGGTGGACCCGGAGGGGGGAAAAATCGGGGGGAACCCTTCGTCCATCCCCGTGGTGGACCTCGGGATCGTGAAAGACATCGGGGATCTTGCCGTCGGAAAGGTTTCCGGACTCGGCGGCCGCTGTGCCGCAGCTTGCATTGAAAAAAGCGTGGACCTCGCGCTCAGGGGCCTTGTGAGGGGAATCGCCACGGCGCCGATCAACAAGGAGGCCCTCAAGAAGGCGGGGTACCATTACATCGGGCACACTGAGATGCTCGCGGAACTTTCCGAAAGCCGCGACAGCGTCACCATGTTCCTCGTGGACGCCATGCGGATATTTTTCCACAGCAGGCATGAATCCCTCAAATCGATGATCGAGGGGCTTTCCGTGGAGGGGATTGTCCGTTCCATCCGACTCGCCGACCGTTGCCTGGCTTCCCTGGGCATCGAGGACCGCAGGCTGGCGCTGGCGGCCCTCAACCCGCATGCCTCCGACGGCGGCCTCTTCGGCGACGAGGAAGCGCGGTTTTTGATACCCGGTGTCGAGCAGGCGAAAAAGGCGGGAATAGACGTGACCGGACCCGTGCCGGCGGACAGCGTCTTTCACATGGCTCTCGACAGGAAATTCGATGGCGTGATCTCCCTCTATCACGACCAGGGGCACATCGCCGCAAAGACTTATGATTTTTACAAAACCGTCAGCGTGACCCTGGGCCTTCCCTTTATCCGCACCTCGGTCGATCACGGCACGGCTTTCGACATCGCCTGGAAGGGTATCGCCAATCCCGTCAGCATGCAGGAGGCCCTCCTCGCCTGCTGCGAGTTGGCCGGGCGGTATGATCCCAAGGTCCTGCGGGAAAATCCCGATCCGCACATTGGAGGTGTCAGACCGGAATGAAACAGATTGCCTTTTACTCACCGCCGGCTCTATTGCTTGGAGAGCGAATACATCTGGAATTGCCGGGGCAGATCGCCGATCTGGGGTGTTCCCGTCCCTTCGTCATCACCGATCCCGGGATCGCTGGGGCGGGAATTTTACAGCAGGTGCTTGACGTGCTGAAAGAAGCGGGGATGAACCCCGGTTTCTTCGATGCCGTGGAGCCCGAACCGCCCCTTGAATTGACGGAGCAGGTGGCTTCGCGGGTCAAGGACGGCCCCTGGGATGTTTTGATCGGGCTTGGGGGCGGGAGTTCCATGGATGTCACGAAGGTGGCGGCCCTTCTCGCAAAGAACGACATGCCTGCCAAAAGCTTCGTGGGCGTCAACCAGGTCCCGAAACCGGGTCTGCCCACGGTCATGCTTCCGACGACGGCAGGAACGGGCTCGGAAGTCACCCGCATCGG
>JBNGCT010000121.1:0-3538 GCA_049974965.1 Thermovirgaceae bacterium
TGTCCCTCGCGAGGGACACCTTTTTTATAGAACCTGCAACCGTTTTTTTCATCCCTTCCTCGTCATGTATAATGATTTTTGAGTTTTTTCGTCCTTTTGCTCAAGGAGGCCTCATGATAAAGGGAGTCGGAATCGATCTGTGCAACGTTTCCCGAATCGCCGCCTGTCTCGGTCGTCAGGGATTCGAGGAGCGCGTTTTCACAGAAAGGGAAAGGGCCTATGCAAAAGGCAAAAAAAATGCCGTACAGCATTTTGCAGCGTCTTTCGCCGCCAAGGAGGCCTTTGCCAAGGCCGGAGGATGGGGTATCGGGAAAGTCGGGCTGAAAAACGTGTCGATAGAACGCACCGCCGAGGGACCCATCCTGTTCTGGGAAACACCGGCAGGCGTTCTGCTGGAAGAGCTCGGGGCAACGAAAGCCCATGTTTCCCTCAGCCACGACGGCGATTACGCCATCGCCGTCGTTATTCTTGAGGGGGAATAGACGTGTTCCTTTACGATGCTTCCCGGGTGCGCGAAGCCGACAGGAAAGCCGTGGGGGATCTTTTGATCCCCGGCTGCATTCTCATGGAAAACGCCGCACGTTCCGCGGCTGAACACATCATCCGTTTTCACGGCGAATTCTCGAGAGTCGTCATCGCCTGCGGCGGTGGCAACAATGGTGGAGATGGACTGGCGCTCGCCCGCCAGCTGCTTCTACACGACGTAAAGCCGAAAATCCTGATGGCAGCAAATCAGGACAATCTGGCGGAATCCACGGCGGAACAATTGTCCATCCTTCGTCGATCGGGCATTCACGCGGAAAACACGGAAGATCTTTCAGACAAGGCGATCACACAGATTCTGGCATCAGCCGAAGTCCTTGTCGACGGCCTTCTCGGCACTGGAGCAAGAGGCGCCCCCAGGGGGCAAATCGAACGCGTTATTTCACTTTTCAACAGCTCCGGAAAACCCGTGACCGCCCTTGACGTCCCCAGCGGCGTAGATGCATCTACCGGAGAAGTACCGGGTATTGCGGCAAGGGCTCTTTCAACGGTCACCTTCCTCGCACCCAAAACAGGCCTTTTCGTCATGCCGGGACGTGCCTATTCCGGGCATATTGAAACAGGCCACATCGGCGTTTCACCGTCGAAAATTCTCCCGCGGGAAACAGACACCTTCCTTCCGGGCGGTGACTGGGCGTCTTCCATTCTGCCGCAAAGGGACAGCTTCACCCACAAGGGCAGGCGCGGAGCGGTCCTTGTTTTTGGAGGGTCACGGCTGTACACAGGTGCGCCTCTGCTGGCGGCCCGGGGCGCCCTGCGGGCAGGGGCCGGCATCGTGGTTCTCGTTTCACCTGAAAACGCCTTCTTCAACCCGACGGATTACCTGCCGGAAGCGATCCATTGCAGAGCACCATCCCAAGACGGCTTTTTGTTGCCGGAGGCCTACGACAGTGCCATGGAACAATGGGGGCAAAAGGCATCAGCCATCGTCGCAGGTCCCGGAATCGCAAAATCGGAGGCAACATGCGGTCTCGTCAAAAGGATATGGCAATCCACGACATTGCCGACCTGTATCGACGCCGACGCCCTCCGATGTCTCGCAGACATGGGAGAAGCCCTTGGCAAGCGGACAAATGCAATCCTGACACCCCATGAAGGGGAGGCAGCGGCCCTTGCCGGCAAAATCCCCTCTGAAGTGGCGTCCCAACGGCTTCACACGGCGGAAACCCTTGCAAACCGATGGGGAACGGTGATTCTCAAGGGTGCAGGAACAATCATAGTTTCGGGCTCGAGAAGGGCTGTGATCGGCGAGGATCATCCCTGCCTGTCCGTGCCGGGTTCCGGCGATGTCCTGAGCGGTGTTATCGGCGCGATGCTCGCCTCGGGCATTGACACCTTCGACGCCGCCGTTCTCGCGGCTTTCGTTCATTCGAAAACAGGCGCCGTACTGGGCGAGAAAAAAGGCCTTGACGGCCTGCTGGCAACGGAGATCGCCGATGGAATCCCCGAATGCCTCAAGGGCTTGAGGAACTCCTGCGGGAACCATCCTTTCAGGAAGGTCCAATGACAGGAAACAACAAAAAGCCAGCCCCCTTGGTTTTCAGCATTGAATCGAAAACCGAGAAAAACACCTACGATCTGGGAAGGGAAGCGGCCTGTTTCGCCTTCCCGGGCTTGTGCATTCTTCTTTCAGGAGAACTTGGCAGCGGCAAAACCGTTTTTGCGAGGGGATTCGCCGCGCATTTCGACGTCACCTCGGTCAGAAGCCCCTCTTTCACCCTGGTCAACGAATATGAAGGAAACATGCCAATCGCTCATGCCGACCTTTACAGGCTTTGCGAAACCGACGGGTACGATATCGGGCTTTTTGATTATCAGCAGGCGGGTTTCATTACCATTGTCGAATGGGGTGAACGCTGGAAGCACCCGCCGGGAAACGACCTGTGGCAAATCGACTTTCAACGCAGGAACGGTGATTCCGTAACGATGGATGGCGAACGCGGGGATATGACGTTTTTGCTTTCCTTCAGGTGCCTTGGGAAGCAGGCCTGCGATCGTCTGGCCCAATGCAGGGAACACCTCAGGACAGAATGGAGCATCCTCTGATGACAATGGTTTTGGGGCTTGACTGTAGCACCGGGTGGACAACAATAGGCCTTGTCGAAACTCAAAGGGCCGTAGGAGAGGTGACCCTTGACCTGGGCCGACGACAATCGGGCCACCTTCCCGCCCTTTTAGACAACCTGCTCGCCGAATCCTCCAGGGATATCCGGAATGTCGACATTTTCGCCATAACAACAGGCCCCGGGTATTTCACCGGGATACGGGTCGGTCTCTCCTACATAACCGGCCTTGCTTACGCCCTTGGCAAGCCCGTTGTCGGAGTGCCGACGCTTTTTGCCATGGCATACCCTTTCCTTCTCAAAAACCTCACGGTGGTTCCCGTTTTGCGGGCCCGATCTGACGGCGTCTTCGCCGCGATCTACCGTCGTTCATCAGAGGGCCTGGTTGAAACGATCCGGGACAGCGCGTTTTTGGCTCCTGCCGACCTCCCTTCAATGATCGGCCGAAAGGACCTGAAAACAACGATTTTTGTGGGGGAGAACATAACGGCTTTCCCCGTCATAAAGGATTCGGCGGAAAACGCCCTTTCATGGGAGAAGGGACCCGTTTCCGGCCTTTCCGTTGCCATGATCGGCTGTTTTCGAAAAAATGAGGCCCTTTCGCCTCTGGCTCTCGGAGCAAGCTATTTTCGCGGTCCCGACATCGGGACCGCCGGCAGTACAGCGCCCCGTATTCCTGAAAAATAAACAGATGAGGAATATTTTTCAAGTCTGTAGTATGATATGTACTGTTGTTCATAAATTTGTGAGCGCAATCGTGAAATTTTAAACATGACGGGAAGCACTTGTTTCCCGTGAAAGGAGGCGAATCTGCATTCTCTGGTTCTGAATGACTTTATAACCAGATGCCCAAAATATTAACCAAGGAGGGGAGCGGTGAATGAAGCTCATTGAAGAGCATCCGATCCTGGAATTCCGTCACGGTCGACGGG
>JBNGCT010000122.1:0-3464 GCA_049974965.1 Thermovirgaceae bacterium
GTCGGCGAGGGTCTTCACTTGATGACTTTCTCGAGGTATTGAGAAAAACATATGCCGGGAACATGTATTGCAACACCGGCCCGATTCCCGTGTACAATAAGAAAACCAGGCGTGCCGCGTTCATGCCCGGACAAGAAGTCAAAAGAGCCTGGAGAAAATCAGAGGACCTGGAGGTGCGCCATGAAATACACGCTTTTTACGAACGGGAAATTCGCGACCATGGACGGGTCAGGCCAGCGCGCCGAGGCGATGCTGGTTGGCGGTGACAGGATCGTCGAAGTGGGGACCGTCTGGGAAGTCGCCGGCCATCCTCTTGCACCGGAGGCCGAAAAGGTGGACCTTCAGGGACGGCGGGTCATTCCAGGGCTGATTGACACTCATGTGCATTTTGCGGCTTACGCCGAAGGAAAACAGGCCGTCGACCTTTCCGAGTGCCGAAGCATCCCCGAGATCGTCGACAAACTGAAGGCCCGTGCGAAGGACCATTCAAAAGACAAATGGATCCGGGGCATGGGGTTTGACCACTCGCTCCTGCAGGAAAAGCGCCTGCCGACACGGCAGGATCTGGATGAAATCAGAAACCCCGTTTTTCTCACCCGCGTCTGTTTTCATGCCCATTGTGTGAACACCGAAGCCCTGAGGCGGGCCGGATTGCTGGTGCCCGAAGGGCGTACGGAAGGAGTGGAATGTGACGCGACAGGGGAACCCACGGGTGTCATCCTTGAAAGCGGGGCTGACAGGGTCGCGTCGGCCCAGCATGCCGAAGAGGGGACGAGTGACAGCCACCTTGATACTCTTGCCGCATGCATGAAGGAGTTTGCATCTTACGGGCTGACATCCTTCAACACCACGTCCGCCGTCCATCTCGGCATCACCGAAACCTTCGGCGCCTACCAGGACCTCAGAAGGATGCAAAAACAGCTCCAGCGGGTGACCATCCATTTCAACGAACTGCCGGGGCAACAGATGCGGTCCTTTTTCGGCGACGACATGCTTCGGTTCGGGGGGCTCAAGATATTCGCCGACGGAGGGTTCTGCGCGCAGACGGGAGCCATGTCATTCGATTACAAGAACGCCCCGGGGCACCGCGGAAGCCTCAATTATTCCGACGAAGAACTCAAGGGAATCTTCCTCAAGGCCCAGAGACAGGGGGTGCAGGTCGCGGTGCATACCGTGGGTGACCGGGCGATGGAACAGGTCCTCGGCACCTTCGAGGCGGTGATGAACGCCTGCCCGCGGCCGTTTTTGCGCCACCGGATCCTGCATTGTTACATCGTCCGCGGCTGGCAGAGGAAGAAAATGGCCTCGCTGGGGCTCATCGGAGACATCCAGCCCCGCTTTGTGGCCGACGAGATCGATATAGCCGAGTACGGCATCCCTGCCGAGCATCTGGTGGATGCATACGCCTGGAAGTCCCTGGCCCGGGACGGAGTGCTCATTACGGGCAGTTCCGATTGTCCTGCGGCTCTCCCGAACCCATGGCTGGGGATAGAATCGGCCGTCAACAGGGTGAGGGCCAGGGAACGGACCCCCGAAGGCGGCTGGTACCCAGAGCAGAAGCTGACCCTGGATGAGGCCATGGCGCTTTATACCGCCCACGCCGCGGTTTCCCTTGGGGCCGGCAGATCGCTCGGGACCCTTGAGACCGGGAAACTGGCCGATTTCGTCGTCCTCGAGGATGACCCCTGGTCCATGGGACCTGAGGACCTCGGGAGAGTACGCGTCAGGTCCACCTGGAGAGGGGGGGAAGAAATCTACAGCATGGCATGATATTCTGAAAAAGGCCTCCATGTCTTGGTGAAGGGCGCATTCCCCGGGCCGGAGGAGGGATACGATGAAAGACGAGAAGCGCAAGGACGAATTGATAGAATTCTGCAGGGAAATGGTCAGCAGGCCGAGCCTTTCCGGTGATGAGGGCGAGGTGGCCCACCTCGTCGCCGAGACGATGCGGTCCCTGAAATTCGACCAGGTAGAGATGGATCACTACGGGAACGTGATCGGGCGCATGATCTTCGCCGAGGGCGGTCCGCGGGTTCTTTTCGAGGGGCACATGGATCACGTCGACGTTGGAAACCGCGAGGCCTGGAGCCGAGACCCCTACGGAGCCGAGGTGTCCGAGGGCCGGGTCTGGGGGCGCGCCACGTCGGACATGAAAGGCGCCCTGGCGGCCATGGTTATTGCCGCCGATCTTCTCAGGGCAAAGGGGAAGAGGCTCCGGGGGGAACTCATCGTCGCCGGAAGCGTTCACGAAGAGTGCTTCGAGGGAGTCGCATCGGAATCCATCGCGAATTTGACCTCTCCTGATTACGTCGTCATCGGGGAGGCTTCCGGGCTCAGCCTCATGCGCGGTCAGCGGGGGCGGGCGGAGATCGTCATGGAGACCTACGGGAAATCGGCCCATTCCTCGAACCCCTCGGTGGGGCTCAATGCCATCAAGACGATGCTGCCGCTGCTTTTGAACGTGGAGAAGGAGTTTATTCCGCATACACACCCCTTCCTCGGGGAGGGGATTCTCGAGGTGACGGACATCATTTCCTTGCCCTATCCGGGAGCGAGCGTCATCCCGGACAGGTGCCGGGTGACCTTTGACCGCAGGCTTCTGGCAGGGGAGACGCAGGATCAGGTCCTGGCACAAATCAGGCGGATCGTCAGGGGTGTGGCGGCCTTCGAGCCCAAGCTGAAAGCCGATGCGTATATCGCCGCCGAAAGCGCGAAATGCTACACGGGGGAAACCATCAGGGCGGAACGCTTCGCCCCTGGCTGGCTGTTCGAGGAAGGCCATCCCTTTGTCCGGATGGCGCTGGCGGGACTCAGGTCCGCCGGACTGGACCCGGGGATATCCCGTTATTCCTTCTGCACCAACGGGAGCTACTATGCCGGAAAAGCCGGGATTCCAACGGTGGGCTTCGGCCCTTCCCGGGAAGAACTGGCTCACGTGGTTGATGAATATATTGAGATCGAACAGCTGGTGTCGGCATGCGAAGGGTATGCCGGAATCGCGGAATCGGTCCTGTCGAAGGGGGAAGGCAAATGATCAGCAAGATGGACATGAATGCTTTCGAGGCGAGGGAAGTGGTGCCGGGCGTCAAGGGGAAGTTCGCCCACTCGGGCAACATGACCATGGCCTGGTGGGAGATCGAAAAAGGCGCCGTCCTGCCGGAGCACTCTCATGAACACGAGCAGGTGGTGAACGTCATCGAGGGCACCCTGGAAATCAGGTCTGGTGACAAGACGTGGACCCTTGAGCCGGGTTCCGTTCTCGTGCTTCCCGGGGGAGTGCCGCACCGGGCCACGGGAATAACCTTCTGCCGCGTTATAGATGCCTTTTACCCTGCCAGGGACGATTACAGGTGATCCGCTGCCGTTGAGCCCCGCCGGCTCATGAGAAGGGAGGTGTTCCATGGAGAGGCCCCTGTCACGGATTACGGGAGGCGTGGAATCCGTTTCCAGGAACATTTTCGGGG
>JBNGCT010000123.1:0-3347 GCA_049974965.1 Thermovirgaceae bacterium
GGTTTCTATCATCCGCTCGAACCTCGGTACGCCGAAAACATTCCCTTTGTTGCAGAACTCCTTTTCGGCAAAAAGGGCAACTATTTTCGCGACATGGGCGGCGACTTTGTTCTTCCGCGGGACGCCAAGCACGATCGGCCTTCGCCCCGCCGTGGCGGCCTCCGAGATCATCGAGACGGAATCCTCGGTGCACAGGATCCGTTCACAAAGACCGAGCATTCCCGGTACGGGGTTCCAGTCGTCTTCAGAAGCCAAAAGAAGCATCGGGACATTCGGATCTCCGCCTGCCGCCTGCGCCAAGGCGCGTTCCGTTTCCGGCAAAGTGCGCCGAGACGTCGTAACGTAGACATCGACATTGGCGATCCGGGCTTTTTCCAGCAGGATTTTCATCAGGCTTTCGGCCCATTCCGGGCTGACGTGGTAGTTTTTGTCGTCCCCTCCGAGGAGCACGCCCCATCGTTTCCGCCGGCGGGGCGGGAAACGCCTTTCGAGAATCGCCTTTTCCCTTTCCAGAAGCTCCGGACGTATCCGGTTCGGGGCACCCAGGGTGGCCAGGACGTTCTCCGAAGCGCCGGGCTGGTCGTGCTCCGGCACGACGGCGAAGTCAAAGGGCTTCGTCCCCAGTACGGAGGGAGTCATCACGGTGCAGCTTTTTGCCCCCGTCACGCAGGCAAGAGCCAGGCAATATGGAGCCGCCGAGCTTCCGGCAGAAAGAAACAAGACATCTTTCCCATCGACCCCGGTCATTTGAAGACGGCCTTTTATCTTTTCAAGAAGGTCTTTGCCTCCGCTTGATTCAAGCCACTTAATGCACTGCACAGCATTTTTGTGCACGAGCCGCCTCGATGTCACCTTGAGGCTTTTGAAGCGGCGGTATCCCAAAAGACGGGGAATCCCAAAGGTATAGACGATGGCCCCGAAGTCTTCAAGCCGGGAGGCGACCCCGAGGGACTGATTTTCGTGCCCCCTGATGCCGTCGGACAGGACAAAAACTGTGGCGGGGCCCTTCGAGCGTCCTCTTTTTGTGTCAGCCCCGCCGCGTTCTGCCTTCATCGCCCTAAAACGCCGCGCTGAATCCGGCCTGTATGGCCTTTCGCATCCGCTCGATCTTGAGATCGTCCATGAAGATGTCCATCCCGTAGACCACGGCCCGGTCGAGGATGTCATGGGTCTGGGGCCACTCCACGGGACGGTAGGTCGGGATCTCATCGGCGTAGGGACAGTCGTAGGGGCAGCGGAGCCTGCTGTAATAGGTCCCTTCTCGAAGGGTCTGCCAGTGGCGTGCGTAGTGCCAGGTGTTGCCCGAGAGGATCCCGCAGGGGGCCCCGGCATCGCCGGCCGCCTTCTGGAACGCCCTGGCGCTTTCAGCGTCGGGCATCAGGAAAACGAGCTGCGTCGCGATTTCGCCCTCACGGTCGGGAAGGTCCCGCAACTGGACGTCTTCGGGCATCTTGATGCCGTCGAGGATTTTTTTCTTGTTGGATCTGAGCTTTTCAATGGCCCCGTCGAGTTTTTCAAGCTGCACGAGGCCGAGAGCCCCCTGGATCTCACTCATCCGGAAGTTGAACCCCAGGCAGGCCTTGCCTTCGGCGCCGCGGGGGATGCCTGCATCATGCATGTGCCCGTGGTCATGGTAGAAACGCGCCCTGTCGTAGAGTTCTTCGTCATCGGTCAGGATCAGGCCGCCTTCACCGACGGTCAAAAGCTTGTAGGGATCGAGGCTGTAGGTTCCCCATTCGCCGATGGTCCCGACTGAGCGCCCCTTGTAGGTGGCGCCCATGGCCTGGCAGGAGTCCTCGAAAAGGTGGAGGCCGTATTCGTCGCAGATCTCCCTGAAGGTGTCCATGTCGGCGGCGGCTCCGAACATGTGCACCGGCATGATGGCCTTTGTCCTGTCGGTGATCCATGCCTTGACGGAAGCAGGGTCAAGGTTGAGGCTTTCGTCGATCTCCGCGAGCACCGGCACCGCTCCGCACTCGAGAATGGCTTCCACGCTGGCGATAAAGGTAAAGGGTGATGTAATGATCTCGTCACCCGGCCCCACTCCGGCAGCACGCATGGCGACATAGAGGGACGCCGAACCGCTGCTGACGGCAAGGCAGTGTTTCGCACCGGCCTTTTCGGCCACGGCCTGTTCGAACTCGGCCACTCTATAGATCCCCTCCCGGATGTCCTGGAAGGAATACCTGTGGACGATCTTCCGCTTCAGCACGTCGGTGACGGCATCGATTTCCTTCTGGTCAAAGAGTTCAAAGCCCGGCATTATTCCATCGCCTCCCTGTAGATGTTCACGCAATCTTTTTCGGTCATTTCCCTCGGGTTGTTCTCCATGGGGCGCGATACGGCCATGGCTTTCTTGGCCAGCTCCCCGAAATCTTCCGGGGTAATCCCCGCGTCCAGTTCATCAAGGGTCGCCGGCAAGTCCAGGTCGAAGACGAATTCCTCGAGCACGTCTGCGCAGAGCTCAGCCCTTATTGGAAGGGGTTCCTTTTCATCCTGGGGGTAGCCCAGAAGCTCGGCAGCCGCCGCGTAGCGTTCGGGGCTGGCCTGGCAGTTGTGGCGCACCACGTAGGGGATCAGAAGCGCGTTTCCGATCCCGTGGCCGATACCGAATACGGCGCCCAGGGGATAGGAGAGGGCGTGACAGGCGCCGACACCGGCGTTCGCCAGGGCCACGCCACCGTAAAGGGCGGCGAGCATCATTTCGCTTCTGGCCTCCAGGTCACGGCCGTTTTGGGCGGCAACCCGTATCCATCTTCCGATGCGGACCATTGCCTCCTCGGCGAACATATCGCTGAAGGGCGAGGCCTGCCGGCTGGTGTAGGCTTCCAGGGCGTGGGTCAAAGCGTCCATCCCGGTGGCAGCCGTAACCAGAGGCGGCATGGTGACCGTCAGCTCCGGGTCGAGGATGCTGTAGTCCGGAAAGAGTTTTTCGTCGTTGATGCCGCCCTTGAAGCCGTCGCTTTTTCTGATCAGAACGGCCGTGAAGGTCACTTCCGAACCCGTTCCGGCTGTTGTGGGAATCATGATCGTCGGGACACCCGCTTTTTGCACCAGGCCGAGCCCCTGGTACCGTGCCGCCGACCCTTCATTGGTCACGAGAACCCCCACGGCCTTGGCCACGTCCATGGAGCTTCCGCCTCCCAGACCCACGACCAGGTCGCATCCTTTTTCCCTGGCGAGGTCCGCCGCAGCATCGGTGGTCTCAACCGATGGCTCCGGCTCTACATCCGAAAACACCCAAGCCTCCAACCCCGCGTCGGACAGGATTTTCCCGATCCGTTCCGCCGTTTTCATCTCCCGCAGGACGGGATCCGTCACCACGAGCGCCCGGCTTCCGCCGGCCT
>JBNGCT010000124.1:0-3232 GCA_049974965.1 Thermovirgaceae bacterium
GTCTACGTGGGTGAACTGGACCTTTCAATGGTTTCTGAAATCCGTGACCAGCTGCCCCTTCTGAAGCACCGCCGCACCGATGTCTATCGCCTGGAGGAGAAAAACCGAAACAACACCAGATAGCCCGGAAATTTCCGGAAACGTTCTTATCTGCATTTGCAGTAACACATCCACCCCGGGAAGGCTTGTACCTTCCCGGGGTGGATTGATTTTTACGTCCCCTGCGCACTACTCTACCTCGGGACGGATATCCCCGAAGGCCGAGCGGATCCGTCGGAGCCCGTCCTCGAGAAGCTCTCCGGGACAGGCGACATTCAGGCGCTGGAAACCCTCCCCCTCCTTGCCGAACCAATGTCCGGGATCAAGGGCGACATGACCCTTTTGAAGGAGCGCTTCGGTGACGCTTTCCGAATCCAGTCCGCTTTTTCTGAAATCGAGCCAGAGCAGGTAGGTACCTTCAGGACGGGTAACGCCGACCCAGGGCATGGAGATCTGGAAAAAGGCAATGGCCTGCTGCAGGTTCTGTTCGACGTAGGCGAGCATTTCCCTACGCCAGGGATCGCCAAAGGCGTAGGCGGCTTTCGCCGCGGCAAGGCCGAACACGTTGTGATGGGTCGCCGCCGTGGCACGGTGGGATTTGTTATAAGCAACCCACAAGGCATCGTCGGCGATGATGGTATAAGAAGTGTTCAGGCCCGGGATGTTGAAGGTCTTGCTGGGACTGACGCAGGTTATCCATCCTTTTGGTCCTCCGGCGCGTAATCCGTAGGTCATGTGCCTGTTCCCCGAATGGACCAGGTCAGCGTGGATCTCGTCAGAGACAACGAGAGTTCCCGTTTTTCTGCTGATTTCCGCGACCGCATCGAGCTCCTCCGCCTTCCAGACTCGGCCCACCGGATTGTGGGGACTGCACAGCAGTATCATTTTCGTCCGGGCGTCGCTGCAGGCCTTTTCAAGGCCCTTCATGTCCATCTCGTAAACGCCCTTTTCCCTTGTAAGCGGAACCGGCGTCAGGACGCGGTCGTTGTCTTCCACGATCCGGAAAAAGGGCGGATAAACGGGCGGCATGATGACCACCCGGTCACCGGGGTTTGAAAAAGCCCGGATGGCCGTCCAGATGGCGGGCATTACGCCCGGTGCCGGAAAAATCCAGTCGGGATCGACGGACCAGCCGTGGATACGCTCCATCCATTCGGCAACGGCCTCGAAGGCCGACCGGGGATCGGAGGAATACCCGAAAACTCCGTGTTCGAGCCGTTTCCCGAGGGCCTCGAGAACAGGCTCAGGCGAGAGGAAATCCATGTCCGCCACCCACATAGGGAGCGTGTCTTCGGGGACGGGACCGAAACGGTTTTCCATTGCGTCCCATTTGAGGCTGTCCGTGTTCCGCCGGTCGATTATCCGATCAAAGGAATATGTCATTTGTTCCGTCACCTCGCCTGAAGCAGAATGGTCTTCACAAGAGCTTTCAGTCTTCGGCGTCACAGGGTGTTTTCAGGCTGTTTTCTCCATCATAGCAGACCGCATCTTGTCGATCTGCACCAAAAGGTGCATGAGGTAGAGGAGCACGGCGCCGTTGGCCGTCAGGATCACGCCGACCACCCAGCCGGGCAGCAGGCCCGAGGTGAGCATGGATGCGCCAAAAAGGATCGATACGAGATTCATGACGATCTGGGTGACGGTCAGTTTGACGAGGACAGGCTCCACCGGGCATTTCTGTTTAATGTTTTTCATCAGTGGTATGACTGTCTTGAAAAGTCCAGCCCCTCCGCCGGCCAAATTCAGCAGCCCGATGAGCAATGTCAAAAAAGACACCAGGATCAGGGGCACAACACAGGAGATGATCCCAAGCGCCGCAAACAAAAACCCGAGAAGGACCACCAGCCAGGTCCGGGGGAAGGGGCCCACGGGTGTGCTTCCGAAGGCAAGCATCTGGACGGAAAAGAGAACCATCAGAAGGCCCAGCTGGGCGCTCCCGGAAAAGGGGAGCATGCCAAAGGTCACGGGCACAAGGAGGACCCCGAGAATGAGCATGAATATACCCGTCAGAAAAAGCATGGCTTTGTCCGCCGTCAGGCCGAAGGTATCATCAAGGTGTGCCGATGCCTGCGGGTACATGCGGTAGATCTTCTGGAGCAAAAAAGCCAGCACGATAATGGCCGCGCCATAGGCCAAAACGGAAAGGGCCGTCGTCTTTACCGACAGCAGTCCCTTCTCCCACACGAGGAGCCCGGAGAACATGGACAATACGTAGACGGCGCCGCAGGCTACGGCAAGGGCGGGGAAAATCCCCCCGTACCCGATCCAGGCCTGGAGCTTGTCCTTCGAAAAAAGCATCTGGAGAAGCTGCAGGACCCCACCCAGGCCCAGGCAGATGATCAGAAGGACCCTGGGAAGCAGGGTGAATACGTCGGGAATAAAGCAGGCCAGTATCCCCACGGTGGCAATGACAACGCCGCTACCGATTACCGGGACTGACCTTTTGAGGTCCCCGGCCGGAGTCCTCCCCAACACCACCGTCTGGAGGCCGAACAAAAAGAGCAGCAACCCGTAGACGCCGTTTTCGTAGTAGGGAAGAAATCCCACTGATATGGGAAAAAGCAAAAGTCCCGTGATCACCAGGGCCAGGCCCGCGACGAGCAGGACCACCACATCAAAATGGAGGTCCGCTTCTTCAAGAAGCTTTGCCTTCACTGTCTCCCAGCGTTCTTCGATATTTTCCATGCCTTTTACTCCCTGACTCAAAAATAGGTACCCTTGGTGCGATAGTTCTCTCGGCGCTCCGCGGCGAGT
Organism: Thermovirgaceae bacterium; assembly: GCA_049974965.1. Lineage (GTDB taxonomy): Bacteria > Synergistota > Synergistia > Synergistales > Thermovirgaceae > UBA1876. The sequence continues at coordinate 2,794 of JBNGCT010000124.1, forward strand.
TGCCTGACAAGCTTGTCAAAGTCCTCCCTGTTCTGCCGGTAAAGGGCATGAAAATCCCTCGTACTTGGGGAAGGGCTATCAACATCCACATAATACCCGCTCATCTTTCGCACCTCTTCTTTCCGCCGCTAGGGCAGGATCCTGGAACCGCCCACGTTGAGCCGGGCGTAGCCTTTGAGCATCGCGGCACCGGAATACCGGGATACCGGCAGGTCGGCCAGGCTGCTGATGGCTCCGACCCTTTGGTATTCCGGACAGGGCCGGCAAAATTGCTCATGTCTACCGTCGCTGTTGAAGAGTGAAACAAACCGGTATTAATAGTAATTTAAATTTTCATCTTCCGTCAATAAGAAGGCTTTGTATCTTTGTTGATCGTCGGCTGGGGGATTTCCCCTTTGAGGAGTTTCATTGCGGCATCGCGCATGTTCCGCGCCTGGTT
>JBNGCT010000125.1:0-3219 GCA_049974965.1 Thermovirgaceae bacterium
TCCACAGACCTGACCTTCGCGTCCATATCGAGATCCTTGTCCCTTCGTTCGTCGATGCGGATCGTCGTGCCGACCCGCAGCGCCCCCGCTTCAAAAGGGACCTGGTGGGCAGCCTTTACCGCTTCCAGAACTGTGTCGAGATCCCCTTCGAGAATCGTCCCCATGGGTGTAAGAAGCGTTTTCAGGCCATAACCCCTCAAAACCTTTTCCACGTCGGCGACGTACCGGCTCAGGCCGGGTGTCTGGGTTCCATAGGGAACGATGACAACTTCGGCAACGACCTTTCCCATGACTGCACCTCCTCTTCGGCTTGCACGACCCTGCCGCATGGCGGGACCAAGATGGTATTGTATAAACACCACCCCTTAAAATACCACCCCGACGGGAGTGATGGTTCGTGGATTCTATCGAAATGATCATGGGATGGAAATGGATACAGCCCGTATTGATTGTCATCGGATGGTTTGTGGCAGACCGAGTCCTGCGGCGGGTCCTGGGAAAAATCTTTGACCAGGCGGTGGAAATGATCCGGAAAAACAAGACCCGCGGTCTCGCGAAACATGAACGGGAAGCACGGATGAAGCGACTTGGCACCCTGAGAAAACTCGCCCTCGATATCATCCGGGCGATCCTCCTCGTCTTCGCCGTCCTGATGTTTTTAAGCAGCATCGGCATAGACATCATGCCCGTTCTGACGGGGCTTGGTATCGCTGGTTTGGCCATCTCCCTGGCGGCCCAGAACATCATCCGGGATTTTCTGAACGGGATTTTTGTCGTCATCGAGGACCACTACGCCGTGGGCGACGTGGTGAAGATCGGAGAATATTTCGGAACCGTGGAGCGCTTTACCCTGAGGACAACCCACCTCTCCGACCTGGACGGGAATTACATCATCATACCCAATGGAACCATAGGAGAACTGGTGAATGCAACGAAACACTGGTCCCAGGCCAAGGTCATCGTCGGCGTGTCCTACGATACGGATGTCCGCAAGGCTCTGGCGGTAATGGAGGAAGTCAGCGGGCAACTGAAAGCCGATCTGTCCGGCAAGATTTTGGGCGATCCGGCGATTCAGGGAATCCACGAATTTGCCGACAGCTCAATCAATCTCAGGGCCCTGATCAAGACCGTCCCCGGAGAGCAGTGGTTTGTCGCCAGGGAGTTCCGGCTCAGGCTGAAGGAAGCCTTCGACAGGGAAGGAATTGTCATTCCATTTCCGCAGCTGGACTTGTGGGTCAAGGAGTACCCCGAGTCGCCTCCTCAAAAGACAACCGCATAGGGAAGAGGCCGTTCGGATGTGCCTGAGGGGCTGTTCACCAGTGCCCCCTGCCACCACATGGTCGAGGAGCCGCCGCCGTCGAGGTTGAGGGCTTCCTCCAGGCCAAACCCGGCGGAAAGGGCTGCGGCTTCCTCCAAGGTGCAGCCGCGGCTGTGCCAGGAGTCCCTGCCGTCGACCACGATCCACCAGAGGTTCGTCCCGTCTGTCCCGGCGATGGACCGAGGATGACGTCCCCGGATAATGCTTTCGGAAAAGCCTTCGGGAGTCAGGGCGCCTTTCCCTCCTTGAAGCAGCAGGGGGCCTGCCTGAAGGACATTTGTGCATTTCTCGAAACCCTTGTCATGCCATGAAAGCTCGAGGTCGATTGTTTCGCCCTTGTGGAAGTGCCGTAAGCGGTTGGCTGAAAAGCCCCGGGCCACGACGAGATACCCATTCCGGGGTACGAAATGGTTCGAAAGATGTGCCCCCCTTATTCCTGTGAGCCTGCCCGAGACGACCGTTCCTTCCAGAGCGTCGTCGGGGATGCCGGATGCAAAATACCAGATGTGGGGGGAATACAGGGCGGCCTCGTTTCCTGCCGGCACACTGTTGTGACGGGCTATTTCAAGTGTTTCACCACCGGAGCGGAGGGTTGCCCGGAAACGGCCGGGACCGAAGTGAAAGGTCCCGTTATCGTCCCAGCCTATGGCCGACCGGTTCTGCCAGGGTTCGTTGACGGGAAACCCTCTCGAAACGAGGCTCCCGATGATGTGAACCCCGTTGAAGAAGCCACCGTTTACCGCGCCTTCAGCCTCCGAATGTTGTGCAATCCATGAGAGGGGTTGTTTCCTGCCCGCGATTTCTCCGGCGGTGACGATCCTGGGCATGGTGCGGCTCGTATCGGCCACGATGGCACTCCAGAAAAGGGCTTCCGACGGTCGGTCCTCGAAAGGCACGATCCTGGTCTCACCGATATCCTTCACCTGGTCGGCCTTGGCCCAGGCTTCGACATAGTGGAGGAAGGGGCCGACCAGCACCGTTCTTCCCGAGGGTTGTTCTTCGATCGTACACGGAAGCCCCCTGCCCTCAATCTTCCTCTTGAGCGCTTCTGCCTCCTGAGACTTCGCCGGAAAGACCCCGGCCTGAACGCCCCAGCTTGCTGGGGGTCGTCCGATGTTTTCCCGCTGGAGAATCAGTGAGGTCCTGCTTCCGTCGAATCTTTCTTTCCACACCATGTAACGTCTGCATGCGGAAAGCCATTGCCGGAGTGCAGGAATCTCATTGATCTCGAGGGCCTGCGCCGGTCTCAGGAGAAAAACCTCCGGCGGTTTCGGCTCTATAGTTTGTGCAATGCGAAAGAAAGGCTGGATGTAGTCCGGAAGGCTTGTGTTTCTCGCGAAGGGGAGGCGGCTGAGGATTTCTGCTTCCTTTGCCAGCCCGAGGCTTCTCAGGGAGTACATGAGCGCTTCCGCCCGGGATGTCTCGATGTCCGGATAGAATTTCTCCGTCGGGGGCAAGATGCCCAGGGCCGCTGCGGATTCGACGGCGCGTGCGTCAGGGTGGTCGGCTGATATGTCACTGAAGTATCTTGTGCCCGACCAGAGCGGCAGTTCCAGTGTGGAGATGATCGTCGAAACGAGGCTTCCCCGGGTTACGCCGGCGGCTTCCGCCCGGCTGCCGAAAAGCAGCGTTAAAACAAGCATTATGGAAAGGAATCTCAAAATTCGGTGGTTCATGTCTTTCATCCCCCTCGGAGATGGTTTCGATTGATATCTGGAAGGTCCTGGAGTGGTTGTCCCTGCCCCTGTATTCTCGAGGGCGGGTTTGGCCGTGTCAAAAAATGCCGTTTGCGTAACGGAGTGTCACACGGCGTGTTATTTTCAATGTCTGGACCCTGTTGCCTCACGAAGGAATCTAGACGAAATTGTATCGATGCCTCATGAAGGAATCTAGACGAAAAG
>JBNGCT010000126.1:0-3139 GCA_049974965.1 Thermovirgaceae bacterium
TCAAGTCCCAAGGTCTCGATCCTGAGGGCCCCCCGCGGGCACACGGCGACACAATCCATGCAGCCGTAGCACTCGGGGCTCACGGGAAGCGTCTCTGAACCACCTTCAGCGCGGACCTTTTCCGCCCGTTCGAGCAACGGGTCGAGCAGCCTTTCGGGAAGGTCGCATACGGTGGTGCAGAGCCTGCAGTTGACGCACTTGTCGGCGTCCAGAACCACGGGGCTGCGCTTCGTCGCCTTGGCCATCAGGGAACCCAGCGTCCCGCCCGGACAGATATGGGCACAGAACGAGCGGGGCTCGAAAACGAGGGCCATGACGGCCGCCAAGGCGAGCATCACCTGGCAGAACCGCAGAAAGAGAAAGCCGTGCTGCGCGTAGGACGCATAGGCCACAGGTAGGCCCTTGTGGATGTTGACGAGCCACAGGATCCATCCGAAATAGGCGATCATTCCCGCGAAAAATACCCCCTGGAGGATACGCCCCCTGTTGAGCCACCTTGGAAAGGGCAACAATCGCAGCGAGATCCTGCTCCATATGAGGTCGATGAACCCTCCGTTGGGACAGAGCATCCCGCACCAGATCTTCCCCCTGAAGGCGGCCAGCAATCCTCCCAGGGCGATCATGAGGACGCAGAACCACCACTGCTTCATGATGAACACGGCCACGATAAAGGCGATCACCAGCTGCAACTGGAGGACGCTTCTGATGCCCTTCCAGGTCTTTGGGTCAAGCTGATTCTTCCATGCCATGAAACTAAACCCCCTCTGGGTATATAGATTCTCGTAAAATCTATAATACCTGTAGGGGTATGTCAAGAAGGTTCTTCCAGTTCACCGGGGCAGGGGAAAATTTCCTCCGGAAGATCAGGGTATCTCTCCTTCAGGGAGGCAAACCAGGATTCGTTTTCGACTCCTTCCTCGAGAGGCATGACCTCCCGGATGGTCCACCCTCCGCAAGCTGCTTCAAGCAGCGCGCCGTAGGGTTCGTACCGCTGGGAGCCGTCTTTTGACTGCGGTTCCGTCAGGGCAAAACACCATCCGTTTTTGACCTTCATCCAGCGGACCACGAAGACGACCTCGAGATCGAACCGGGGGCGGATGTCATCCCTCATGACGTCCAGGACGGCCTTCCGTTCAGGCGCCCCCCAGGCCGGCGTGAAGGCTTCTTCCGCCTGCAGCGGCTTCGGCAAAAGGATCAGCAAGGCAAGAACAACAAGGGGAAAAATCATCTTTCCCATCATCCTGTCCCCCTCGAGGTGAATTGCCGAAATTTTCGCTTTCTGGGAGAATTGACTCCCCTGAGCAAGTATATCCCCTCGGGGAAGACAAAGGATGCAGGTGATTCACGTGACGAAAGCCGGAAGCGAAAAAACAGCACATCGGGACCGTTTCCTTCCCGTCAATACGGAGGACATGAAGCGGCGAGGCTGGGACGAACTTGATTTTCTGCTCGTCACCGGCGATGCCTACGTGGATCACCCCAGTTTCGCCCATGCCGTAATTGCCCGGGTGCTTGAATCCGCAGGATACCGGGTTGGCATCGTCGCACAACCCGACTGGCGCGATACGAAAAACATCGCCCTCATGGGAAAGCCCCGACTGGCCGTTTTGATTTCCGCCGGCAACCTGGACAGCATGCTTTCCAACTACACGGCGGCGAAAAAACCCCGCCGGAAAGACCGCTATTCACCTAGAGGAACTGGAGGGAAAAGACCCGACAGGGCCACCATTGTCTATTGCAATCTGGCCAGGAGTCTCTGGAAAGATACCCCATTGGTCATTGGCGGCATCGAGGCCAGCCTGAGGCGTTTCGCCCATTATGATTACTGGTCCGATTCCATCCGGCGCCCCATCCTCACCGACAGCCGCGCCGACATCCTGGTATGGGGAATGGGGGAAACACCCATCCTGGAGATCGCCCGTCGCCTCGACGCGGGTCAAAAACCGGAAGAGATCACCGATGTCAGGGGCACCTGCGTCATGACCAGGGAACTCGAAAATTTCCCGGACGCTCTGGAGATCCCCTCCTTCGAGGAAGCGGCCCGGGACAAAAAAGCCTTTGCCGAGGCCTTCCGCCTCGCCGACGGCGAGCAGGACCCCGGGCGCGGCCGTCCCGTCGCACAAAAGGTGGACACCCGCTGGGTGGTACAGAACCCGCCGTCATGGCCCATGACCCGGAAAGGGCTTGACTCCGTCTATGAACTCCCCTACACACGAAAGTGGCATCGGTCCTACGAAACACAAGGCGGCGTACCTGCCCTTGAAGAAGTGAAGTTCAGCATTACCGCTCACCGCGGGTGCTTCGGAGGATGTGCCTTTTGCGCCCTCTCGTCCCACCAGGGGCGGATTATCCAGCCCAAGAGCCGTGAGTCAATTCTGTGTGAAGTGCGCCTTCTGACAGAAATGGAGGACTTCAAGGGCTACGTCCACGACATCGGGGGCCCGACGGCGAATTTCCACGCCCCCGCGTGCGCCCGCCAGGAAAAGGGAACCTCCTGCAAAGACAGACTTTGCCTCTGGCCGACTACCTGCCCCAACCTGAAGACGGGGCATGACGAATATCTCGGCATCCTCCGCGAAGCCCGTTGTCTTCCGGGCGTGAAGAAAGTCTTCGTGAGGTCGGGCATCCGGTACGACTACCTTCTGGCCGACGGAACCAGCGCCTTTCTCGAGGAGCTCTGCACCCACCACGTGAGCGGCCAGCTCAAGGTGGCTCCGGAACACGTTTCCAGAACCGTCACGGACCGGATGCGCAAAAGCGGCAGGGAAACCTTCCTGGAGTTCAAAAAGAAGTTCGAGGAAGCCAGCAACAAGGCGGGGAAAAAGCAGTTTCTCGTGCCCTATCTCATGTCCAGCCACCCGGGAAGCACCCTGAAGGACGCCGTGGAACTCGCGGAGTTCCTGCGCGACATCCGGTATCAGCCCGAGCAGGTCCAGGACTTCATTCCCACTCCGGGAACCCTGTCGACCTGCATGTACTGGACGGGACTCGACCCCTTCACGGGCGAATCCGTCCATGTTCCGAAAAGCCCCAAAGAAAAGGCCATGCAGCGAGCGCTGCTCCAGTACAGAAACCCTGAAAACCGCAGGCTCGTGGAACAGGCCCTGCGCGAGGCCGGCCGGGAGGACCTCATCGGGAA
>JBNGCT010000127.1:0-3099 GCA_049974965.1 Thermovirgaceae bacterium
CCCACGGCCGAGCCGATGATGTAATAGGTGTCTTCCACGTTGGTCACCCAGTCGCGGATGGCCTCGTTGGTGGCATCCTTCAAGGTGCAGCTCCCCGACGTCACGGGGATCACCTCGGCGCCCAGAAGCCTCATCCTGTCCACGTTCAGGGCCTGGCGATCCATGTCTTCCGTACCCATGTACACGTGGCACTCAAGGCCGAACCTTGCTGCGGCCGTGGCCGCCGCAACTCCGTGCTGCCCGGCGCCGGTCTCGGCGATGATACGGCGTTTCCCCAGCCTGACCGCCAGAAGAGCCTGCCCGATGGCGTTGTTGATCTTGTGGGCTCCCGTGTGGTTGAGATCCTCCCGTTTCAGGTACACCTTCGCACCACTCAAGGTCTCAGAAAGTCTTTCCGCCAGGTACAGCGGCGTCGGCCGCCCGCAATACCTTGAAAGGAGGCCGGCCAGTTCTTCCTGAAAGGACGGGTCCCTTCGCAGGTTGTTGTACTCCTCTTCGAGCCGCTCAAGTGCCGGAAACAATGTTTCCGGGACGAAGCGCCCCCCGAAAGCGCCGAAATACCCTCTTTTTTTCATCTCGTCTCACTCTCCAGTCTTTCCGTCTCGTACTGCCTGATCCTCATGAAGGCAAGCTTCATCCGCTCGTGATCCTTGGCCCCCGGCGCCGCCTCGATCCCGCTGTTCAGGTCCACTGCGGCCGCGCCGGTCCGACTCAGGGCCTCCGGCAGGTTTTCAGGCCCCAGCCCGCCTGCAAGGATGAAGGGCTTCCCGAAATCCTTGCCCTCGAGGAGCGACCAGTCGAAACTCCGCCCTGTTCCTCCCTGGCCAGCCCTCCCGGCGTCGAACAGAAACCAGTCCGCACAGGCGTACCCGGCGATGTTTTCGGGGACCCCGTCCCCGAGGCCGAAGGCCTTGATGGTCCTCACGGGAAATCCCCGGAACAGTTCCGGAGGCTCGCTGCCGTGAAACTGAATGGCCCCGAAAAAGCCGCTTTCGACGACCTCCCGAAGTTTTTGCTCCGACGGGTCCACCACGACGGCCACTGTGGTGACGAAGGGCGGGAGTCCTTCCGCCAGCCGCCCGGCCTCCTCAATGGAAACCTTGCGGCGGCCCGGTGCCAGGATGAACCCCAGGGCGTCGGCCCCCAGTCGGGCGGCTTCGGTCACGTCTTCCTTTCGGGTCAGCCCGCAGACTTTAACGCGAACCATGGGATCCCACCCTTTCGAGAATCTCCTCTATCCGGCCTTCGGGTTCCATCGTTTCCACCAGGTAGGACCCGACGAGGATGCCGTTAACACCGCATTGGGCCAGAAACAAGGCGTCCTCCGGGGAAGCGACGCCGCTTTCGGCGACGATGAGACGGCGACCCCGGGGCTCGAGGTCACGCAAAACGTCCATGAGACGCTCCGTGACGCCCAGGTCAACGGAAAAATCGGAAAGATCCCTGTTGTTGATCCCCACCAGCCTCGCCGGCGTGTCCAGGACCATGCGCAATTCCTCCTCGCAGTGGACTTCCACGAGGGCTTCCAGCCCGATCGACACGGCCGCCCCGAGCATCTCCAGAAGGTCTTCTTGCTTCAGGACCGAGGCGATCAGAAGGACTGCGTCGGCCCCCAGAAAACGGCTTTCATAAAGCTGTATCGGGTCGATGATGAAATCCTTCCTGAGAATGGGCAGATCCGTTTTCGCCCTGAGATCACGGAGCGTTTCCGCCTTCCCGTGGAAAAAGGAACCCTCCGTCACCACGGAAACGGCCCGGGCCCCGCCGCGCACATAGGCATCGAGCCGTTTGTCGGGTTCGAGCCCCTTTTCGATAACGCCGCGGCTCGGGGAGGCCCGCTTGATTTCGGCGATGACCGTCAGATCCGGCGACGCCAGTTCCTTTTCGAGGGCGCCTCGCCCGGCTTTCATCCCGGCGATTTCCTTTCTTTTGGTTTCCACGATCCGGTCGAGGATCATGCCGCCCCGTCCTCTCCCAGGGATGCGGCAAAGTTGAGGACTTTCTCCAGGCACGCCTTCGCCCGTCCCTCGTCGAGGACCTCCGCCGCCATGACGGCCCCCTCCCTGAAGGAACGGGCATGTCCCGTCAAGACGAAGACGGCCGCCGCGTTCAGGGCCACCACGTCACGCAGGGGCCCCCGCTCGCCGTCCAGAAGCGCGAGCATAAGCCGCCGGTTCGTTTCGGTATCCCCGCCTGCAAGCTCCTCGTTCGGGACCATTGTTAACCCCGCTTCTTCCGGGGTGACCACATCCTCGGTGACTGTATCTTCCCTGATGACGCAGACGGTGTTCGGCCCCTCCAGGGAGAACTCGTCGATTCCTCCGAAGCCGTGGACCGTCATGCCCCCCTGCACGCCGAGGGCTTTCATGACTTCCGCCATGGGCCGGAGAAGCTCCGGGGAGGAGACGCCCAGCACCTGGTAGTTCGCTTTGGCCGGATTCGTGACGGGTCCGAGGATGTTGAAAACCGTCTTCAGACCCAGGGTTTTCCGCACTGGCGCCACGTGCCGCATGGCCTTGTGAAAGGCCGGCGCGAAGAGGAATCCGAATCCCGTCCGGTCGATGCAGTCGCTCACGGTGTCGGGCTCCGCTAAAAAGGGCACACCCAGGGCCTCCAGCACATCGGCGCTGCCGCAAAGGCTCGAGACGGCCCTGTTCCCGTGCTTCGCCACGGCGACCCCGGCGCCGGCCACGACAAAGGCGGCGGCCGTGGAGATATTGAAGGTGCCCTTCCTGTCGCCACCCGTCCCCACCACGTCCACCACGACGGGGGAATTCACCCTCACCGGCGTCGCCTTCTCCCGCATGACCGAGGCCGCTGCGGCGATCTCCGCTGGGGTTTCACCCTTCGTCCTGAGCCCCGCCAGAAAGGCGGCCATGTGAACCTCGCACACCTCGCCCTCCATGATGGCCTCCATGGCGTCTTTCATTTCCTCCCTATCCAGGTCGCGGCCTGAGAAGATCTTCTCCAGAGTCTCTTTCATTTCCCTCAGCTCCCTTCGTGAACCCGCTCCGCTCGCCTGTGAAAATTCTCCAGAAGGGTCATTCCCTGCTTCGTCAGGATCGACTCGGGGTGGAACTGCACCCCGTAAAGGGGCAT
>JBNGCT010000128.1:0-3071 GCA_049974965.1 Thermovirgaceae bacterium
CGTTGAACCATTTGACTGTTCCTTCTGTTGTCAAAGTACTTCCTCCCAATACGTGGAAATAGAATCGGCTGACGGCGCCTGTCAACCTGGGATGAGACGATACAGCAAGCCAGCCGTCCTGTCAAGTTCTGGCCTCCAGAATCTCCTGCTCGAGACGTTCGATGTGCTCTTTCTCCCCCTCCGTCAGCTTCCCGGAAAGGTCGGCGCGGAGCTTTTTCCCCAGCCCCTCCCGCCCTTGCGGTGCCTTTTCCTTCAGGTCCGCCCAGCTGAATTTTTTCCCTTTCACGAAAAGGTCCATGTCAACGAAGCGTTCCCCTTTTTTCGTATGTTCCAGGCCCACCAGGACCTTCTTGAGGTCTTCCGGCTCCACAAAGGTCAACACCCTGACCCTGTAGACCTGAATGGGCATGAGGATCCGCGCATGATCCTTTCCCCATCCCTCTCCGAGATTGAGCCCTATCTGGAGACTTCGCAAAACGGTGCGGAGCCGTTCAATGTGGGGCGTGTAGTTTTCGTCGGCATCGTAGATGCGTATTTCCATTTCCGTCCAGTCCCTGCGCCCTATGCTTTCGTTGAAAAGGTCGAGGGCCCGGGCCTCAAGCCGCGTATATAGATCATCGAAGGGGAGGTCCACCAGAAGAATTTCTTCAAAGACATCCGTCACCGAGAGCGCCCTGTTCAATGGTTTTTGGGTAAAACAGACGGCCACGCCGCGATCGGTACTTCTCCAGAGAAGCTTCCGGAGACCGTCCCGCGAGGAAGGCATTTCCTCTTCAATCTGGCTGATAACCGGAAGGGGGTTCCCGTAAAGTCGAACGATGATGTTCCGGGGATGGATTTTTACGGAGTGAATGCAGCCGCTCCACCCTGAAGATATGGCTTCAGCCAGTATTTCCTCCGGCGTGGCGGGGGTTACGAAGAACCTCACCGTTTTCGGCCGTCTTCTGTTGCTGATGAAAAGAAGAGTCTTTTCTTCAGTGGTCCGGTCTCTTGCCGTCCTGATGTCCCTTTCCTCGAGTTCAAAACCGCCGCGCAGCTTTTCCATGATGCAATGGGCTTCGCCGGCAATCGTCATCCCCTTGGGCCCCGGACAGATCAGTGACAACATGAAAATCCCCCCGTCACAATCCCATGCTCCGGATGCGTTGCCGCTCCCGCTGGACATAGGAAGGGTAATTCAAGGTGAAGATTTCATCATCTTGAATACCAACGAAGTTCATGGAAAGAACTCCATTGAAAAAGAGGCTGTCGTCCCTTTCGGGCGGAACCGTCGTGTCGTGGCCGAAAAAGTTGAACCGGCAATGTCCCGCCGGCAAATCAGAAAAAGAATGCCCCGCATTGACACGTTTCCCGCACACCGTCACCGTGCCGCCTGTTTCCAGTACGACGCACCCGTGGGCTTCTTGAACAACCACGTCGTAGAGGTCATGGTTTCCCGTCACAAAAAAGACGTCTCTTGTGCACCCCCCGCGGAGAACGTAGACAAGGTCCTTGACCCTTTTCTTGTAGAGTGCCACGTCCCTTTTTGTTTGCTCCAGTTTGATTTCATCGACAAAATCGCCGGTATGAAGGATGCAGGGCGGGTCGAGGATTTCGAGGATTCTCCTGAGGCAACGATAAAAGGAGGACGGGGTGTCGGAAAGATGCATCATCACCCTGCCCTTTCTTCGTCTCAGGTCTTCGGGAATTACCACCCGGTCGAGCATTCTTGCCACAGATCGTTCCAGAAAGGAATTTCCCCACTGCACCTGGCGCACCCCCCATTCCGACCGGTTTGACACCCCTTCCCGGCACCCCCGGCCCCGGTCACTTCACCGGCAGATTGTCTTCAGGCTGCTGCATGCCCCTGCGTGGGCTTTCACATGAAGCCCCCGTACCTCTTCGGGACTACCGCCGTGTGTACATGCCTGATCATGGTGATAAAGTCGAATACGGGGCGCCCTGTCGCTTCCTGGACGGTCCTGGCGTATGGGGGCAGGTCGCTGCACTCCAGGAGGATCGCCGCCGTGTCCGGATGGTCAGCAACCATCGCCCTGGCGACGCCGGTGACTTCCTCTTCGATTTTCCCTGAATCGAGGGTTCCTTTTTCCTCGAGGACCGCGCTCCGGAATTCCTCCTGGTCCTCCATGCCCCGGATCACAAGGGGGATATCGCCCTTGATCCCCACCGCCTCGAAGTGCCTGTCCGTAAGATATTCGGAATTTGCCGTAATGATTCCGATTTTTCTCCCGGGTGAAAGGGTCCTCCAGATGAAGGGGACCTGGAGAAGGCTCGAGAGGAAAACCGGGATCTTCAGGGCTGCCGCAACTTCCCTCTGGAAAAGGGCCATGAAGCCGCATGCTCCCGTAACGGCCTTTACTCCTTCCCTTTCAAGCTCCCTGGCCGCTTCAACGAAAGGTTCGAGAAGCCCGGGGTCCATCCTGTTGATAAGCCTTTCGATCGACGCCCCGCGGACCTCCCTGTAGCGGACGGGAAAATCAAAGGTGCTCGCGTTCCCCACGTTTCCGGGGATGCAGGGATACGCGGCGTCGAGAATCAGGATGCCTATGGACTCTCCGTCCCAGGAGCGGGTTTTGGTTTTAATGCTGTAGACCTTTGTCATTCTGCTCCTCCTGTTGTCGTTCTTTTTTTGAAACGATTTCACGTCCTTCTCCAAGCCTGCACCTTCTGCCTTGTCCAAGGAACGCCACTGTCCTAATCTGTTTGTTTTTCAAATTGATATCCGGGCGTTACTTGCACCTGACAATAATACCGCAATACCTCTTCTTTACAGGCAAAGGAAAGGCATTTGCCGCTTTGGCCGGATTTTTGTGTTGGGAAAAACGTCTTCTTAGGGCTTGGGGATATCGGGGTGGGCGTTTCATATTGAAAGGTATTTGAAAAAACGGCAGGAGATGATATCTCGGTTCAAGGAAGACCTTTCTTTTCGCAGAATCCTTCAGACTCATCCTGTGTCAATTTACACCCAGATTCCCGCAGTAATTTTTCATCCACTTTCCCGCAGGTGAGTCAAGTCCCAGAACTGCTGTAAATTCGGACCCGGTTACATATTCACCGCCACGGTCTCGGGT
>JBNGCT010000129.1:0-3034 GCA_049974965.1 Thermovirgaceae bacterium
GGGAATTCGCCATTCGCGTCGGCATTCCCGCAAAAAGCGGAGTGGGCGGCGGCATCGTCGCCGTCGTCCCCCGCCGCATGGGCATCGCCGTCTGCGGCCCGGCCCTTGACGGCAAGGGTAACTCCATCTGCGGCATGCAGGTCCTCGAGGAACTTTCCCGGGCCATGAGACTTCGCGTCTTCTGACTCCAGGCCCAGCGCGGCCAAGTCAAAGAAGCGGTAGCCTCTCCCGGAAGAAGCGGAGGCAGGTAAGGTGAATGACATCTTTCCCGAAAAGCCTTGCTATGGCTCATTCGGAAAGATTTTGCAGTTTTGAAAGCTGCGGATCGGGGATGATCCTACCATAGGAGAAGCGGGGTCTTTCGATCCCGCTTCTGAATTTATTCTTCTTTATGCTTCCAGTTTATTTTTCCAGCCTGTTCAGATACTTTTCGTGCACTGAAAGGGCGTCCTGGCCATGGAGGACAAAGCGGATGTGTTTTACCTTCTTGAGGCCGGGGATCATGTCCGCTATGGTCCTGAAGGCCACTTCCGTGGCCGCCTCGAGGGGATACCCGAAGGCGCCTGTGGAGATGGCCGGGAAGGCCACCGATTCGATGCCTTTTTCTTCGGCCAGTTCCAGGGCGCGGCGGTAGCAGGCCGCCAGGAGCTCGTCCTCGGGCTTGTCCCTTCCGTAGACGGGGCCGAGACAATGAATGACATACCTGTTGGGGAGGCTGTGGGCCCCCGAGATGACGGCCTCGCCGGGCCTGATGGGCGCCATGGGGCGGCATTCTTTTTCCAGGCCGGGCCCCGCCGCCCTGTGGATGGCGCCCGCCACGCCCCCTCCGGGCCGGAGCCACGCATTGGCCGCGTTCACGACAGCTTCCATGTCCTTCTGCTTCGCGATGTTGCCCGCAACGACTTCGACGGTCACTCCCGATACGATCTTTTTCATCACGGCACCTCCTCCGGCTTGAGCATTCACCTTCTTTTTCCAGTGTAGAACAGTTCAGCGGTTTCGTGGAGGCATCTGGTGTATCGCGACGCCTTCGGCCGCCAGGGAGGCCTCGTGGAAGGCCTCCGCAAGGGTCGGGTGGGCATGGACGCCCGAAAGAACCGCCGACAGGGGCAACCGGGCGTGGATCGCCAGCGCCGCCTCGTGGATCAGCGTGCTTGCCTGAGCCCCAAGGATGTGCACACCGGCTATGGTGTTGTCCTGGCGCAGGAGAACCTTGACGAAACCTTCTTCCTCACCCATGGTCACGGCCTTGCCGTTGGCAGCGTAAGGGAATTTCCCGACCTTGTAATCTTCGCCCGATTCCTTGAGTTCCTCTTCCGTCAGGCCCACCGAGGCCGCCTCGGGAATGGTGAAGACCGCCGCGGGAACGGCGGCATAATCGACTCCGGCCGAGGGGTGTCCCAGGATATGCTCCACCACGGCTTTGCCTTCCTCGGAAGCCACATGGGCCAGGTAGGGCGGGCCCTTCACGTCGCCGATGGCGTACACACCGGGAAGGGACGTCCGGAAATGGTCATCCGTCTCGATGCCTTTGCTGTTGACGGAGACGCCGGCTTCTTCAAGTCCCAGCCCGTCCACACAGGGCGTATTTCCCGTGGCCACGAGCACCATGTCGGCCTCGAGCGTTATTTCGCCCTTTTTGTCGGAAGCCGAAAGCGACAGCCCCTGCCCGGTGGCGGAAATTCCCTCCAGGACGGTACCCTCGTAAAACTCCACGCCCCGCTTCTTGAGGGCCACCCGGATCCTTTTGCCCAGGTCACCATCCATCTTGCGCAGGACCTTGCTCCTGACCATGACGGTCACCTCTGACCCGAGGGCGTTGTAAATACTCGCGAATTCCATGGCGATGTATCCGCCGCCGTAGAGGAAAAGCCGCTTCGGCAATTCCTTTGTCGCCAGAAGCTCCCGGCTGGTGACGACGCCAGGGCTGTCGATGCCCGGGATATCGGGCACAGCCTGGTTGGATCCCGTGGCCAAAACGACGGCGTCGCCTTCGATGAATTCCGCCCCGCCGCCCGGTTCCGTCACGTGGACGCCCGGTTTTTTCGAGAGCCTGGCGGTGCCGTACACCACGGTGACGCCATACCCCTTCAGCAGCTGCCTCACTCCGCCGGTGATCTTTTCCACGGCCTGGTCTTTCCAGGCGTGCACCTTTTCCATGTCCACCCCGTCAAACTGCGCCATGACGCCCCATTCATGCATCCTTTTCGCTTCCAGGACGCTTTCGGCGCTCTTGCACAGGGCTTTCGTGGGGATGCACCCGTGGTTGAGGCAGGTACCCCCGATGCTTTCCCTTTCCACCAGCGTGACCGTCCCGCCGAGCTGGGCGGCCCGTATGGCCGCAACGTAACCTCCCGGGCCGCCCCCGACGATGATGATATGGGTGCTCATGGTTGGGCCTCCTTGAAAAAAGAGGGCGCTCCCCCCAAAGGGGAAGGCGCCCCCGGGATGTTTTTTATTCCTCTTCGGTAATCCAGGTAACCACAGGCCGTTTCGCCGCCGTCACCTCGTCGAGACGGGTGACGGGCGTGGTCTTCGGCGAGTCTTTCACCAGGTCCGGATTCGTCCGGGCCTCTTCGGCGATGGCGTTCAGCGCCTCGGCGAAGGCGTCCAGTTCCTCGATGCTCTCCGTCTCATTTGGTTCCACCATCATGGCCTCGGGAACGATGAGGGGGAAGTAGACCGTGGGCGGATGGAAGCCGTAATCCATGAGACGCTTGACCATGTCCAGGGTGGTCACGCCGTTTTCCTTCTTCTGCCTGGCGCCGGAGATGACGAATTCGTGCTTGCACCAGCGGTCGAAGGGCAGGTCAAAGTTCTCCCGAACCCGCTTCAGCAGGTAGTTTGCGTTGAGGACGGCGTCTTCGGCCACACGCCGGATGCCCTCGCCTCCCATGGTCAAGATGTAGGCGTAGGCCTTGACCATGACGTTGAAATTCCCGTAGAAGCTCCGCACCTTACCGATTGAAAGGGGTCTGTCGTAATCCAGCCTGTATCCGTCGTCTTGCCTGACGATCACGGGCCTGGGCAAAAA
>JBNGCT010000130.1:0-2821 GCA_049974965.1 Thermovirgaceae bacterium
TCTAGATTCCTTCATGAGGCATCGATACAATTTCGTCTAGATTCCTTCGTGAGGCAACAGGGGCACTTTGCAGCCGGCCCCCTTCGGGGGCGGATCGCCCGACTCGATGCACGAGGGGCTTTGAATGCCCTGGCCGCCAAGGGCGGCACCCAAAAGGGCCCAGAAGAGAAAGGCCATGTCCCCCCTGAGTTCGAAGATGTCGTGCCCGACACCGAACAACAGCTGGCCCGCGATAGCCGTAAAAACAGCAACGAAAAAGGGGTTTCGCCCCCCGGCGGGCGTAACGGCCTTTTTGAAGGCTTTGCGGGCTGCGGCGAGAAAAAGAAACATCACCGAAACAAGAAGCGGAACTCCTCCCCTGAAAAGGAGCGCCAGGTAGAGGTTATGTGGGTGCGCGGGCTGCCCGAGGTACGGAACGGGTTTACCCAGGCTCCGGTACACATCCTGGAAGGTTGACCATCCCCAGCCGAAAAAGGGTTTCATGGAGGCAAGCCTGAAAGTTTCCTTCCAGATGAACCACCGCTTGTTGGTGAACCAGAAGGGGTCATCGACCAGAGACAGCTGTCGCAACTCTTCACCGGCATAATCGAGGAAGGGGCTGTCTTTGAGGTACAAAAAACCCGCTGCCGCCGCCCCGAAGAGGCATAACACACCGAAGGCCGCGAGGATGCGGGCTTTCGGAGGACGAAGGAGGGCCGCCACCACGACCGTTTCAAAAGCGGCTGTAATCCACGCCGAGGAAGTCAGGCTGACGGCGAGCGCCCCGAAGCACCCGATGAAAAGGGCCCATGAAAACAGCCGGTCCGGGAGCGCGCTGCGGGGCTCGAACACCCTGGCAAGAACGAAGGGAAGGACCACGGCAACGTAGATGCCGAGCTTGTTGATGTTCCCGAAAGGACCGGAGTGCCGGGATTCAACGAAGAACCTCCAGAGCGTCCACAGGACCACAAGCGTCATCGAGGCAAACCATGCCGTTTCGAACCGTCCCGCCATCTTTTTCCTGGACAGGACGGCAGCTGCCAAAAAGAGGGAAAAGGCGAATTCCACCGGCAGGGAGAGGCCCCTGAAGAAAACCGCGGGGGCCGGCCATGCGACAAGCTGGACCACCAGGGACCACAACAGCACGAAGCCGAGGTCCCGGGCCGCCCACGCGTCGAAGGGACACCGGAAGAGACCTTTCCGGTTTTGACTGAAGGCCGTCAAAAGCCCTGAAAGGCAGACGGCCAATGCGGCGTACCGCAGGACCGGGCCCCATGGCTCGAGGACAACCGCCGCCAGAAAGCCCCATTCAACGAGGGGAAGGCCCCTTTCCGAAAGCCCGCTTTCTTGGGTCATGTCACAACCTCTTTTCAGGGACGCTGCCCGCAAGTGTTCCCGGAACAGTCCCGTAAACCCGAAACGTAAAGGGATTCGGGCATTGGGCTTTCAAGGGCATGTCCGGCCGATGAGGGGGCTTTCGGGTTTCACAGATGCGCGCCCTGCACCTCTTCCCATCTCCAGGACGCAATGAGGCCGCGTCCCAGGCAGCCGGCGAATAGTTCCTCGGCCTGTGAAGCAAAGGCCAACGGCACGGGAACGCAGAGGGTCACCGAGGCGCCGTATTCTGCCTTGACGGAATCACCGTCGACCGCGATTTCCCTGACCATGGACAGCAGGGCGTTCTGGTGCTCGTAGGTTGTGACGATGCGGGCCATCCGGGCAAGGCGCTTGCGCACCCTCCCGGCCTTCTCCAGGGCAAGGGAGGCACATGTGCCGTAAGCCTCGATGAGACCCCGCACTCCCAGTTTGACGCCCCCGAAATATCTGGTGACCACGATGACCGTGTTGGTGAGTCCGGCGCGCTGAATGGCGCCGAGAATCGGCTTTCCCGCCGTGCCTGAGGGTTCCCCCGCATCGGAAAAGTATTCCGTCTGCTTCGGCGGGCCGACCCTGTAGGCCCAGCAGTTGTGACTGGCCTGGGAATGCTCCCTGCTCACGGAGCGGATGAAATCCTTTGCCTCTTCTTCGCCTGTGGCGGGGGCCAGGGATGCGATGAAGCGGGAGCGGCGCTCCCTGAGTTCGGCCACGGCGCCGCGGGCCGGTTCGGTGATGACGTCCCCGTCATTCATAGCTGCCCCAGGCGTCCCGGAACCTCTTGTAGGTATCTTCCAGGGATTCGGGCAGGACCCTGACTTCCGCCGTGACGGGCATGAAGTTGGTGTCCCCCTCGAAGCGGGGGACGATGTGAAGGTGGACATGTCCGGCGAATCCGGCTCCGGCTGTCTTTCCCATGTTGACGCCAAGGTTGAACCCCTGGGGCCTCATGAGGTCCTTCAGAAGCCGGATGCACTGCCGCGCCGTCGTGTGCATTTCCAGAAGCTCGCCGTCGCCGAGTTCGTCGTATTCGCCCACGTGGCGGTAGGGGGCGACCATGAGATGTCCCGGATTGTAGGGAAAGGCGTTGAACATGACGAACACCTTGTCCCTTCGGGCCAGGATCAGGCGTTTTTCGTCGTTGTTTTCGGCTGGAAAGTCACAGAAGATGCAGCCCTGCTGCTTGTCGGCGCCGGCGATGTAGGCCATGCGCCAGGGTGCGAAAAGATGTTCCATGAAAGGCATCCCCTTTTCTGCCTGCTTTTACCCTTTCTTCCAGCTTTGGCGAAGGAAAACCCATGCCTGCCAGGCTCCGAAGGCTCCCCCCAGCACCACCATGAGGGGGACAACCCATCCGGGCCGCCCCGAGGCCTCCAGCTTCTTTCCCGCCAAAAGCCCCAGTACGACGAAACCGCACAGTAGAAGCGCCGCGGCGATGACCTTTCCGAAAGCCAGAAAATCTTCATAC
>JBNGCT010000131.1:0-2801 GCA_049974965.1 Thermovirgaceae bacterium
CGAAATATTGTCCCAAATGACATTTTAGCAGGGTGGTGTAGTTGAATCAAAAAAACCGGGGTCAAACCCCGCGTGTGCCAAAGGTTTGACCCCGTCCCTTTTCTTCATAGAATCTCCGGAGCCGGAAAAGGCGGACCGGAGAAAGGCAAAACCCCCAAATCCAGGTCCGGCGCAGCCGCTCTGGACCGGGAGGTTCTAGAACACGGCGTAGTCGGCGTCTTTGACGGAACAGACGAACATGTGCCCCGGGGCGTGGGTGATGGCAAAGGGGACCCTGCTGGCCATGAGGGCCGCCTGGGGCGTGACGCCGCAGGCCCAGAAGACGGGCAGTTCTCCATCGTAAACCGGCACGGGATCGCCGAAGTCGGGCTTGCCGATATCCCTGATCCCGATGGCTTCGGGTTCGCCCACGTGGACCGGGGCCCCGTGGACGGCGGGAAACCGTGCCGTTGAGGCCACGGCCTTCGGGACCAAGCCCGCCGGGACCGGCCGCATGCTCACCACCATGGGCCCTTTCAGGCGTCCCGCCGGAACCGTCTCGATACTGGTCCGGTACATGGGCACGTTGCACCCGCACTCGATATGTCGGATGGGCACCTTCGCCTCCAGAAGCGCCGTCTCGAAGGTAAAGGAGCAGCCCAGAAGAAACCCCACAAGGTCGTCCCGCCAGTGCGCCGTCACGTCCGTCGGTTCGTCGACGCATTCGCCGTCCTTCCAGACCCTGTACCTGGGCAGGTCCGTCCTGAGGTCGGCCCCGGGGGCCACCTGCCTCGGCTCGGCATCTCCGGGTTCGGTGACATCAAGCACCGGGCAGGGCTTGGGGTTTCTCTGGGCGAAGACCATGAAATCCCAGGCCCAGTCTTTGGGAAGGATCACCAGGTTGGCCTGGACGTAGCCTTTCGCCATGCCCGGCGTCGGGTCCGCCCATCGGCCGGCACGAATCATTTCCCAAATTTTCTCCGGTTCCGTGTTCGCGTAATCTTTTGCCGTCGTCATCGGTTCAGCACCTCTTTCAGCGGGCGGACCGCCACGCCTTCAGCCTCGAGCTTGCGTCGCAGTCCCCGCGCCATCTCCACCGCCTCGGGCGTGTCACCGTGGAGGCATATGGTCCGGGGCTTCAGGCTAATCACGCTGCCGTCTACCGCCTCGACGACCCCCTCTTTGAGCATCTTCAGCACCCTTGACGCGGCAATCTCCACATCGTGAAGGACAGCGCCTTCCTTCTTCCGCGAAACCAGGCTGCCGTCGGCCTCATAGGCCCTGTCGGCAAAGGCCTCGGCTGCATAGGGCACGCCCGTCTCCACCGCGGCCTGCTCAAAAAGGGAATTGGCGAGGCCCATGAGGATCAGGCCGTCCCCGGCATCCTTTACGGCCTGGGCGATGGCTTTTGCCAGGTCGAGGTCCTTTGCTGCCTGGTTGTAGAGGGCGCCGTGGGCCTTCACATGCTGGAGCTCGAGCCCCTCCGCCCGGCACGCAGCCTGGACGGCCCCGATCTGGTACAGGGTGCCCGCGTAGACTTCTTCAGGGCTGCAGGGAATCTCCCGCCTGCCGAACCCCGCCAGGTCGGCATGCCCCGGATGGGCCCCCAAGGCAACGCCGGCCCTTTTCGCCAGCCTGACCGTCCGAAGCAGCACCATCGGGTCGCCGGCGTGAAACCCTGCCGCCACGTTCGCTGAAGTGACGCTTTCAAGGACCGCCTCGTCGTTTCCCAGTGTATAGACGCCGAAACTCTCTCCGAGATCGCTGTTGAGATCCACCTGCAACACGCAGCACACCTCCCGTATCCTTTTCCGATTCTACCCGGTTTCCTCCACGTCCACCGTGTAGGAGGCCCCGTTCACGGTCATCCTGAAGGAACATTTCAGCCGTCCGGTGGGCCGTGCGCCTGCTGCGACACGGGGTGCCGAGCGAAACCGCGCCCTCTCCTCCATCAAAGATTGCAGCCGGTCCCGTTCCTCCCGGGCGATCGCCAGGGCCTCTTCGAATTCGACCTTTTCGAACCGTACGGTATCGCCGGGCATCCGCTGGGCCAAAAGGCCGATATCGGCGGTGACTACCACGGCGATCTTGGTGTAGCCTCCCGTGGTCTGACGGTCGGCCATCATCACCACGGGCTTTCCATGGCCGGGGAGCTGCACGGCCCCCAGGGGGATGCCGTCGGAAATAATGTCGGCGCCGCCTGTATGTTCTATGGCCGGCCCATCCAGGCGGAAGCCCATGCGGTCGGCATCGTTGGTGAGGACATATTCCGAGCCCAGGAAGGTCTCGATGCCTTCTTGCGTGAAGCAGTCCTCCTGGGGTCCCAACACAACCCGTATGGGTCGTTTTCCCCGGTAACACGGCCTCAGGATGGCGGGGCAGGCGAAACCTTCAGAGCGCCGCCACAGGGGCGGGTTCTCCCCCGTTTCCACCACGTCGCCGCCTTGTACGGGCCGGCCCTCCAGGCCCCCGATTTTCGCCCTGAGATAGGTTGACCGGCTTCCCAGAACAACGGGCACGTCGATGCCTCCCGAAAAGCACAGGTAGCCACGACACCCCGAACCCGACGGGCCGCCGATGGAAACCTTGTCGCCCGCTTTAACATGGCAGGCCGTCCAGGCGGGCGCCCTTTCCCCGTTGATTCGAAAATCAAGCTCCGCCCCGCTGAGGCAGATGACGCCCTCGCCCTCGGTGACGGAAAAAGTCGGCCCCGTCACGGTGACCTCCAGGGCCGCCGCGCCTGAGTCGTTGCCGACGATGATATTCCCCGCCCGGAGGGCGAAAGCGTCCATGGCCCCCGCCACGGGCATGCCGATGGCCTG
>JBNGCT010000132.1:0-2767 GCA_049974965.1 Thermovirgaceae bacterium
GCCCAGTAGATAAAAAACAGGTGCGCTGCGACCTCGTCGACCCCGAGCTTCAAAAGGGGCGGCACAAGAATGGAAAGACACAATACATACGTTGGCACCACCGGCAGCGAGGTTCCCAGCAGGAACGGGACTATTGTTGCAATGAAAAGTGAAAGGATCAGGTTATCCCCACCAATGGACATGATAAGCCCGCTCAGTTTTGGTGCGATTCCCGTGATGCCGATCATGTTGACGAGAATGTTTACGGCCACAAGAACCGGAACGATCCGGGCGAGCCCGACGCCGCCGTCGCTCAGGGCGTTTCCAATATGCCTGAGTGCAGCCTTGATCCCGACGTTGGGAACTTCGCTGACAAAATAGACCACGAGACAGGCTACACAGGCGTAAAACCCGGCAAACACCAACGGGCGACCGGTCCCTATCGAATAGAGCAGCACAGTTGTTGGAATAATGAGAGGTGCCATGCGACGGAAGGTCAAGATCTCCTTCCAGGAAGGTATTTCCTCCTCGGGAACTGCGCCGAGTCCGGCCTTCATGGTCTGGAAATGAACACCTCCCAGCACCCCCGTATAGTAGAGAAGACATGGGATAAGCGCATATCCGATGATCTTGATGTAGGGAATACCAAGAAACTCCGCCATCATGAAAGCGGTTATGCTCATCAAGGGCGGCGTCACGCCGCCGCCGGTAGAAGCTATGGCCTCCACGGCCCCGGCAAAATTCCTGTTGTATCCGAGTCGTTTCATGAGTGGTATGGTGTAATTCCCCGTAACCGAAACATTCGCGACACCGCTACCGGAAATACTGCCGAAAAGGGCGCTCGCTATGACGGCTGTCTTTGCCGGGCCACCGGAATACCGCCCGGTGAGCGCCAGGGAAAGGTCGATAAACGTCCGGCCTCCTCCAGCTCCGGCAATCAGGGCTCCGAAAATGATAAACATGGCGATAAAAGTGGCCGACATTCCCGTGACGCTACCGTAGATGCCGAGGGCGGACCAGTAGAGTGAGTTCAGAACATAGTCCAGTGAAAGGCCTTTGAGTTTCCACATGCCCGGGAAATACTCGCCGAAAAAGATGTAAAGCAGCAAAAGAGCCACGAAAACCGGAATCGCCCATCCCACAGACCGCCTGGCGGCGTCCAGTATGACGAGAATGAGCGCCACTCCAAGGACAAGGTCAATCGTTCCCGCTGATCCGGGCCTCATGTAGATCTGCATGGCATGAGCCATTATGTTGATATTTGCGGCGAGAATGATCCCGATCTGGACATAGTCGATGAGGCTCAAACCTTTTTCCGCCACGCGCCGGCTGAACGGGAAAGCCAGAAGTGCCACGCTCAGCCCCATGATGATGTGCAATGCCCTGAGCTGGATGTCCACCAGCGGTATGAACACAGGGACAATGAGCTGGGCTGCTGCAAAGATGAGCCCTCCCCAGATGACGAGTTGCGGTTTCAGTCCTTTTTCCTGGTTTTGGGTCGAGTCCGTGGACATGCACATCCCCTTTCCGGCCTAACCGAGGTCTTTTCCCCCTGACAAGCGGGGGCGGGCATCCGGTTTTTCCGCCCCCGCATATTCCAGGCCTGTTTCCGTCGCGCTATTTTTCCTCGTATTCCGGAGGGATGAACCGTTCCGGAATATCAATACCCTGTTCTTTCGCGTACTGCACGAGTCCGGCATGGGCCGGGATTTCACCGCCGGGTGCGGCGTATTTGAAATAATCGGCGATTGGATCCCATCCCTTGACTCCGGAATAGGCCGCCGCGACTTCTTCGAATCCTTCGACATATGCCTTAATAATCTTGTAGGCCGTTTCCTGGGACATCCGCGTCGAGGCAACGGCACCGACGATGGGGCATTCCTCGTACATCGGTCCGGCTTCGGGCAACTGTTTGATGGCGCCCTTGTCAGTCTTCAGAAAGTTGAGATAGGGATAGACTTCCCGGACCTTCTCCACCTGCTCCTCCGTGAAACCAATGGCCGTGATGGGCGTAGTGAGGTTGACTTCGATGAGTGAGGAATCCATGGCGTCCATGGTACTTGACTTCTGCAGACCGACGATCTGTTTCTGCTTCAGCAGCGTTATTGCGTCTCCGTATGCTGCAGGGCGGAATTTTACTCCCGTGCCGAGAACCTCGTCGATTTTCATCATGTAGTTTGCACCGGACGAACCGGGCATTCCCGGACAGAAGGATTTCCCGGCGAGATCAGCCCAGTTTTCCACTCCGGAATCTTCCCTGACGTATACCCTGTCGGCTATTATGTTCCGCACGAAAAGCCACCGAACGTCTTCCCATTGTTCTCCTTCAAAGGTGTCCATGCCCTTGTACATCTGCATGGCGGAAGGCAGGTCGACGCAGAAAGCAAAGTCGAAGGCACCTTCCTTCATTCTGCGCAGGTTGTCCAAGGCTGCCCCGCTTTCGACAACGGTGACCCTGACATCGATGTCGGCCTTGTTCATGACGGCCGCTCCGGTGACACACCAGGCATACAGCCCCGACGTGGACGAGGTGCTGCCCATGTTCAGGTACACCGTCTCATCGGAAGCCATGGATGCTCCGGCGAAAAGGAACATCGCCATAACCGCTGCCGTCAGTACAAGAAGTCTTTTTCTCATCTGCTTTCCCTCCTCTTCGGTACTTTTGACGAAAACCCGTTTTTCCGGATCTTCCCTGGAACATCTCCTTTCTCCGCCATTTGCCGCTTCAGTGGAAACCGCACCACCTCGCTTTTTAAGTGAAGATTTCACGGGCTCGGCTGATATCAGT
>JBNGCT010000133.1:0-2728 GCA_049974965.1 Thermovirgaceae bacterium
GAACGGGCGTAAAGGAATTCATGGCTCCCTGCAGGATGAGGGCGCATTCCTTCCAGCGGAAGCGGTTGAGCTCCCCGGCGTTCATCTCCAGAATGTTTTTTTCGCCCGCAAAGATCTTCCCCGACACGCGTGCCCCGGGGGGCAGCAGTTGCAGGATGGAGTACAAAAGGGTGCTCTTCCCGCTCCCCGATTCCCCGACGACGGCGGTCACCCGGTTTTCGGGTATGTCCAGGGAAAGGTCCCGCACGGCCTCGACGGTTCCGCCGTTGGTCCCGTAGGAGACAAAGAGCCCCTGGATACTGATCATCGTACCGCTTCCTTCCTGAGCCGCGGGTCGGCCTTTTCCTCGAGGGTCCTGCCGATGTCCAGGAAAATCAGGCAGATGACGGCGATGCCCATTCCCGGCGGGAGGATGAGCCACCAGGCCCCGGTGCTGAAAGCACCGAAAGCGTGAGCCTCCTGAAGCATCCGCCCCCAGGAGATGATCCTCGGGTCCGACAGGCCCAGAAAAGAAAGGCCGGCCTCGGCGAGAATCGCCGCCGGAACCCCCAGGGCGATGTTCGCGAGCAGGACGGGAAGGGCCTCCGGCAGAAGATGGCGCCTGAGGATGTACGAAGCCGGCGCCCCGATGGAGCGCAGGTTCTCCACGTAGCAGGTTTCCCGCAGCGACAGGGTCAGGGCCCTGACCGTACGGGCCGTGCTCATCCAGGAGAAAACCCCCAGAATGAAGACAAGCTGCCACAGGCCCTTTCCCCAGAGACCGGCGAGCACCATCAGGATCGGCAATGTCGGTATGGACAGCAGGATATCCACCACGCGCATGACCAGGGCGTCGAAAAGTCCTCCCGCGTACCCTGCCGAGAGGCCCACTCCCATGCCAATCACCGCCGCAAGGAGCGTGGCGGTGATTCCCACCAGCAGGGAGACGCGGATTCCGAGAAGGAAAAGGCGGAACACATCCCGCCCGCGCTGGTCCGTCCCGAAAAGGCCCCATTTCTCGCCGGGCGTTTCGAGGGTGAGGCGGGTTTCCCGTATCCCGGAGTCAGGGGTGACGGCCAGGAGGTAGCGCCCCTTTTCCGGGAAGAGCTCGCCCGTCACTTCCTTGAAGGGAGAAAGGCCGAGGGCCTGCTTGAAAGCCACGTCCCGGCCGTCGATGTCCACCTTCAGCGTATCGGTTTCTCTTGAAGAGGCGAGCACGAAGGTTTCACCCCCCGGAGTCCGCCAAAGCAGTACGGCTTCGTGAACGGGCGCGCCATACCGGACGAAACCCGAAACGGTGATGTTCGGCGGCGGACCCCAATTCCAGGTGATCTCCACCGAGGTGTTTCCTTCCGCGAGCTCTGTCGAAAGGGGAGGGGCCTCCGTGCCGGGCAGCCATCTGGGTTTCGCGAACGGGGAAGCCACCTGGCTTTCGGGGCTTCCCGGAAAGGCCAGGGGGCCCAGGGCTCCGAGCAGCGTGACGGCCACAAGGGCGAGAACGCTCCAGCGCCTCAGGGTTTTCATTCTTCCATCCTCCGTCCCACGCGGATTCTGGGATCGACAAGGCCGTAGAGCACGTCGGCGGCAAGGTTGCAGAAAACGGTCACCAGGGCAAGGAGAAAGAAGGCCGCTCCCGCCGCCGGATAGTCGTGGCCGAGGATGGCCTCCAGAAGGAAGGTTCCGACGCCGTGGAGGGAAAAGACCCGCTCCGTGATGACCGCACCGGAGATGACCCCCGGCATGGCCAGAAGAAAGATGGTTACGATGGGCGGAAGCGTCGTTCTGAAGGCGTGTCCCCAGAGGACCCGGCGTCGGGGCAGCCCCTTTGCCCTGGCCAGGAGGATATAGTCGGAACCGAGGGTCCGTACCATGAGGTTGCGCACGTAAATGGCCCAGGACCCGAAGCCGAGCAGAACCAGCGACCCCACGGGGAGCGTCATGTGCCAGAGGTAGTCCAGAAGCCCCGCCAGGGTCCCCTCGGGGGGAGGGATGGAGATGCTTCCCCGAAGGGGGAACAGGGGTATGGCCCATCCGAACAGGAGCAAGAGCACCAGCTGGACGAAAAACGAGGGGAATGAAAACGATACGGACCCGGCCAGAAGGACCGCTTTCTCGAGGATGCTCCCGCGCAGCCTGGCGGCATGAATGCCCAGCCACGTTCCCAAAAAGGCCGACAGAAGGAAGGCCGATCCCAGGAGAAAGACCGTGTTCGGGAGCCTGGATCTGAGTTCCTCCCAGATGGGGCGCTGGGAGAGAAAGGACAGGCCGAAATCGAAGGTGACCATGGCCCGGGCGTACCGGAAAAACTGCTCATACAGGGGCAGATCGAGACCGAACTGACTTCGGAGTTCGGCCTTGGCCTCCGGGGAAAAGCGCGGATCGATGATGGTGCTCACAGGGTCTCCCGGCATGAGGCGAAACAGCAGAAAATTCAGAAGCAGGACCACGGCCAAAACGACCAGCGCTCCGAAAAGGCGCCTGAGCCAGTAGGACCTCACCGCCCCTCCTCCCCGAGCATCCAGAATCCGTCATGCCGCTTCAGCAGGACATATTCTCCGGCGCGGTATTCGCTGAAGACGAAAGGTCCCGTCCCCACGAGCATGGTCAGCCCCTTTGCTTCAGGATGGGCGGTCCCGGCGGGCTGCCAGCTTTCCCAGTCGGTCACCTGCTCCAGGATGTGGGCGGGAAAGACCGGGGATCCGCCGATGTTGTGAAGGTGCCAGTAGCTGGTGTTTTTCATGGTGACCAC
>JBNGCT010000134.1:0-2713 GCA_049974965.1 Thermovirgaceae bacterium
TCTTGTGGGAGTCCTGTCCGGGAAGAATCCTGCGCTTTCTCGGCTGCATCGACTGGGCTTCCGTGCGTGTCCTGATGTGTCGTTTTGTCCCTTCCCTGTCCAGGGGTTTAAAACGTCTTCCGAAAATCTCCGAAGCCTCGTACAGGACGACGAAGGCCCTGGGATCGGTTTCGCGAAGGAATCTCTTGAGATCGGCGACCTGTCGCGGGAACAGCATGGCCAGAAGGACACGTATTTCCTTTCCTGTGTATCCTCCCTGGCCGTAGAGCAGGGTATCACCCTGGCGGAGCTTCTTCATAATGTACCACTTTACCTGGTCCTGCTTGCTGGACACCACCAGTACTTGTTTCCTTCGGTCAAAGGACTGGGTGGTGCTGTCGAAGACGAGGCAGCTCAGGTACAAGAGGGCGGCGCCGTACAGAAGATTTTCGAAGCCGACGATGGGAAGGGCGGCGATGACGGTCACCACGTGAACGGCGAAGGTGAACCGCCCGATTTCCATGCCGGTTTTCCTGTAAATGGCCGAGGCGAGTATGTCGGTACCCCCAAGGAACCGCCGCCGCTGATGACAATGGCCCAGGCGATCCCCCTGAGTGCGGCCGCAGCGACGACTACCAGAAAGCGGTCGGTCACCTGGGGCACCGGTACAGGCTCCAGAAACTGCAACGTAAATGAAAAGACTGTGACGGACCAGAGCGTCCACAGGAGGAATCTTTTGGGAAGGACTTTCCAGCCGTAGATGAACAGGGCTATGTTCAGCGCAAAGATCACCGGAGCCGGAGGAATATTCCAGACGTATTTCAGCAATACGGCGATACCGGCGACACCCGAGTCGGGAAATTTCGCGGGTAGCACGAAAAAGGCCAGCGATGAGGCGTACATTGCGCTCCCCAGGGTTGTCCTCCAGAAGGTTGGCCATTCGCGCTGCATTTTCTTGATCCTTTTCAAAAATCCGAACTTTGTCATGGTACGCCACTCCAATAAAGAAAATCAGGCCACAGCGCACGATCTTAGCCGATAGTCTTCCTTTTGAAAATGCCTGGGGTAAAGGTTATGGTTATTCGGGGTTTCTCAGAAAGGCTTCGTAGGCAGCTTCGCGGAGGTCTGTGAGGCACAGGTCCCTCACGGTTTCAAAGACCCGGACTACCTGTTCCCGGTATTTTTCAACGGTTCCGGGGTTTTCCTCAAGGAGTTCCCTGCCCTTTTCGCCGCAGACGATGCGGTATCCGTGGGACGTCTCCTTGAACCTGAGGATCCTGTTGAAGCGCATGTCTTCAAGAAAAAGCTGCAGGTCCGGGGATACAGGGCGTTCCCGCTCCAGCCTGAATGGAAACCCGAGAGGGACGTCCTCCTCTTTCTGGAGGAGCAGGACGGACTTGCGGAGTCGAGCATAACCCCAGAAGTTCGGATTATCTCCCTGCATGTCTACAAGCATCAAGATCACGACACGTTTTTCCTGGTCCGTCATGCCCAGGGCCCCTTTCACGGTCTGCGCAAGCAAAGCCGATTTAAATAGTATCATTTCATCTTAATAACAGGCAAGGTGAAAACTTTTGCAGCGTTGCACTGAATCACTTTCGATTTCCCGCAAGACATGGGCCTTGAACCCAAAAATGATGTATAATTCACCCAAAGATAGAAAGACCGGGTTCCTGTTTCGAAACTTGTCCAATTTTACATCTTCCAGGAGGAAGAGATTTTGAAATTAAAGAGGCAGATCGTTGGTGTGGCCTTTCAGGGACAGTGTGAAACAAAATGGGAAGACTCCGGTTTTTTCCCTCCAGATTGTTTCGTCCTTTCCAGTTGCAATTCGTTGAAAACAGAAGCTATTGTGGCAGGTTACCCGCCCGTACAGTTGGTGCGAGTGAATGATGGAAAAGCCTGGGCGCAGGGAACGGCGAGTTCGTAATTTTCCGTTCGGCGCGCTTCGGTACAGGTTTGAACCACACTGCAAGATGGAGACAATGTCAGAAATTTCAAAAAACTGCAAAGGAAGGGAGGAGGAGAGGACAGGGCAAAGGAAACGTGATCAAAAGACGTCAAGAGAGGAATCATCACGTTGAGCAAGGAGGGAAAAAGAATGTCAGCCAAAGAGCAGGTAAGACCGGGTTTGGGCCTGTCCCTCGGAGTTTTCGCCGCGGCGGCGGTCATCATCAGTTACAGTGTCCTTGTTTTGGGCGTTGACGCCCACATACCGATCGTGGTTTCAGCGGTTCTCGTGTGTCTCGTAGGTCTCATTGTCTTGAAAAAGCCCTGGTCGGAGATCGAGGAAGGCGGCCTCAACGCCATTGCGGTGGCGCTGCAGGCGATCGTCATCCTGATGATCATCGGCATCATCATCGGTTCCTGGATCCAGACCGGAGTTGTTCCGACGTTGATCTACTACGGTCTGTCGATTCTGTCTCCGGGCATCTTCCTGCTGGCGACGCTTCTCATCACGTCCATCGTCGCCCTTGCCACGGGATCGTCCTGGACGACGTCGGGGACAGTCGGCGTGGCGCTGATGGGAATCGGCTTCGGCCTCGGGATTCCGGCGCCCGTCTCTGCGGGTATCGTCATTTCCGGTGCCTACTTCGGCGACAAGATGTCGCCCCTGTCGGACACGACGAACCTGGCGCCGGCCGTTGCGGGATCCAATCTGTTTGACCACATCAAGGCCATGGTCTGGTCCACGGGGCCGACCTACCTGATCGTGGCGGCCATCACGATTTTC
>JBNGCT010000135.1:0-2693 GCA_049974965.1 Thermovirgaceae bacterium
ACCGTCAGGTTGAGCCATTCCGAAAGGCCGTTGACGACGGAAACTCCGACACCGTGAAGACCGCCGCTGACCTGGTAGGATTTCTTGTCGAACTTGCCTCCGGCGTGAAGTTTCGTCAGAACCACTTCCGCGGCGGATCGCCCCGTAGAGGGGTGTATGTCAACGGGGATGCCCCGACCGTTGTCCTCTACGGAGACATGAGAATCCTCATGGATGGTGACGTCGATTTTCGAGCACCACCCAGCCATAGCCTCATCGATGGCGTTGTCGACGACCTCGTAGACGAGGTGGTGAAGGCCACGGGAACCGGTGTCGCCGATGTACATGCCCGGTCGGCGGCGTACGGCCTCGAGTCCCTCGAGTATCTGGATATCCTTTGCAGTGTATTGTTTCGACGGTGATGTCATTGTCCCGGTCCTCCCCGGCGGATGCGCTCCGCCTCGGCCTTGCCTTTTTCCAGAAAGCGCCTTGATCTGCGGTCTATCGTCAGGGGCGTGAAGCCTGTGGCCATGACAGACCCGTCACGCATGATGACAGCCGTCTCGTTCTCTTCCCTGACGAGGGCAAGAACACGATCGATGTGGATGGCGCCGTTTCCTTCGAGCAGTAAAAACACAGAGGGAAACCCTCCTGAAAGGTGGTTATGCAACCCTATTATTTTATCACATACACTGGAAAACTGAGGTGTGATGCCTTCGCTCCGGGAGGCATGCATCTTTTTGTGCGCTACCGGAAAGATACACCCTGGGCGTTCCCCCGTCCAGGGTCTGATCTGCTCCCCCCCGCCGGACAGGTCTCCCTCCAGGGGCAGGCGGGGCAGTTCTGCCTTGCCGGTTCGAAGGGCCCCCGGGCCGCATCCCGGGCGGTTTCCCGGATTTCTTCATGTGTCTGTTCAAGCCGGAGCTTGTCAAGGGCGAGAGGATGGGCCCTTCCTTCCGGGAGATTGTAAAGGGCGATTCCAGAAGGAAGGGCTCCGCGGGCTGTCCAGGCCGCTACGGCGTAAAAGGCAAGCTGCGCCTCGTACAGGATGTCCGGCGCCCCGCCGGAAGCGGTCACCTTGTAGTCGAGGAGATGATACGCGCTTCCTTCCTCATAAAGGGCATCGATGGCCCCGATGATGACAGGCCCTTCCCCGAGTCGGACCCTGAAAGGAATCTCCCGCTTGAGGGAATCCGCCTCTTTCATGGTGCGTGCCATGGGGGAGATGGCGAAATTTTCCAGCCACCTGCGGATCATGTCCGCCTGGGACCGGTCCCTGGCCACAGGGCGGAGCTCCGGCGGGAGAAGCGGGATACGTTGTCTTGCCTTCTTGTCGTCGCGGGGGAGCCACTTTTCGAGAGAGCCGGGCTCCAGGTCCCAGCGGGCGAGGATCCAGTGGGCCAGGCTCCCCGCTTCGGCGCCGCCGTGGCTTTCCTCCATGGGGGACTCCCACTTCAGCTCCAGTCCCTGCCGGTACCGCATACGCCAGGCGAAGGGGCAGAAACGAAAGAGGGAAAAGGCCGTGGCGCTCAGGCGTTCCAGGCAGCGGCTGTCATCTGAGGGGAGATAAATTACAGGCCCAGTGGCGGTTTCTTTTCCCGGACCGGCTGTTCGGGAGCCCGCGCCCGGCTCCCCGGGTGTCACGAAGGTCACGGGTATCGCGGACTCTTCCTTTTTCGACAGGACCGTCTCGAGCCAGGAGTGTTTCGGTGGGGTCGGCTCATCCTTCACATCCTTGCAGACTCCGCAGAGCACCAGGGTTTCCCGGGCCCTGGTGCAGGCGACATAGAGGAGGCGTTCCTGTTCCTCGAGGTTCTCCGATTCGTCCAGCAACCGGTGGAGCTTTTTCCCGAGGGTCTGTTGCTCGCCGTCCCAGGAAAGGGGAAGTTTCGAGGTGACGGCGCCGAGCAGGGTCGAGGGAAGGACCGAAGCGCTTTTCCCGCCGCTTTGGCCGGAATATTCGAGCCCGGCGACGGCCACGACGGGGAACTCGAGCCCTTTCGCGGCATGGATGGTCATCACCCTGATCATATCCTCCTGTTCCCCGAGAACATCGGCTTCCTCGGCCTGTATGCCCCGGGCGGTCACCGTTTCTAGATATTCCGCGCACCCCGGCAGGCTTGAATCCATGTAGGCCTCGTATTCCCTTGCGATATCGACGGCCCTCCTGAGATTGGCCGCGACGCGGCGGCGTTTCCAGGAGGGGAAGGCTAAAAGGGTCTGTTCGTCCTCAAGGAAACCGGCCACCAGTGCGGACGGACCGAAAACCCGGGCCTTCAGGCGCAATGAGCGGAACCGCCGTGCTTTTTCGGGATAGATGGAAGCAAAGCGGGAAAAAAGCCGTCCCGGGGTATCCTTCCCCTCTTGGGGTACAAGCAGTCCCGTTGCCTCAAAGAGGGACAGGCCGCTCAGGGGACTGCTCAGGAATGAAGCCAGGGCGAGGTTGTCCTCCGGGTCTGCCATGGCTTTGAGGGCCGCCGCCACATCCCTGACCTCCCCGCGGCTGAAGTAGTTCCGGTTTCCCTCGAAGTAGACGGGGAAGTCCCAGCCCTCGATCAGGACCTCTTCGAGGGACTCGTACTGGGTCCTTGTGGGGACGAGGATCGCCACGTCGCGGAATCGCAGGGGGCGAAGTTCTCCGCTTTGGGGGTCCCAGACGGTGCCGCCGCCGGTCAGGGCCTCGTCGAAAAAGCCGGCGAGGGTCTCCAGTGACG
>JBNGCT010000136.1:0-2677 GCA_049974965.1 Thermovirgaceae bacterium
TTTTGATCGAGGCCGGATGACAGGCCGC
Organism: Thermovirgaceae bacterium; assembly: GCA_049974965.1. Taxonomy (GTDB): domain Bacteria; phylum Synergistota; class Synergistia; order Synergistales; family Thermovirgaceae; genus UBA1876. The sequence continues at coordinate 29 of JBNGCT010000136.1, forward strand.
CCTGTGCGGCCTCAGGGAGACTACGTTCCATTCTTCGCGGATCCGCGTGATTCCGGCATTGACCTGTTTCAGGTGTTCGTAGTCGGAAATGACATCCTCGATGAGGCGGCGGTCCGTCGCCTCATCGCCCGTCAGTTTCACCAGGGGACCAGTGCAGGAGAGTTCCTTCTCTATTTCCTTTATCCTCCGGAGGCCTTCACCTTCCGCGAAGGTCTTGCGCTTTTCCAGCTCCTCGATGACGCCTGCGAAAAACCTCCGCGTCGTGCGCCGGACGGCATCGGAGTATTCCTGCCAGAGTTTTTCTCCGTAACGGCTCAGGTTGAGATACTTGCGGGGCCATACGGGGATGCCGCTCTGGCCGTCCGAGATGGCGGGGTTTACCAGGAGCTCGTGGTAGAGAACGATGGACGGGTCGTTTTTGACCTGTGGGACGAGAATGTTGGAGATATCCGGGCAGAGCTCGGGCAGACTGAAGGCCTCATCCCTGGTGACGGTGACTGTGCCCTTCCCGGGGCAGTCGTAGGAAATGCTTTTGACCTTCCAGGAATCGCCGGATTTTTCGAAAGTCGTTCCCTCGTAAAGGGCGTTCACCATTTCCTCGTAGCGCCACTGTTCCCACTCTCCCACGCCCCATTCGGCGGCGGCGATGCTCATGCCATAGATCCCTTCCGGTACGGCGGTGACGGGAAAGAGCAGGTAAACTACACCGATGGCCGCCCTGGCATAGTTTTCCATGACCACTGCCTCGACGAGATCGCCTCCGGGGACGTGATTTTTGAAAAGTTCCGTAGAGAGGTTGCTGAAGGATTCGCTCCAGTCTTTCGCTTTCATGACGGCGTCAAGGTAGGCTTTTCCCTCCTGATAGAGATTGAAAGCCTTGAAGGGCATGGAGTTTCCGATGACTCCAAGAACGGAGGAATTCAGGCGTTCGTTGATCTGGCCGATGGGGATGGGGAGGGAAAGCCTGGTATTACCGTCAGCGCTGGTCCATGAGAGCTCCAGATCAAGGGCCCGGATTTTGTCCACCGTGGCCTTGTCGAGGACGTCCATGATGTCATTGAAGGCGTCGATCTGGTCATTGACGGCGTCATAGTATTGCCCCGTCTTCTCCCATATGAGAGCCAGCATCATTTCCGACATGTTGGGGTTGTCGGCGGCCTTTTCCAGGAGTTCCGCCAGTCTTCTCTGCTCCGCGATGGGGATATGGACGGCTCGCTTCTTGAAATGTTTCGCCAGGTCTACCATGGTTTCGTAGGCTTTGGGCGGGTAGTCCACTCCCTGCCTGCGGTAGGCGTCGTAGGTTTCTTCAAGAACATCCAGGAGCTTTTTCCTCTCGGCATCTTTTTCGGAGGGGGTCTTGGCGTCGTTGATGACCTTGAGACGGGCGTCGATGCCCTCTCCGATGTTATGCCGGATGAGCGCCGCCGACCGTTCGGCCAGGGCGTTGAGGGACCTTTCGAGGGCGCCGGCGTTTCCTGCATCGCCCAACATATCGCGGCTGGACTCGAGAATGGCCTTGAGCTTTGCCCTGGCTGTCATGTTTTTATCCTGCTTGATGTCGGTGACGCGTTTCGCCCAGGAGGTAAGGCCGGTGTCCCCGGGAGAAGTAGGGAAGCCCTTGAGCATGGCCTGGTGGTCTGCGGCGCTTCGGTTGACGAATTTGGCGATCTTGACAAGGCGCTCATGAGGAGCAAGGTTGCTTCTGATGGCGTCCATGGTGAGGTGCCGAAGGAATTCAAGGCTCACGGCCGGTTCCATCTCGTGAGAGGGCTTCGGAACGTCTTCATCCATGAGACGTGCAAGCTGGTCCGGGGCTCCCCGTTTCATTTCCACGTTGTTTTTCAGATTGGCGAAGATGAAAAGGCGCTCCATGGGATCGGTGACGGGACGGTAGGAGACCTCTCCGTTTTTTATGACTACTTCCTGGAGTTTTCCCCGGTTCAACGCATCCATTTCCGCCCAGTCGGCACCGGGCTGGGTGATGTAGACATCGAGGCTTGCCCGGCGGTGTGCCGTGGCATGTGCATCGAGCTCGGCCATGTTCATCCTGAAGTCGCCCCTGATTTCCTCGTTGTAGTAGTTTCTGAGCTCTACGGCATTTTCGACCATGGATGTGATGGCGGTGATATCGATGTCACCCTCGAAGCGGAGATCGTTCCAGCTTTCCGCGGGCCAGCTGCCTACGTCCATTTTTATGATGTAGGGAAAGTCGGGGTGTGTCTCGATGTACCTTTTTACGGCCCGGTCCCATGCGGCTTGCACGCCCTTGCGCCGTGTGTCCATGAGGGTTCGTTCCGCCCGCCCCCAGTTTTTCTGCCAGGCGTCGAAGGCCTCAGGCATGGCCTCGGCTGCCGAGAGTCCCTCGGATTTTGCTATTTCATCGGCCTTTTCCCGAATATAGTCGGCCTTGAATCCGTAGAGGTCCTTGACGGAAATCCCGTCTTCCCCGAAACGGCGGAAAACCGCCATGGGGTCCCCTCCGCCCCCTGCAAGGCTTTTCAGTCTGGATTCAATGAGAAGCCGCCTGTCCGATGGAACAGGAGGAGGCGGCGAAATGCGGTTTATCTTGGGCCAGTAATCTTCTTCAGTGTCGGCGATGACAATGGGCCCCGTGGGTTCCTGGGACGCCCATGCATGCGGTCCGGCCGC
>JBNGCT010000137.1:0-2660 GCA_049974965.1 Thermovirgaceae bacterium
CCGCCCAGAAGCGGGCGATCTCGAAGAACATTTCGCCTCCATAGAAGGACATGAATTCAAGGTCGTTGGTGACCTGGTAATATTGCCAGATGTTGTAGGCGATTGCGGCGTTGACGTGCCTCTGGAGGCTGGAATTGTCGGGTATCCAGCGACCCGACTTTGGGTTCAGGTGGAGCAGCTGGCTTTCTTCCCGTCCGTTGCTACCGCTCTGCCAGGGGTACATGGCTCCGGGGTACCCGGCCCTTTGGGCCGCCTGCCTGGCGGCGTCGAGTCTCCGGTAACGGTACATGAGAAGGGACCGGGTGATTTCCGGCATCCGCAGGTTGAGCAGCGGGAAAATGTAGATCTCGTCCCAGAAGATGTGTCCCCTGTAGGCTTCGCCGTGCCACCCCCGGCTCGGGACCCCCACGTCGAGGTCCATGGAGTGCATTGAGGTGGTCTGAAGCAGGTGGAAGGTGTACAGGTGCAGGATTTCCGACGTCCTGTTGCTGTCGCTTTCGCTTTTTGGATAGAAATCGATGGTGAAGCGACGCCAGAGCCTGTCCCAGGTGGCCGTATGGCTTTCAAGGAGTTTTTCGAAAGATCTCTCCCGGGAGACGGCCTCGGCGGCCTCGAGGGAGCACTCCGAAATGGCGTGGTCCCTGGAGGTGTAAAGGGCGACGGTTTTTTCCACGGAGATCTCGTCGCCCTGCTCGAGTTCGACATCGAAGATATGGGCGATGTATCCGCTTTCTTCAAAGCAGATCCTCTTCGGGTCCAGTTTTTCCCCGTTCAGGCGGGCGATGGTCCGTGCGGCCTCGGCGATTTCCAGCTTCGACTGGGTGGTCCGAACTTTCAGGAAAATGCGCTCGGCGTCGAGTTCCTCGGTGTCTACGGGCAGCAGGTGCCGGCTGTTGAGTTCCCTGTAGCGGGGAACGCCGTCGTTGATGACCGTGCCGTCGAGAGCCGACATGAACTGGATCGTCCCCGACCAGTTTTCCGCCGTCAGTGTGGTCTGCTGGGCAGCGAGGTGGGGAAAGGTCATATGGACGATCCGCCTGGTCCTGAGGACGCTGATCCTGCCCTGGCTGTCCTCGAACCGGACGAACCGATGGAGGACGCCGTTTCGGATGTCAAGTTCCTGCCGATAGGAGTGAATCGTGACCCCTGTGAGGTCGAACCACTGCGACCGGGGAAGTCGGAATTTCACCGGGAGCCAGTTTGGAAGGTTGACGAGATCTTCGTTTTCGATGACGTGTCCGGCGATCTCCGTTTTCAGGCGATTGTATCCGCCTGCGAGGTACGTTCCGGGGTAATGGGTGCCGTTGGCGTCGGATTCCGCAGCTGCGCCCCTGGTCGCGAAATAGCCGTTCCCGAGGGTACACAGGGCTTCTCGGAGTTTCTCGTTTTCAGGATCGAATCCTTCGTAGGTAAACATCCAGGAACTCATTCTCTCACTCCTTCTTCAAGGTGTTGATGGAGTTTTTCGAGGAATGCCCGCACCGAATCCGTATCCGGCAGGGAATACCGCGCGGATGTCTTTTCCCCGGCATTTTTCCCTTCAGCTACGACGATGCCTATGCCGCTTTCCCGAATGACGGCGAAAGCGTCTTCATCGGTGGTGTCGTCGCCAAGGTAGAGGGGGAGCGTTTCGTGCATCCTGAATCCGAGGGCTTCCATCAACCACAATAGGGCCTTCCCCTTGTCCCAGTCGAGGTCCGGCCGAAGCTCGAAGACTTTTTTGCCCGATCCCTTGACGAGACCTTCATGGGCAGAGAGGGCCTCGTCCACGACGGCCTCCACCTGGGGCACTTCCCTTTTGGCCACCAGACGATAGTGGACGGCGATGGAGTACTTTTTCCGTTCCACCGCCGCGCCGGAAATATCCGAAACGAGATCCCGGAGCCTGGATTCGGCCGCATCCAGAACGGGCAGGAAATCGTCACCCTGCTGGAAGGACAGGTCCAGGCCCTTTGGACCTGATATGTCGAAGCCATGACTCCCTGCGTAAACAAGACTGTCGATACCGACGAGGCTTCTGACGTCCTTGAGGTCCCGCCCGCTGATGACGACGAGGGTGCACGACCGGGACAGCTTCTCCACCGTTTCCCTGGTCTTCGGCGGGATGACGGCATCCTCGGGACGGTCGACGATCGGTGTGAGTGTGCCGTCGTAGTCGAGGGCCACGAAAGGTTTCAGTCCCGCCATCTGCGCGGCAATCCGTTCGAAGTTCTTCATTGCCGACGGAAGGCTTTCGATGGCTGTTGACGCTCGGGGGCGTTCGCCGTTGACAGTGACCTGGGAGAGGTCCGTGACGATGCGGTCGGCGCCGCGTCGAAGGAGCTCGTCGCCGTGGCCTGTCCGGTCCACCCCGATGACCAGTCCGAAACCGCCCTTTTTTCCCGCAGCCACACCGGATTCCGCGTCCTCGAAGACCACTGCCCTCTCCGACGGTGCGCCGAGCTCCCCTGCGGCCTTGAGGAAGATGTCCGGGTCAGGTTTGCCCTTGAGTCCCTCGCTTTCGATGTGGGTCCCGTCGACCCTCGTGTCGAAAAGGTCCTCAAGTCCGGCGATTTCAAGGACGGCCTTGCCGTTCTTGCTGGAGGTCACAACGGCCGTTTTGAAACCCTGTTCCCTGAGGATGCGGATCAGTGCCACGGCCGATTCGTAAACGGTGACGC
>JBNGCT010000138.1:0-2651 GCA_049974965.1 Thermovirgaceae bacterium
GCCTTGGCGGGTACGGCTGCGGCTTGTGCCAGACCGGTGTACCCTGTGAAGCGGGAATCCCCGGAAGGGATTCTCACGCAAGCGGCTGAGCCGGTGAACGGCTCAGCAATGGTGCCGTGAATTCGCGTCGCCGTGACCTTCGCCCATGGTCATGGCGTGTATGCCTTCGACATAATGAACGTAATCCACATAGGCCTTGACGTATTTTCTCCCGGCTTCAGGCGACCGGCATGCTTCGGCTTTCAGTGACCGGGCGTGTTCGAAGCGCTCGATGACTGAATCTTTCACATGGGCGGAAATCCTTTCGGCGAGTTCCCTGACATCGCCCTTTTCAAGCGCTTCGTCGGCCAATTTGACCACCGGTGGGACCGAATCCGAAGGCTGCAGTCCTTCATAGGGTGCGCCTTCCCCGGCACGGTGAACCCTGACAAGGGTTTCAAAAAACCACATCCTGGCCATTTCTCGGGGCTCTTCACCGAGATCGGACACCTTCAAGGCTTTCTCGAAGGCTTCGCGTATTTCGTCTTCATCTTCCTGGCGGATCCATTTGAGAACAACATCGGGAGACATCCTTTCGAAAGCCTTGACGGCGTCTGAAATAACAGGCCCTTCGAGGGTGTCGCAGTGGGCTTCCGACCTGCGTGCGGAAAGGAAAAGCAAAACGGCGGAGGAGGCGAGAATCAAAACCATCCAGTGCGCCATGACGGAAACCTCCTAAAAAATAATATGGATATAGAATACCATTATAATCGGAAATGTCAACGCCCCCCTCTTCCGTCTAAGGCCTCGCTTTTTTTCGCCTTCAAGCCGGGAAGGTCTTCCGGGCATTTATTTTGCAAGGACTTCATTATTTGCTACATTGGGAACATAAAATACAGGGAGGAAAATAGATGTCCAGCCTCGGAAAAGCATTACGCATTCTGAAAGCCCTTGCGGAACCACCCTTCGAATACAGTCTGACGGAGCTCTCGGAGCACATGAACATCGGAAAAAGCGGGCTCTACAAGCTGCTGCAGGAATTACGGAACGAGCATTTTGTCGTTCAGAACAGATCCACGAAAAAATATCATCTTGGACCCATCAGCCTCCGGCTGGGCAAGGTTTACAGCCGTTACATCGGGTATGAGGAAATCGCCGGCCCCATACTGGATCACCTTATCAAGGCAATCAACGAGACGGTTTATGTGGCCGTCTGGGAAGGGGACAGGGTTGTTGTCGTCTGCAAGCGGACCCGTCCGGGGGCCCTTTACGAGATGAACGACTTTATCGGCCAGAGCCTCCCCGTCAATGGGGGGTCTTCTGGACGCCTGCTGACGGCCTTCCAGGATCCGGACGTCATCGGCGAGGTTCTTGACAATACGGATCTCGAAAAGCGAACGCCCCATACCATTGCGGATCGGGAGGAACTCCTTGAGGATTACAAGAAGATACGGCAACAAGGCTATTGTGTTGAAGACCAGACTTTCAGCCTCGGAGTCATGGGAATTTCGGTACCCATCACCGACAAGAGCGGGTCTGTCTCGGCCTGCCTCGCAATGAACGCAGCGAGAACTGATGAGAACATGGAGAAGGTCCCCGTCTGGGTTCAGTTGCTCAAGGACGCGGCCCAGGAGTTTACCTACAAGCTCCAGTTCCGGCACTAGTCTTTGGCGTTCAGGTCCCCCAGCCTGATCCTGAAATAATCGTGCTGTCCGAGATCGCACCAGAGCAAATCACGCAGGGGTTTCCCCACGCCGGCGAGGAAACGGATGGCTTCGGCAGCTTCAATGGAGGCGATGAAAGCCGGTGTAAAGGGCGGGTTTCCGAGGCTGGTTTCCACGCCCCTTTCGGCTCCGCCCGTTGCTTCCCATGGAGCATCGTCTTCGGGATACAGGACCGTCGCCTGCCCCCAGAATCCTCCGATCGCCCCGTGGACCATCGGGATTTCAAGATCCCTGCAGGCTTGCCGCAGGATCTCCCGGGAAGTGTTGTTGTCCAGCCCGTCGACGGCGATGTCGCAATTGGAGAGTATGGACCGGGCGTTTTTGTCAGTGAGGCGTTCGGCAAGCGGGACCGTTTCGACGGCCCCATTGACGGAGGTGACATGTGCGGCCGCGGCATCGACCTTACGGGATCCGATGAGGCCTTCTTCTGAAAGCAGCTGCCGGTTCAGGTTGTTGTCCGTGAAAATGTCATCATCGACGAGGACAAGCTTTCCCACGCCGGAGCGCGCCAGAAGGTCCACGATGAGACCGCCGAGTCCGCCGCACCCCACGACGGCTGCCGTCGCGGACAGCAGCCTGGCCTGGCCTTCGAGCCCCAGGGTGCCCGTGGACCGTTCATATCGGGACGGACATATCCCCTGTCGGCAGGCCCAGGCTTCGGCTTCGCGCAAAGGCACCTCATGGCGCAGTGCAAGTTCCCGGCATGTCTTCCAGGAAATCTTTTTGCCACCTGCACCATCATCGACGGCGGCATTCAGCAGCTTTTTCATCCATTTTTGATGCATCGGTGCAACCTCCCCCCGGCAAAACAGGTTTTTTGGAAAGCAGAACCCTTCAAAACAGCATAGCAGATCATTTCCGTTGAAATGATTTTCAGTCTTTTCCAACATGGTATGAGTCTGAAGAGGGGTTCGATTTCCAGTAAGGAATGAGTCTGAAGGTGTGGTT
>JBNGCT010000139.1:0-2616 GCA_049974965.1 Thermovirgaceae bacterium
ACACAAGGCCGTCCGGGAGGCCGCGGGACTTTTCGACGTTTCCCACATGGGGGAGATCGCTGTCAAGGGCCCGGGCGCGGCGGAGTTTGTGTATCGCCTCGTGGTGAATGACACGTTCCGTATGAAACCCGGGAAGGTCATGTACACGCCCATGTGTTACGAGACGGGGGGAGTGGTGGACGACCTGCTGGTCTACATGAAGGCCCCCGACGACTGGCTTCTTGCGGTGAACGCCGCAAACACGGACAAGGACTACGAATGGATCCTCGAGCAGTCCTCCGGGAGCGGGGCCGAAGTGAAGAACCTTTCCGACGAGACGGCCCAGGTGGCCCTCCAGGGCCCGAAGGCCGAGACCATCATGAGACGGCTCACAGAGGCTCCCGTTCATGAACTCACCTTCTATACCTTTATGGACGACGTGGACCTCGGTGTGGGAAGGGTCCTGGTCTCGAGGACGGGCTACACCGGCGAGGACGGTTTCGAGATCTACATGCCCGTGGATATTGCGGCAAAGCTGTGGGACTGCATCATGGAGGCGGGAAAGGACGAAGGACTCCTTCCAGCGGGCCTCGGCGCCAGGGACACCCTGCGCTTTGAAGCCTGCCTTCCCCTTTACGGTCACGAGCTTGAAAAGGACATTACTCCCCTGGAGGCGGGCCTGAACTTTACCGTCAAGCTCGACAAGGCGGATTTTATCGGGAAGAAAGCCCTGGCGAAACAGAAAGAAGAGGGACTCAAGCGCAGGATCGCGGGACTGAAGATGCTCGACAAGGGCGTGCCCCGTCATGGCTATGAGGTTTTCGCCGGAGATGATTCCGTCGGATCGGTGACCTCCGGATCCTTCGCGCCTTCCCTGGATGCATACCTGGCGCTGGCTCTGGTCGACACCGGCCATGCCTCCCTGGACACGGAGCTGGAAGTCGACGTCAGGGGGCGCAAAAAGGCAGCCAGGGTCATCAAAAAGCCCTTTTACACGCCGCGCTACAAGCGGTGAAAAAAACACAAACCGGAGGTGTCTCAATCATGAAGATACCGGAAGAACTGAAGTACACCAAAAGTCATGAATGGCTGAAAGTTGAAGGAGACAAGGGCTACGTGGGGATCACGGACTTTGCGCAGCACCATCTCGGAGACCTGGTATTCGTCGAACTGCCGGAGATGGATGCCCAGGTGGCGGCCGGTGATGTTCTGTGTGCCATCGAATCCGTCAAGGCTGCATCAGACATCTATTCTCCCGCGTCAGGCAGGGTCGTCGAGGTCAACGAGAACCTGGAGGACGACGCCGGCCTGCTCAACGAAGACCCCTATGCCAACTGGATCGCGGTGCTCGAGTTGAGCGACCCGTCCGAAGCGGATTCGCTCATGGATGCCGCAGCTTACCGCGAACACTGCGAGAAAGAGGAGGAGGCGATGGGCTGATGTCAAGCTATCTGCCCAATACCGAGGCCGACCGGAGGAAAATGCTCAATGCACTGGGTGTTTCCTCCGTTGAAGACCTCTTCGAGGATATCCCGAAAGAAGTGCGGCAGAAAGCCGGAGGCGGACTTCCCGGTCCGCTGTCCGAGGACGAACTGGTGCGTCACCTGACGGATCTGTCGGAGCGGAATTGTCATCTCGGACAGTGCGTATCCTTTCTCGGGGCCGGAATCTATGATCATTTCATCCCTTCAGTGGTCGATGCCGTGGCCTCCCGGGGCGAATTTTACACGGCCTATACGCCCTACCAGCCGGAGATCAGCCAGGGGACGCTCACGGCAATCTTCGAGTACCAGTCCATGATCTGCGAGCTTACAGGTATGTACGTGACCAATGCGTCCATGTACGACGGCGCTTCGGCCCTGGCCGAGGCCGCCTTCCTGTCCTGCGGGGTCACGAAACGGGACAAGGTTCTTGTGGCGAAAACGGTCCATCCCGAATACAGGGAGGTTACACGCACCTACACGAGGTTCCGCGATGTCAAGGTGGAAGAGATCGGATACAGGCAGGGAGTTCTTGACCTGGAGGATCTGGCGTCGAAGCTGGATGAAAGTGTTGCGGCCGTTTTGGTCCAGAGCCCGAACTTCCTCGGCGGCATCGAGGACGTAAAGCAGCTGGCCGAAATGGCCCACGACAAGGGAGCCATGCTGGTTGTCAGCGCCGACCCGCTCTCGCTGGCCCTTTTCGAGCCGCCCGGAAAACTCGGTGCGGACATCGTGACCGGTGAAGGACAGGCTTTGGGCAACCCCACCTCCTTCGGCGGGCCCCACTTCGGGTTCATGGCGGCCACAAAGAAGCTGCTTCGGAAGATGCCGGGCCGCATCGTGGGGCAGACGGAAGACCTGGAGGGCCGCCGGGGTTTCGTCCTGACCCTGCAGGCCCGCGAGCAGCACATCCGCCGGGAGAAGGCCACGTCCAACATCTGCACCAACCAGGCACTCTGCGCCCTCATGGGGGCCGTCTACATGGCGACCATGGGGAAAGAGGGCCTCAAGGAAGCCGCCAGGCTCTGCTACGACAAGGCCCACTACGCCATGGAAAGGCTTCTGGAGCGCGGGTTCGGACGCGTTTTCGACGGTCCTTTTTTCAAGGAATTCGTCGTCAGTGCCCCTGAACCGGTGGAATCCATCAACGCCCGCC
>JBNGCT010000140.1:0-2612 GCA_049974965.1 Thermovirgaceae bacterium
CAACCCACGCCAAAAAGCAGCCCGCCGTGGAGGCCCGCATCAAGGCCGTCCGGGCACCGTCGGGAAGCGAAGAACGGAAAAAACACATGAAGACCTACAAGGACTACCTGGACTCCCTCAGAACCGACGTGGTCCCCCTGGACGTGCGCATTCTCGGACCAGACCGGGTCTGCCAGGGGGAAAAGAACACCTTCTCGGCACAGCTGGACCGCGAGGCACGATGGGTGAAATACGACTGGCGCTTCGAACCCGAGGCCCCGTCGGAAACCCTCAAAAACCGCAAAGGCTCACGTATGGAGTGGGTGCCCGCAGAGCCCGGGACCTATACGCTCGTTCTTTTCGCACAGCTTCAGGAACCCCAAAGCGACTGGGTCTGGCACAAGAAAAAAGTGACCGTCATCGCAACCGACGAGTGTCCCAGACCAGTACTGGAACTTCGTGCGCCGGTGCACGAGGTCTCGCCCGGGGAAATCCTTCCCGTAACAGCCGTCACCACAGCATTCGGGCTCAACGGTGAAAGCTTCGAACGCTACTTCTGGGAGGTAAACGGGGTCAACTCCGGCGCCTCGGCGGAAAACACCTTCCAATTCGACGCCAGGGGGTACGACGGCCGGACCGTCGAGATCTCCGTCAAGGGACGGACCGCTACAGGGTATGTGGCGGAGGCGTCGATGACCGTCACCGTTACCGAGGACCTCGCAGGAGACAATCTTCGTGTTCTGATCGATCCCGAGGGGACGGAGTTCGATGCAACGAAACCGGCGGCATTCAGGGCCGTTGTCCTCGGCAGGACCGCCGGCAAGGATTACCGGTATCAGTGGAGCCTGAACGGAAATGTCCTGGGCAACGACGACAGGATCATCCTCGACCCTTCGGCCTACGAGGGAAAAAAGGTCACCCTTGGTCTCTATGTCCAGCAGGTCGAGGAAGACCGCATCCTCTACGAAGGACAGGTCACCCGGAAAGTGTCCTTCGTGGCGGAAACTCCCGTAACGGTACGTCTGGTTCCCTGGCCGGACAGGGTAAGCGATGCCGAGAACCTCAGGCTTGAAGTGGCCGACCTCGACCGCAATCTCACCTACCAATGGCACGAGTGGCGGGGGCGTTTCTGGAGCACCAACCCCATTGCCACGGGTCCGAAGATGGCCGCCTCCATGCGGGGCCTTTCGGGGCAAACCGTCAGGTACAAGGTTGTCGCCACCAACGGTAAAAACACCGCTTCCGCAGAGACGGGACCCATCGAGGTCACGGAGCCTCAATGGCCTTCTGAAGACGAGAAAGAAGACGAACCCGACGCCGCGGAGGAATCCACCGAAGAAAAGGGAACCGCCGTCGAGGAAAAGGACGAAAAGGCAGCGCAAGACGCCGCTGCAGAGGAAAGGGAAGATGCCGAAACCTGGGGAGAGGTAAAACTCTCCGCTCCCGCCAGCGTCATGGAAGGCGACATCGTCAACGTCAAGGCCCTTCTGCCGCCGGAACTGGCAGAAAAGGCTGCGCCGTCTTACCGGTGGGCCGAAGACCCCTCTGGAGGCATCAGGCCCTTTGTCCTTTTGGGGCCCGATGCGGAAAACGACAGGACCCCCGTTCCGGAGGCGCAAATCCAGTTTCTGCCAAGACCCGAGTTCCGCGGAAATCCCGGCAACGTCGGAGTTACCCTCTACGAAAAGCTCAAGCCCAATCAGAAAGGAACACCCACGATGTCCCTGGCTTCAGGCTTCGTCGGCATCAACGTGCTGCCCATGGGATGCTCCGTGACGGCCCCTTCCGACTGGGAAGGAGGGCCTGTGGAAACGGGAATTGTGCTGAAGAAAAAATCGAAGGAAGGACCCGTGGAATTCTCCGGGGAATTCATCCTCGAAATCACTCCATGGCCGCAGGGAACTCTGGAGGCGGCACGTCAACAGGTTGTCGAAAACAACCCCCGCGGCGAGGTCAGGGATGTCACTATCGATGATTACAAGGGGTATTTCGTTTCCCTGGGGGGGATGAGTGAGAAAAACACGATTACCGCAAATTCCTTCAAGGCTTATGGCGGCACGATCTCACTGGATGGAATGGCCGTAAAAGGCCAGGTGGCGCTGGATTTCAAAGGCTCCATCAACTACAAAGGGCCTGACGATCACTTCAGCGACGAAGATATCACCAGACTCCAGAACAGGGCTTTCGCAGAACTCAAGGCCATCCTGGCGAGCATCCGGATCGTTCCCGACCCGAAACGGACGGCAGGAGCCTATGATCCCGGATCAACTGAAGAGAAAAAGGATTCGGGCGTAGTGCTCAAGCGCCTCTCCCCCGCCTCCGGTCCCGTCCCGGCGGGAAGCCCCGTGGCCTTCGAAGCTTCCCTGGAAGGTGACAAACCCGAAGGAGGCGTGCTTTTCCAGTTCCAGCCCCACCCTGAAGTGGCCTTTGCGCCCTTTGAAACGAAAAAAGGGTCCACCTCCGCCGTTTTCGCCGAGCCCGGAACTGTCGACGTCTGGGTCGTCGCCATAGACGGCAAGGGCGATACCATCGGCGAATCGGAATCCATCACCATAGAAGTCATTGGGCCGGAGCTTTTCTTCAGCGTCACCCCCGACACCCCCAAGGTCGGGCAGGAGGTCACGGTGAAAGCC
>JBNGCT010000141.1:0-2589 GCA_049974965.1 Thermovirgaceae bacterium
CCGTGTCCATTGGCGGCATCATCTCACCGCCCAGAAGGGGCATCACGAGCCTGAAGGTGAGTACCACGAAGAGTCCGAATGCCCCGAGAGCGACAAGGCGGTGCCGCAGGGCGAGCTTGAGGAGATCCAGGTAGAACCTGACGAGACGCTTCAGAACGGCGTCGAACCGGGCTGCTGTCCCTTCGAGCAGGCCGGCGGTCCGGGGCCTCTCCTTTTTGAAAACGAGGATCGCCAGAAGAGGAATGACCGTCAGCGCCGCCACGAGGGAGGCCGTCAGGGTAGAGAAGATTACCAGGTTGAGTGGCCTGAGGACACGGCTGGTGTAGCCCGTGGAGCCCATGACGGGAAGCAGGACGATGACGGTGGTCATCATCCCCGCCGTGATTGAAAGGGCCACTTCCTTCGCCCCCGCCACGGCGGAGGTCCTGATGTCCTTCCTTCCTGTGTCGGTGTGAATCCTGTAGAGATTTTCCAGCACCACCACCGAGGCGTCCACAACCATACCGACGGCCACGATCATACCCGTCAGGGTCACCATGTCGATGGTGTAGGGACTTACCCAAAGCACTACGAGACTGAACAAAAAGGAGAGCGCGATGCTCACCGACGAGATCAGGGCGGCCCGGAGGTTCGCCAGAAACAGGAAGATGACTACCATCATGAGAATGATTGCCTGCACCAGGGACTTGTACATGCCGGAGATGTTGAGATCTATCAGGGGCTTCTGGCTGTCGGTGACCTCGATACCGATGTTCCGGTAGCGGGCTTCGATTTCAGGCAGCTTCCCGAGCACTCTGTTGACGGCCCGGATGGTATCGGTCCCCTCGGTGCGGAGCACGTTCAAAGCTATGGCCGCCTTGCCGTTTCCATGGTAGAGGCTTCGCCTGGGGACTTCCCCCAGGGAAACTTCAGCCACGTCTTTCAGAAGGATGGAACCTCCCGACATCGAGCCCACGACTATGCCTTCGATTTCCCCGATATCGGAAAAAAGTGACGACAACATGAAATGGACTTCAGAATCATCGAGGGTCAAACGACCTGACGGGATGGAGACGTTCTGCGCGGCGATGGCTCCGGCAACGGATTCAAGGGTCAGGCCCGCGGCGGCGAGACGGTCACGATCGAGGGCCACCTCCACCGACGGCTGGTGACCTCCGAAGACCTCCACGTCCCCCACGCCTGGAAGGGCCAGAAGCTCGTCCCTGATGGGGTTTTCGGCGAGCAGCCGGATCTCCTGGAGTGTCGGTGCATTGTCACCCTCTGGAAAAAGCGCGAGTGTCATGATGGGGGCCGTGCGGTTCGTCACGCTGTATACGAGGGGTTCGGCAGTTCCGGCTGGAAAGACGGGAGTGACGGCGGCGAGGGCGTTTCTGACCTCGGTGACAGCCTCGGACACTTCCTTTTCATAAAGGAACTCGGCGCGGACGGAGGAAACGCCGTCGGCTGTCGTGCTGGTGATATTGACGAGACCCTCAAGCCCGCTGAGCTCACGTTCCAGCGGCTCCGTCACTGTCCGGGCCATGTCGGGTGCCGAAGCGCCCTGCCTGACGGTGACCACAAGGACCTGAGGCGGGGTCGTATCGGGGAAAAGATCCCTGGGAGTGCTGAATGCTCCCGCAAAACCAAGGACGGCCACGGCACAGGCAATGGCTGTTACAAGGTAGGGGTGTTCCACGGACCACCTGGTGACGTTCATTCCGTCGTCACCTCAAGGCCCTCGGAAAGAGCCGCCCAGCCCCAGGGGCTGTGGACGACCACGATGTCGCCTGCTTCAACCCCCTTCACAGCGGCGGTACTGCCGTCGGAGGCAAGGAGCCGCACGTCCCGTCTTGCGAGCCTGCTCTCTGAAACGATATAGACGAAGGGTTTTTCATAACTGGTGATAACTGCTTCTTCAGGGACAAGCATTACATTCTCGTACGTGCCGACCACGACATCGGCCGTCACGGAGACACCCCGGCCGAGGTTCGCCTTGGCATCACCGGTGGTTTCGAGAACGATTGCCTCAACTCTTGCCATTCGTGAGGCATTCACCGACGGGGAAACCCTGAGGACTTTACCGGTCACATTCCCTGCTCCAAGACGTCCCGACACCATCCGGCCGGGCCGGATCAGGGGCAAATCCTCCTGGGGGACCATGAAAACCAGTTCCCAGCCGTCCCTGCTTTCGACGGAAAAAAGCGGTGCACCGGCGGCTGCAAGGTTTCCAGGTTCCGCTCCGCTTTTTGTGACAACACCATCGAAGGGGCTTCTGATGGTGTAATAGCCGACTCTCTCCTGCAGAGCCGCGGCCTCCGCCTGGAGGGACATCCGCCTGAATTCCAGGGCCTTTATGCGGCTTCCGGCCTCCCCGAGTCCCGCTTTGGCCTCGGCTTCTTTTACCAGGGCTGATTCGGCGTCGGACCGGGGGATAGCGCCTTCGGAAACCAGATATTCCGCCCGTTCGGCTTCCTTCTTCCAGTATTCGGCGTTTTCCTCAAGCGACGTTTTGCGCGCCTTGAGAGCTTCGAGCTCCGAGGCGGCTTCGAAGGTCCTCGCCTTCAACGCGTCCAGCTGGTGTCTGAGTTCCCCGTCATCCAGCACAGCCAG
>JBNGCT010000142.1:0-2586 GCA_049974965.1 Thermovirgaceae bacterium
ATTCAATCCACTGTTCCTCGCCCGCTTCGTCTGTCTACCTATATTCTGCTGTCAAGGTGCGTGCGCGAAGACCCTTTTCGCAACGCGCAAGGGGTATCTTACAAAGGCTGCCGGAGAAAGTCAAGGGGTGCGGTGAAAATCGACTAGCCCGTTTCAAGGCCAAAACCGAGGCCCGACACTTCAGGGGCCAAAAGGGGCAAAGCCACGACCAGGCCGTGCACCGCTCCAAAGGGGCACAATGGCCACTGTCCATGCCGTTTTTCACAGGGGAAATCACTGGATCTTTCAATCACGGATATCGATAATTTCAAGTTTTTCCAGCACTCTTGAAAAAGCCATCCAGGTCTCTTCGCCGAAAAGGTAAAAGGCGACCTCCCGGAGGGATGTATCCCGCTCCTCTTCGAGATAGAGGACGACCTCCTCGAGCATGGCCCTGGCACATCTGTCGACGGGGTACCGCCCGACACCCGTCCCGAAAGCGGGAAAGGCCACGCGTTCTATCGAGAGCTCATCGCACCTGTAGAGGCTGTTTTGCGTCGCCGAGCGGATTTCCGTTTCCCCCGTATGGCCGTCATTGCGAACCACGGCGGCATGTATGACATAATGCACCGCAAGCCCCCCGGCGCCTGTGACGATGGCTTCTCCTACTTCCACGGGCCCCCCCTCGAGGGCCTCGTTTTCGATCTCGTCACCGCCTTTTTTCTTTATCGCTCCGGCAACCCCCGCCTTCATGACCAGCTTTTCATTTGCTGCGTTGACGATGGCATCACCGTCATAACAGGTAATATCCCCCTTGTACAAGCGGACCAGTGTCTTTCCGACGTTTCGTTCGGAAACCATGTTCTCGCCCCCCGGTACTGCTCTGCCAATGCCCGATTGGTCGTTCCTCTTCTCCCTTTTACCAGTATAAAGCAAAGCGGCTCCCCTTGTCAGGGGAGGCCGCTTTCAAGCAACATGTATTGTTGTGGTCCATATTTAGTAGGCTTTTGCGAATACCGCCAGTGGAACATCCTTTTTCCCCGTATAGAAACAGGTTCCTTTTGCCTGCCCTTCGAGGGGGAAGCACCTGATCGTCGCCGTGGTCTCCGACTTGATATCCCTCTCGTCCTCCCGGCTTCCTCCAAAGTATGCCGTGATGAATCCACCCTTGTTTTCAAGAACTTTTTTGAATTCATCGTAGGAGTTGACATGAAAGGTATTGCCTTTCCTGAATTCCAGGGCCCTGGTATACAGGTTGTCCTGGATGGAATCGAGGGTTTTTTGCACCACCTCTGGAGCCTTTTCCCAGGACACGTCCGTCTTTTCTCCCGTATCCCTGCGAACCAGACGGACGGAGCGGTTCTCGAGCTCCTTCTGCCCAAGTTCAATCCTCAGGGGAACGCCGCGCTGCAGATGGAAGAAGAAACGGTCTCCAGGGCGCATGTGGTACTGCGTGTCAACCTGTACGCTTCGTTTCCCGAGGAGGTCGTTCAGCCGGTCCTGCAGGTTACGGGCTTCCGGTTCATAGGTTTCGGCCAACGCCTTTTCATCATCGCTGATGGGGACAATGACCGCTTTTACCGGTGCGACCCTTGGGGGAATGATCAAGCCGTCATTGTCGGAATGGCTCATGATGATGGCACCGATGAGTCGCGTTGAAACACCCCAGCTCGTGGTCCAGGCATGCTCCCGTTCACCTTCCGTGTTCTGGAAGGTGATATCGAAAGCCCTGGCGAAATTCTGGCCCAGGAAGTGGCTCGTCCCCGCCTGAAGGGCTCTTTTGTCGGTCATCATGGCTTCACAAGTATAGGTATTGTCAGCTCCCGGGAAACGCTCGGCCTCGGATTTCTCCCCGGTGATCACCGGCAGGGCCAGCTCCGTTTCCATGACATTGCGATAGACCTCGAGCATGCGAAGGGTTTCCTCGAGAGCCTCTTCCCTGGAAGCGTGAGCGGTGTGCCCTTCCTGCCACAAAAACTCCGACGTCCTGAGAAACAGTCGGGACCTTTTCTCCCACCGCATGACGTTGCACCACTGGTTGATCAGGATTGGAAGATCCCTCCAGGATTGCACCCATTTGCTGTACATGTGGCCGATGACCGTTTCGGACGTTGGGCGGACAATCAGGGGTTCCTCCAGTTCCTCACCGCCGGCGTGAGTGACGACGGCGCATTCCGGGGCAAAGCCCTCGACGTGATCGGCTTCCTTCTCGAGGAAGGAGCTCGGGATCAACAGGGGGAAATAGGCGTTGACATGTCCCGTGTCCTTGAAGGCCTCGTCAAAATGTTTCTGGATGAGTTCCCAGAGGGAGTACCCGTTCGGACGGATGATCATGCATCCCCTGACTGGAGCGTAATCAGCCAGTTCGCCTGCCCTGATGACGTCAAGGTACCACTGGGAATAATCTTTCTCTCTGGCTGTGATATTCCGTGCCATGAATGTCCTCCTTACTTTTCCCTGCAGACTCCCGAAACAGTTCACCCGAGGTCGCGCGGAAGTTCCTGATCATTGTAGTCAGTTTGCTGAATCGCGGCAAGTGTGAGTCTTTTCCAACATGGTATGAGTCTGAAGAGGGGTTCGATTTCCAGTAAGGAATGAGTCTGAAGG
>JBNGCT010000143.1:0-2543 GCA_049974965.1 Thermovirgaceae bacterium
GGGTGGTTGCAACCACCCGGGGCTTCTTTCGTAATCTTGAAAAACGGGGCCATGATTCGCCCTTCAAAAGCGATGATAGACGGGTTCTCCTTTTCGGAGTTTTTTCAGGGCTTCTTCCGGTGTCAACATGTCTTCCATCCTGAAAAGGGCTCCCGTTATATGGATTCCCCTGGTGATACCCTTCTCGATCAGCGGAGCGAAATAATTGGCTCCACCGTACACAAGCAGGTATCCCTTGTTCCTGTCCTGAATACTCATGCGATAGTTTTCGGGCATTATGCAACCTGTTTCGAAAACGGAATTGAAATGTCTCTCACCAAGATTTCCGGCGATATCCATTGCCTGATCGCAATAAAACGACGGAAATGTCTTGATGCTCGCCGTGACATATCCTGACCCTGTTTCGATATACTTCATAACCTGTGTATAACGTCCCTGGCACAGAAGCTGTCCCGGGCTGATGGTAGTCCCGGAGTGGCAGATAATTTCAATAAATCCTTTCGGTGCGCCGTCGCGCAGTTTGTACAGTCCCGTCGATGTGGTTTCCAGGGGCACGCCTCTGCGGCGGAAGATGGATTCATAGTTTGTCGAAGAAACAGCGGCGATGCCCACCTGCCCTGGATCGATCCGGATGTTCCAGATCTTCTGGTCTTCGTCGAGGAGGCCGATCAAAGGAGAGACGATTACGGAAGATCCGGAAACCTCGTTCAGGCAGTCGAGGGCCTCGGTGATGTTGTCTTTGGGGCAGGTGATGACATTAACGATAAGCCTCCCCCGACAGCGTTCCACGTCGAAATCACATTCCAGAAGCATTTTCTGGGTTTCGAGAGATGCAAGGCCGATCCTGTCGAAGACCAGAAGCGTTTTGGCTTCCTCGATACCCTTTTTGGTAAGGACCACCCCTTTTTTCCCGAAGCGCCGGACAATCCCTTCTTCCTCGAGATTGGACATGTGGTAGCGGATGGTGCGGGAATCAAGCATGATTCCCGCCTTTTTCAGGGCTTCCTTGAGGTCGATGGAATGAAGCGGCAGGTTCGAAAGATACAGATTCCTGAGAATTTCAACAACCGTGCTCGGATATGTTTCCTGTTGGGACAAGGGGTACGACCTCCTGTTTATACGGTTCACCTGTTTGCACAGAATTGTACGGGCAAACATCATACCCCATCAACGGCAATCTTTCCAAAACACCCGGTAATTTCACCAGAAGAACCAGCTTTATAACATCTTTCGGGGGTACCTTGGCAGCCCCTGCAAATGAGTTTTAGACCAGCTTTCTTAGAAATAAAAACGGATTATAAATTCCGAAAAAAAGAAATATCGTGGAAATTTACTTCCTTGTAATATTTTCAAATATCCAGACTGATTAAAAAGGGGGCCTCCTTTTCAGAGCCACAAAAAACCATAGAGGGCATTTTCTCGAAAAGAATCAAAATCCCTTTGAGACTGAATCTACAAAAATTCTAAATCTTTTACGTTTTACCGGGGATCTGAGATAAACTTGACAAAATACATTCCCAGCGGCTATTTTAAATGAAAAGATCAAACGGATATGCACTTCCGTAAAAAAGGGATAAGGTTTTCCTTTTGTTTCGCCTGAACACATGCAAAGTAAGGAGGCCGCGGAAATGAATAAACTCTCTTTGTTGGTATCCACGGGAAACCTCGGCGATAACATAATCGAGGAAGAGTCTTTCTATGAGGGGGTAAAGCGGGACATCGACTGTTTCGCAGCCGATGCGGGGACGGCCGATGCCGGTCCCACCTTTCTTGGTGCCGACAAGCCTCATAACCCTTTGGAATGGGAAGAGCATGATCTCGAGGTCATGCTTGTCGAAAGCCTGAAAAAAGGTGCCCCCATGATAGTCGGATCCTGCAGCACCACCGGAACGGACAGTGCCGTCGACCGCTATGCCGAACTGATCCGGAAGATCGTAAAAAAACATGGCCTGAAACCTTTCAAGATGGCCAGGATCTATTCCCAAGTCGACAAGAAGGAACTGGCCCGCAGAATTGAGCAGGGTGAGACGGAGCCACTCGGGGCGCCGTACGCTTTGACGCAGCAGGTTCTTGACGAAACTTCCAATGTGACGGCCAGCATGGGTGTGGAGCAGATCATGCACGCCCTTGAGGAGGGGGCGCAGGTTATCATGGCGGGCCGGGCCTGTGATGATGCCGTACTTGCCGCCTACCCGGTATTCAGGGGTTTCCCGAAAGGCATCAGCCTCCACATGGGCAAGGCGGCCGAATGTGCGTCCCTGGTCTGTTGGCCGCAGATGATCAAGGAATCGATCATCGCGACGGTTTACCAGGACTCCTTCACCATAGAGCCCATGCACCCGGACCAGCGCGCGACGCCCCACAGCGTGGCCGCCCATTCCATGTACGAACGCGTGGATTCGTTCACCCAGGCTGTTCCGGGAGGGATCCTGGACATGCACGATTCGGAATACAGGGCGGAAACCGACAGGATTACCAGAGTTTCAAAGAGCAAATTCATTCCCTCGCCGGACGGCAGTTACAAGGTCAAGCTGGAAGGCGCC
>JBNGCT010000144.1:0-2510 GCA_049974965.1 Thermovirgaceae bacterium
CTGTGTACCTGGCACAATCTCCATTTTTTGCAGAAACTGATGGAGCTCATCAGAGAAGCCATTTTCCAGGGCGAATTCGAAAGCCTGCGTCGGGGGTTCCATGAGAATTTCAGGGACGGTGGGAATTCACGGTGAACACCAGGATCGTACCTGTCGACAAGTGGAACCCTGACGAAAAAGTCCTTGATTACGCCGCCGGAATCCTTCGGGACGGCGGACTCGTGGCGTTCCCCACGGAGACGGTATACGGCCTTGGAGCCAACGCACTCGACGGCGAGGCCGTATCGGGCATCTTCTCCGCCAAGGGACGCCCCCAGGACAACCCGCTTATCGTTCATGTCTGGGCCAGACACCAGGCTTTCGAGGTTGCCGAGGTTGCACCCAAAGCCGAGGCGCTCATGGAAAGGTTCTGGCCGGGGCCCCTCACCCTGGTGCTGCCGGCGAGGGATATCGTTCCGAAAGAAGTCACGGCGGGACTTGACACGGTAGCGGTCAGGATGCCCGATCACCCTGTCGCCCTGGGACTGATCGAACGCGCCGGTCTGCCTGTGGCCGCTCCGAGTGCGAACCGAAGCGGAAGGCCGAGTCCGACGTCGGCACAGGCCGTTTTTGATGATCTCTCGGGCATGATTCCCTTGATTCTCGATTGCGGGCCCACGGAGCTTGGCGTGGAATCCACCGTGGTGGCCCTTGAGGGTGGTGGACTGCATATCTTGCGGCCGGGCGGATGCCCGCCCGAAGCTTTGAAAGCACTGGTGGAAAGGGTCACATTCGGTGAGAAAACCGGCACCCTGAAATCCTCGCCCGGGACGCGGCACCGGCATTACGCGCCCCGCGTCCCGCTGCTGCTGGAGCCCGACGAGACCGGGAAGTTCCGCGACATCCACACCGAAGGCGCCGGCAGGCTCGGGTATATCGGCATGAATCCGCCGTCGTTTGTTCCTTTCAGGCAGATTCGGTTTCATTCGCCCGCCCATTTTGCCCGGGGGTTCTTTGCAGCTTTGAGGGAACTCGAGAAAGAAGTGGATGTTATCGTCGTCGAAACCCCTCCGGCGGAAGGGATCGGGTATGCCCTCAGGGACAGGATAAGACGCGCAGCCGGTGCATCTTAGGGCTTGCCAAAACGGGCGGCCGTTGCTACAATCATCGCCGTTGGAAAGGGGAAGTGGCGGAATGGTAGACGCGCTGGCCTCAGGAGCCAGTGTCCGCAAGGATGTGGGGGTTCGAATCCCCCCTTCCCCACCATTCGGATATCCGGACAAGGTCCGGGGAAGCAGCGGATAAAGGAGGCGCCTGTCCCTTACTACAAACAGGACATAAGGGTCATGCCGTGTCCCTTGACATGGCGTGACCCTTTCGTTATCCTATTGGTTTGTCACGTAAAGTTCCCCTAATCCCCTAATGCAGGGAGGTTGTGTTTCTCCCATGGCCGAATTTGTTCCCGTGAGCAGCAAGCGACAGCGGCTGACTTTTGGCCGGGCCCATGATCTTGTCGAGCTTCCCGACCTGGTAGCCATCCAGAGGGATTCCTTCCGGTGGTTCTTCCAGTTCGACGAGGCCGGAGAGCTCAAGGATGGCGCGGAAAGAGACAGTGTCGGTATTCAGGAACTCTTCGACGAGATCTTCCCGATCGAGAGCTATGATGGGTCATTCGCTCTCGAATTTGTCGATTACGTCGTCGAGCCGCCCTCGATCAACCAGGAGGAGGCCAGGCAAAGAGACCTGACCTGGTCCCGTCCGGTGCGGGCCACCATCAGGCTCGTCAACAGGAAGACACTGGAGATCAAGGAGGAAGACGTCTACCTCGGTGATTTCCCTGCCATGACGGACCGAGGGACCTTCATCATCAATGGCACTGAGCGGGTTGTTGTCAACCAGCTGGCCCGTTCGGCCGGGGTTTACTTCAGTGCCGAGGAAGCCGTTCCCGGCCAGGAACGGTATGCCGCGAAGGTCATCCCCGACAGGGGGGCATGGCTCGAGTTCGACCTGACGCCGGGTGAAGTCGTTTCCGTCAATATCGACAACAAGAAGAAGCTCCCCGTCACCATGCTCCTCAAGGCCTTCGGCGTGAAAAACAACGACGAAATCCTGCAGCTTTTCGGCGGTGTCGAGGAGCAGGTGGATCTCGTGGAAGACGAGGTTCGGGGTCATCTCATCGCTGAGAGGATCAGCGATGAATCGGGCCAGGTCTTGATCCAGAGGAATGACCGGATCACCAAGGAGCATCTGGAAACCCTCTGGGACCAGGGCCGCACGAAGGTGTGGATCTGGAAGGTCAACCCGGCCCTGGCGGCGACCCTTGAACGGGATGCGACCAGAACGGGCGACGACGCGGTCCTTGAAATATTCCGCAGGCTCAGGCCGAACGAGCCGGCACGGATGGAAAACGCACGGGAGTATGTCTACGGGCTCTTCTTCGATTCCAGGCGCTACAACCTGGGACGGGTGGGCCGCTACAAGATGAACCGGAGGCTCGACCTCGAGATTTCCGAGACGACGCGCCTACTGAC
>JBNGCT010000145.1:0-2506 GCA_049974965.1 Thermovirgaceae bacterium
CTTTCTGTCTGCGCCCCCGGGGATCCTGACGTTGCGGACCAGGCATATTTCTTCTTCGAGGTGATCCACCACGCATACGGCGGCAAACCCCATCATGAGGGCGTCGGGGAAGGGGCTTCCCCGAAGGGACCGGGACGGGTCGCCGTGGAAAAGGTCCTCCCAGTGGCCGACCATCCCGTACCCGAAAAACCCCGCAACGCCTCCCGCGAAAGGCGGCAGGCTCCCGTAGAGGGGACACCCGCCCGTTTCGGTGTATTCCCCGAGGCGGCGGTCGAAATCCTCCACCGCACCTCTCTCAAGGATCTCCCCGTCGCCGTCGGTTTCCTCGAACCCGCCCGCGGCGACCCTGAAGCAGCGTTCCGGTTCCGTGGCTATGAAAGAATACCTGCCGCTGCTGCCGCCCATCTCGCCGCTTTCGAGGAAAACCGAGGGGCGTCCGGCCCTGCGGGACACCCTGTAAACATCCAGGGCCGTCCTGTTCTCAAGGGCAAGCCTTCGGGCCACGGGGACCACCGCAAACCTTTCGCTGTACTCAAGAAAACTCCCGGGGGAAATGACCCCCTCTTTCTTTGCCGTCTCGACTCTGCTCTTCAATGCGCGCCTCCATCGTCTTGTCTCGTCTCAAGGGTTTCCCCGTCAGTATTCGTCAAAGGCCGAAAATAAAAAAACGGGGAAAGGCCTTTCGGGCCCTTCCCCGCCTGGAACTCCGCCGGCAGCTTACGGAAAAACAAAAAGGGCCCTGAAGTGAATCCCGTCCGGGATCCGCCTCCAAGGCCCTGAAATCTTCTTGTTCCTACCTGTGTCCGGGCTCTCGGGGGCAGATCATGAAGGTCTGCCACCACCAGCCGCGGAAATTCCCTCTGCTCATCAAACTCATCTCGTTCATCCTGAAGCTGTCCTCCGCTTTCGAGTTGATGGAATTTTATCGGGCCTTCGGCTTCCTGTCAAGGCCGACTTGACTTTTGGCTGCCGAAAAAGGGGAACCGACCCTCCTACCGTCGCTGCATCTGGCGGATGAGGATCCCGTCGATGTCGGTCATGCCCTTGATGTTGAGCTCGGCGGCGTTTTCCACCGTCTTCTCGATGGTCTCGTCCACAATCCCCTGAGGCGGCTCGAGCCCCCCGCGCAAGGCGAGCATGGCTGCGTAATAGGCTTCCGCGGCCCCCGTTCCCACCTTGAGGGCACAGGTTTCCTTGGCGCCGTCGCAGATCATCCCCACCAGGTCCGCCATGACGATGGCCACGGCCTTTTCGGCGGTCTCGAGGCTCCCGCTTCGCAAAAAGGCGATCCCCGCCGCGGCTCCCGCCCCGGCGGCCACGCTGCAGCCGCAGACGGGGCTCAAGCGGCCCATGCGGCTTTTGATGAAGGATGTCGTCAGGTGACTCAGGGCGATGGCCCTGGCGATCTTTTCCGGGCTGTTGCCGTCATGCCCGCCCACGACGTAAACGGGAAGAATGGCCGTGATCCCGTGATTCCCGCTCCCGGCGCTGCTCATGACAGCCATCGGGGCACCGCCCATCCGCGCGTCCGATGCCGCCGCACACCAGGCCTTGACCTTCGCCGGGAGCCCCGCGTCGGTGTCCCGGCTTTCGCCGGCCAGTTGCCGGATCATGGACCCGAAACCCAGGCCGACGTCATGGTCGAAACCGTACTCCGCCACGGTCACGTTCATGCGGGCTCCGTCCATGATGTGCTCCGCGTCATCGGCATCCATCTCGTCGAGAACGGACACCGCCTCCCGCCAGGACAGGCTCTCGAGTTGCCGCGATACGGGGATATCCCCGGCTTTCGAATATCCGCAAGACCTGGAAGACCCGGCGGACTCGACGACTTTGCCGTCTTTTTCCACCTGCACGATCCCCGTGTGGGACCCTTCTATGACGCAGGCCGCCCGTTCACCTGAAGCCGAAACCACCTCCGACCTGATGAAGACGCCGTTCCTTTCGAGGTCCGGCACGATCCGGACCTTTCCCTCATTGACCATGGTCATGGCCTTTTTGACATCATCCGGCCTGCAGGGTTTCAGCACCTCGAGTCCCAGCGCCGATTCCCCGCAGAGGGCGCCCAGCGCCGCGGCCACGGGGTTTCCCTTGAGGCCGTCCGTCCCGGGGATTCCCACGTACATGCCGTTTTTGTAGATGCTCGAACTCACCGTTGCCTCGATGAAATCCACGTCCCTGTCAGCCAGTTCCTCACACGCCCGGGCGACGCTCAACGCGACCGCTCCGGGCTCGGTACAGCCCAGGGCCGGCTTGACTTCCTCCTTCAGAAACTCCTTCAGCGTGAACATCCGCTCCCATCCCTTCTTCATTTGTCCCTGCCGCTTGACGGGCATAGTCCCCATCGGCGCCCCTGTACTCAAATTCAGTATACTATACACGGCCTTCTCGATAACGGTTTTCGGCAACGAAAGGATTGAAGTTGATGTACCATAGAGAAAAACCGGGTGACCGGAGCAAGAGTGGAGGGAAGTATCATGAAAAGGTCAATCCTGTTGCTGGCAGC
>JBNGCT010000146.1:0-2498 GCA_049974965.1 Thermovirgaceae bacterium
GCCCCGCCGAAAAGCACCCAGGCCATGGCCGCCGGGTAGGCCAGCGCCGCGGAGATTTCGAGGTCATGAATGTGAAGCAGCGCCAGCGCGGGCAGGGCCATGTTGATGATGTAGGCGTTGAGGACCCTGGGTGTCGCCTCGGGAAGCCGTCCCGTGCGCCTGAGGGCGATGCCGAGGATGAAACAGACGAAAAGCAGCGCCATGTTCGACATGGATTTCCTCACCAGGTGTTTTGAAAGGGTATCCCCTATTCTAGCAGCAGTGCACGCCTCCAGCAGGGATTGAAAGACCGCATTGCTACCGCCCGGGTTCCGTCTTCGAGGTTCTGCCCGGCGTCGCGGACTGCCACCTGCCTTCAGGGTTCTTTTCGGCTGAAAGGCTCTTCAGGTATTACGCTTCATTCTGGCGGCCGTCAATTCTCTGCGACGGTAGCTTTGCTGTTAAGATGAAACAGGTTGAACACCAAGGGAAGCACATATCGGAGAATTACATTTACAGGAGTACAGGAGGCAAAAAGAGCGATGAATGAACGCGAAATGCTTTTCCAGGAGGCGCTGGAGCTTCACAGAAAGCACCAGGGCAAGCTCAGCGTCGAAAGCCGGATCCCCGTTGAGACCATGAAGGACCTTGCGCTGGTTTACACGCCTGGCGTGGCGGAGCCCTGCCGGGAGATCGAGCGGAATCCTGATGCCATTTACGATGTCACCTCCAAGGGCAACATGGTGGCCGTCGTCACCGACGGAACGGCCGTTTTGGGCCTCGGCGATATCGGTCCCGACGCGGCGTTGCCCGTGATGGAGGGAAAATGCGTCCTCTTCAAGCGCTTCGCCGGCGTCGACGCATTTCCCATCTGCGTGAACTCGAAAGACCCCGACGTGATCGTCGAGACGGTGGCCCTGGTCGCCTCTTCCTTCGGGGGGATCAATCTTGAGGACATTTCTGCGCCGAGATGCTTCGACGTGGAGAAAAAGCTCCAGGCGAAGCTCGACATCCCCGTCTTTCACGACGACCAGCACGGCACGGCGGTGATCACCCTGGCGGGAATCCTGAACGCCCTCAAGCTCACCGGACGGAAGCTCTCCGACGTGTCGGTGGTCATGAACGGGGCCGGGGCGGCGGGGATTGCCATCTGCAGATTTCTTCTGTCCGCCGGAGCCGGAGAAGTTATTCTCTGCGACCGCGCCGGGGCCATCTACGAGGGCAGGCCGGAACACATGAACCCCGCCAAGGAGGACATCGCCAAAGTAACCAACCGGCAGAAGAAAAAGGGAAGCCTTGCAGACGTCATGAAATGGGCCGACATTTTTCTGGGGATCTCGGGACCGGGCCTGGTGACGAAGGAGATGGTCCGTTCCATGGCACCCGACCCGATCATTTTCGCCATGGCGAACCCGACGCCGGAGATCTTCCCCGAGGAGGCCAAGGAAGCAGGAGCCTCGGTGATCGCCACGGGACGGAGCGATTACCCCAACCAGATCAACAATTGCCTGGGCTTTCCGGGGATTTTCAGGGGCGCCCTTGACGTCCGGGCCACCTGCGTGAACGAGGCCATGAAGATCGCCGCGGCAAAGGCCCTGGCGGAACTCGTGAAAGAAGACGAACTGACGCCCGAATACATCATTCCCGGGGCCCTTGACCCTCGCGTGGTGCCTGCCGTGGCAGAGGGCGTCGCCCGGGCCGCCAAAGAAAGCGGCGTGACGAAGTAAAATCGACCTGTTACTGGATGCAAAAACAAAACAAGCGGGCCCGGATCAAACAAACCGGGCCCGCTTTCAGCAAAGACGCGCTTTAAAACTTGTTCTCGTGGATTTTTTCGTAAGGCAGATCGCCTTTCGGGACGGCCTTTTTCTCTTCCGCCGGGTATCCCACGCCAAGGATGCAGAGCACACTGTACTCTTTCGGGATGTCCAGAAGCTCCCTGACGTATTCCTCGGCGGTCTTTTCGGGTGAATGGTCCCGGAGCCTGATCTGGGCCCAGCAGGATCCCAGACCGATGGACGTTGCCGTCAGCTGGGCCGCGAAGGCCGCGATGGAGGCGTCCTCGATCCAGACGTTGGTAGTCTCCTCTTTTCCGAGCACCACAATCCCGAGCGGCGCCCCGTCGAGGAAGGCCGAGCTTGAGCCCCGGACCAGGGCGAGCTTCTTCATGAGGGCCGGGTCGTCGACAAAGATAAATTCCCAGGACCTGAGGTTCCTCGCCGTCGGCGCCCGAAGTACCGCTTCCTTGAGGATCTCCACTTTTTCAGGCTCCACGGGCCTGTCCTGGAACTCTCTGATGCTCCGGCGCTTTCTCAAAAGATCGATCATTCGCATCATCCTCCTTCATAAACCTCGGGGGTCGGATCTTTGATTTCAGGATTTCTCTTGAAGCAATTGTATTTTACCCAAACCCCGGTGTAAAATCTGTAAAATCGAAGATCCGACCGCGTGCCGTAACGGCTGTTTATCTATCGGGTTGAAGTCCCGAGAAAGGAGTTGTCCGTACACCTTTCTAGCGC
>JBNGCT010000147.1:0-2366 GCA_049974965.1 Thermovirgaceae bacterium
AACCAATGATATCCTAAAGTCGCGGGGGCATTTTTAATTTCTACAAAAACCTGTTTTGGACAAGTCTGATTATGATTCAAGAAATGCGTTTAAAGCCTCGTTAACTTAGCGTGTTCCCAACGTAGGGTTATCATGCTCTTGCCCGGCTGACGCCATGATTTTCGGCCCAACTCATTCTTTGTATTCGACATTTAATTGCAGCCAACGGAACAGGTCGTTCCTGTCTGCCTCACTTGTGGCAAGAGCGAGCGCCATCTCAAAATAATTTTCGTCGCTTGCTGTTATCGTGCAATTGTTGTTTTCCAGGAAAATGTTTCCCAGAATCATTCCGAGGCGTTTGTTTCCATCCTGAAGAGGGTGGTCCTGGATGAGACTGATCGCATAATGACAGCAGCTATGTCTAACAGGGTCCCACCATAAAAATGGGAAAGCCCTCTCAGGTTTGCCACAAACTCGAGAGGGCCTTTATCGATGATATGGATTTTGTCTTCAGGAAAATTCTTACTCAAGGAGTCGATGACGGCGTAAACATCATCCTCCTCAAGCCACCATTCAATACTTCGAAAGGGCATCCAACGCGGCTTCCCTTTCTTTCAGAATGCGCGTAATGTTCTCTTCCGTCGATTGGTGTAAAGCAATATTCTTTTTTATTCTTCCTTTTCCGGCCACCGTTACGGAAACGGTTTTCTTGACATTGCGTTTACCGGGTGAACATTTCCCGGACATTTCCGCTCACGCTCCTTGGCGAAGATATATTAGCAAAATTAATACGTCTCGGCAACTCGTTCCCGTGACCGCTGACGGCAATTTGTGTAAAATCAGCCATCAGTGATAGCTGTATTTGGTGGTCCTGTTCATCAAGGGGATGCGGCACAGAGGGGTTGAATCGGTGATATGATCTGCCTTCACGTTTCACTGCTTGATGCGGTCCCGTACCTGTGGGCTGAACTGGCAGGCGGCGAATCCCCAAAGAAGGGGACCGACCCCTCAGGGGAATCCCCCTGGTATCCCTACGACCCCGGCGGCGCTTTCCTGCAAAAAGCCGTGAAAGGGCTTTTTCCGGGATTCAGGGTCAGCAAGCGAAAAAACCCGCCGGTCACTTTGTGGCTTCCTTCCAGGGGGAGCCGCCCGGTCCGGTCCTGCCTCAGGTATGATGACACGGCGGATCGAAGATTCAAGGTTCGTCTCAAACCCTGGAGGACAAGGGCGAGACCCCTTGATATGGAAGAACTGGTCTGGCTTTGTTCCATTGCCGATGTACAAGACGGGCTGGGGGAAAAGCTTGTCCTGGGTCCTTCCCTTTCATGGATCGGCGCTTTATGGACCTGCGCCCTCGATATCGTTGTGGGCGAAAACTTTCTGCCCGGCGTGGTCGAGGGCGAAAGCGGACAGGAAGCCCGCTGGATTCCCATGCCGGACACCGGGCAGGAAGCCGAAATCCAAAAACTCGGTGATTCCATGCCCGGCATCTGCCGGTGCCTGACCCTTACGGGCGAAAAACCACCCCGTTATTCTTCCCTTGAAACGGCAAAAAACCTCGTGGCGCGCATGACGGACCACCTTGTCCGCGAATCCGCGGGGTATGCAAAGGATCAACCACCTGAAGGGGGGGAAAAAGGCTTCCCGAGCATTCACGATGCCTGGATACACGCCCTCACCTCCCGGAACCCCGTTATTGAAGGCCCTGACACAGCAGTGGCCGAATTCAAAAACCAGGTCGACCAGTGGCAGAGAAAGCTGGTCCTTGTGCTCAGGTCCCCCTTCCGATTTTGCCTTCGCCTTCACGAGCCCGACAAGGAAGACCCAAAAGACAAGGAACCTCTCTGGAAAGTGGAGTACCTCGTCCAGGCAAAAGCCGACCCGACGCTTCAGGTTCCCTTGTCCGAGCTGTGGGACCCCGAAAGCCCGGGTAGCCGGGAGCTTCAAAAATACGGTCCCGATGTCAGGGAATATCTTTACACCGTGCTCGGCCAGGCGGCGAGAATCTGCCCGCCCGTCGCGGCGAGCCTTGAAAACAAAAACCCCGGCGGTTTCCATGCCGACAACGAGGGGATCCTTGAATTCCTCAATGAAAGTGCCGAAAAACTCGCACAAGCCGGCTTTTCTCTCATGCTTCCTTCCTGGTGGCTCAACAAGGCGCCTGGCCAAAAACCGCGCGTCAAAGTCAAGGTCAAGGCGACATCCGGTGAAAGCACCGGGGGATTTTCCCTGGATTCACTGTTTCAGTTCGATTACCGGTTTTGTTACGATGGCAGGGAATTCTCCCTCGCGGAACTGGAAGAACTGGCCCGGCTCAAGTCGCCCCTTGTCCGTCTCAGGGGGCAATGGACCTATATCAGCGAGGAGGGCATCAAAGCGGCGATAGA
>JBNGCT010000148.1:0-2338 GCA_049974965.1 Thermovirgaceae bacterium
ATTCACCTCATGCCCGGAATATGGCTCGACGAATTCGGGTTCGAATGCAGCGAGCCCTTCCTGGTGACTGAAAAAGGTTGCGAGACGTTCATGAAATTCCCCCGGAAGATTTTCACGAAGAAGGGGTAGAAGCTTCCAAAGGGGGAGTGGATATGACATTCCTGGAAAACGTGAGGGAAGAAATCGGATCTTTGGAGGATGAGCTCGTCGCCCTGAGACGGGATTTTCACATGTACCCGGAACTGGGCTTCCAGGAGGAGAGGACTTCGGCCAGAATCGCCTCATATCTCAAAGACCTGAACCTTGACGTCAAGGAAAAGATCGCCGGTACGGGAGTGACGGCTGTTCTTGATGGGGGAAGGCCGGGGCCTTGCGTCATGCTGCGGGCCGACATGGACGCCCTTCCCCTGCAAGAGCAGAATGATGTCCCCTACCGGTCCCGGAACGATGGAGTCATGCATGCCTGTGGACACGATGCCCACATGGCGATGCTGCTTGTTGCCGCCAGGATCCTTGCCCGGCACTGTGAGGATGTGCCGGGTCGGATCCTTTTCCTGTTTCAGCCCAACGAAGAGATCGCCGGCGCATTGAAGATGATCGAGGAGGGCGCACTGAAAGATCCGAAGCCGGATGCGGCCTTTGCCATTCATGTCTGGGCCCCCATCGAGAGCGGTAAAATCGCCGCCTCGGCGGGCCCCGTCATGGCGGCCCTCGATGTCTTTGACATCAGGATAAAGGGCCGTGGAGGACACACCGGCGCGCCTCACATGGCCGTCGATCCGGTACTGGCGGCGGCCGACGTGGTGACGTCGGTCCAGATGATCCAGACCCGGGAGATCGATGTGCTGAAACCGACGTTGATCATGTTCGGGAAAATGAACGCGGGAACGGCGAAAAACATCATACCCGGCGAGGCCGAACTGGCGGGGACCATCCGGTATCTTTACGAGGGCGGGCCGGAAAGTCCGGAGAGACCTGTCGAGCGGTTCAGGCGAATCGTCGAGGATGTTTGCAGAAAGCACCGGTGCGAGTGCGATTTGGAAATCGAATCCGAAAACATCACGCTGGTCAATGATGCCTCCATGACCGATCTCGTCCGGAAGACGGCTGTCGACGTTGTGGGACCTGACAATCTGATAGACTACATTGGTACCGCCGGCGAGGACTTCTCCGAGTTTGCCAGGATCATCCCGTCCTGTTTCTGTTTCCTTGGCGCGGGAAGTGAAAAGAAGGGTGCATGCTATCCCCAACACCATCCGCGTTTCGACATTGACGAAGAGACCCTGTCCCTGGGAGTGGAGATGCATATCCGCACGGCCATGACGTTTCTCGAAAACGAAGCACGGGAATCTTCTTTATGAACAGGAGTGATAGGGGTTGAGGGAATCCAGTTTTGTCTATGAAAATCTCAACAGGCGCGTCGTCGAATTCCTGAGAGAGGAGATCCTCTGGTCGGGGCGGTTGAAACATGGCCAGCACATCCAGGAAGTGGAGATTGCGGAGCAGCTAGGCATCAGCAGGGCCCCGGTCCGGGAAGCGCTCAGGGAACTCGAGCACGAGGGGCTTGTGGAGTACGTGCCCCGCAAGGGAACCTATGTGGCGAGTTTTGACAAGGATGATTTTGTCGAGATCGTTGATATCAGGTTTACCCTGGAATCCCGCGTCTATGAAGCCATCATCAGGAACAGGCGCCTTAACGAGGAGGATTTCAGGAAACTCAGGTCCATAATCGACGTCATGGTGGGTCTTGCCAGAGGAGAAGCCGCCCAGGACGAAAAGACCGCCGCCGTTGCGGAGCAGGACGTCAGGTTTCATCGGTATCTTTGGGAGAAATCGGGCCGAAAGTGGAGTTACAAAATTCTTACGAATCTTTATTACCAGCTACGGCTTGCCATGAAGGAAGACTGGATCAGAGAAACGGATATCCTGCAGGACATGGAAAAATCCGCGGCCATGCATTATGACATCGTCGACTGCCTTGAAGCGGGAGATCTTGAAAGGGCCAGGGAAGTGCTCCTGCATCACATATATACGCTGTGGAGCGAATCATCGGGTGCCCATTTCGATACAGGGCTTAAGGGGGCCCTGTATGATTCGGCAGCCCACAGTGAAGGCAGCTGACCGGACGGAGGTTTTTGGTTTTGTTTGCCGGAAAAGACAGGAAAGAAGGGGTGTGAACCATGTACGACGAGAAGCTGTTCCGCAGCCTGTCCATGGATGGGGCGCCGAAGATCGTGACGCCGCCGCCGGGACCGAAATCGCAGGAGATCCTTGACTACCAGTTCAAGAACGAGAGCTCCGCCGTGTCCTACTCGCGGGGGATGCCCATGGCGCTGGC
>JBNGCT010000149.1:0-2283 GCA_049974965.1 Thermovirgaceae bacterium
GCCAGAAAACGAAGACGAACGCCCGTACCCGCAAGGGGCCGCGGCGGGCCATCATGGGCAAGAAGAAAGCCCCGGGCAAGAAGTAGCCCCCGTGTGTAACAGGGAATAGACCAAAGGAGGGAATCCAGGCGTGGCAAAGAGACCGCAACGTCGCGGAAAACGGAAAGAACGTAAAAATATCAGCCATGGTGTGGCACACATCCATTCAACCTTCAACAACACTATCATCGGTGTGACAGACAGGGAAGGGAACCTGCTGTCCTGGGCATCGGGCGGAAACGTGGGGTTCAAGGGTACGAGAAAGTCCACACCCTACGCTGCGCAGATGGCCGCCCAGCAGGTCGCGAAACAGGCACAGGACCATGGCGTTCAGGAGATCGACGTGGTCGTCAAGGGCCCGGGACCGGGCCGGGAATCGGCGATTCGGTCGCTGCAGGCGGCCGGACTCCAGGTCAACATGATCAGGGACGACACACCCATTCCCCATAACGGGTGCCGACCGCCGAAAAGGCGCCGGGTCTAGGCGACGACCAAGAGGAGGTTACGGTAACAATGAGCAGATATACAGGACCAGTTTGCCGCCTGTGCAGGACCGAGGGGACCAAGCTTTTCCTCAAGGGCGACAGGTGCTACACGGAAAAATGCTCCCTCAACAGGAAAAGCCACCGCCCCGGCCAGCACGGCCAGAGGCGGACAAAAGTCAGCGAATACGGACTCCGGCTGCGGGAGAAGCAGAAACTGCGCCGTTTTTACGGAATGAACGAGAACCAGTTCCGGAAGTTTTATCACTCTGCAGCCAAGATGGCGGGCCAGACGGGGCACAATTTCCTCCAGCTTCTTGAGCGCAGGCTGGATAACACCGTTTACCGGCTCGGCATCGGGAGCAGCCGCAGGCAGGCCAGACAGATCGTTCTCCACGGACATGTCGCCGTGAACGGTCGCAAGGTGGATATCCCGAGCTACCTTGTCCGTGAAGGCGACAGGATCACCATCGTGGAAGGGAGCCGTGAAATTCCCGTCATCAGGGAAAACGCGGAGGTCGCCGAAAGCCGGACCCTTCCGGGGTGGCTATCCTTCGATGCCGAGCGCTACGAGGGCAGTGTCCTGTCTTTGCCGAGTCGGGACCAGATCGACGTTCCGGTGAAAGAACAGCTGGTAGTCGAGTTCTATGCCAGATAAGGCAGCAATGGGGGGATATATTTTGGAACATATCCGGCCAGAAATCCGTATCGAGGAAAGCACCCCCCTGCACGGAAAAATCATTCTCGAGCCTCTGGAGAGAGGATACGGAGTGACGCTGGGGAACGCCCTCAGGAGGGTCTTGCTTTCTTCCATCAGGGGCGCCGCCGTTTCGGCTGTGCGGATCGAGGGCGTGCTTCACGAGTTCAGCACCATCGATGGTGTCTATGAGGATGCCATCGAACTCATGCTGAACCTCAAGAAGATCCCTGTCCGTTCCCATTCCAGGGAAGTCCGTGTGCTCAGGCTTGAAGTTGACGGCCCGAAGGATGTCACTGTCGCCGACATTCAGCCGGACAGCGAAGTGGAGTTCGTCGATCCCGACGCGCCTATCTGCAGCCTCGCCGAAGGTGCCAGGCTCGAGATGGATCTGTTCGTGGAAAGAGGAACGGGTTATGCCACTTCAGACCGACAGCGTCCCTCCTATCTGCCCATCGATGCGCTGATGGTGGACGCCATTTTCTCTCCCGTGCAAAGGGTGAAATACGAAGTCCAGGATGCGAGGGTCGGTCAGAGAACCGACTATGAGCGGCTCCTGCTTGATGTCTGGACCAACGGGGCGGTGGAACCTGAAGCCGCTGCCGTCGAAGCCGCCGGCATCCTTCAGGGGTATTTCGGACGTGTGGTTGACGACCTTCAGAAAATCAGCGAAAGCGCTCCGGAGGAAGAGCTTGAAGAGGCTGCGGCGGCAGGGAGTTCGGTGCTCCCCCAGGAAGGTTACAGCCCTGAGGAAAATGCCTTGATGGTCAGGCCGATAAAAGACCTCGAACTCTCCATCCGCAGCGAGAACTGCCTTTTAAGGGGTGGAGTGCAGACCATAGGAGACCTTGTCTCCAGAGGCCGTACAGAGCTTCTCAAGATCAGGAACCTTGGAAAGATATCGCTGAGAGAGATCGAAGAAAAACTTGAAAAGTTCGGCCTGACGCTCGACGAGAGTGACACCAGGGAAACGGCATCCACTGCGTCGGGAGAAGAACAGGATTCTAAGGAGGATACAGTCTGATGAGGCACCGGATGGACAGGCGTACCCTCGGCCGGTATGGA
>JBNGCT010000150.1:0-2236 GCA_049974965.1 Thermovirgaceae bacterium
GGTCCCGCGTCGCACCGGACGATCTGGTCACCACCGAGGTCGGCCAGCACCAGATGTGGGCGGCCTTGCACTGGAAAACCACCGTCCCGCGGACGTTCATCACTTCGGGCGGACTCGGGACCATGGGCTACGGCCTTCCCGCGGCCGTCGGCGCCGCTTTCGCCAGGCCCGGCCGTCCCGTCACGTGCTTTTCCGGTGACGGCAGCTTCTTCATGAACGTGCAGGAGCTCGAAACCTGCGTGCGGTACGGGCTTCCTGTGCGGATCATCGTCTTCAACAACGGCAGCCTGGGCATGGTGCGGCAGTGGCAGGAACTTTTCTGGAACAAGCGCTACATCCAGACCTGCGAGGAACCGGCCTGCTCCATTTCTCGTGTGGCCCAGGCCTTCGGTTTTTCCACCTGGACCGTTCTCGACCCCTCGCAGCTGGAAGAAGCCCTGGACGGGGCCTTCGCCGCCGAGGGGCCTTCCCTCGTAGAATGTCCGATCGCCACGGAAGAACTGGTCTACCCCATGGTTCCGGCAGGCGACAGGCTCGAAAACTTCCTTCATCCTTCCAGAAACTGAGCGAAAAAAACGGCATCGGCAGTATTAAGGGGGGCTCAGGAGTTTCGGCCCCCCTTGTTTTTTGTCCAGGCGGGAATCGCCGTCATAAAACCGCGGCCATGGACACCAAGGTGTCATTGAACCTGTTTTCCCATCACGTTTTTCACCAGAAGCAAAAAAGCGAAGGCGAGAACAGCCGTAACCGTGAAAAAAAGAGGGCGGAAACCGGCCATGTCGACGAAAAGACCTCCCAGAGGGGGTATGAGAGCCACCAGAATGTCCAGGGTTCCCCGGATGCCCAAAAAGAGGGGACGTTCGTCATCAGGGACGACGTCGAGCAGGTAGGGCTCGAACCCGACAAGCCTCCCGCTATACATGAACCCCACGAGGAAAAAAACGGGATAGAATCCGGCCGGTCCGAAGCGCACAGAAAAAAGCGCCAGTACCGGTGTCACGGCACCGACCAGGATACAACCGGCCACAACGGCCCTTGAACTCCATTTCCGTGAGAGCACCCCCCAGACGAGGTTGGACAAAAGGATCCCAGCCGTCTGAACGATAAGATAGCGCCCCACGTAACTCCCCCCGAGATCGAAATTCTCCTTGGCGAAGAGCATGTAAAAAGGCAAAACCATGAGGCCGAAACCCGAAAGGTTTTCCACGATGACGAAACGTCTGAATTCCGGATTCTCCTTCAAAAGACGAGGGATCCCCTTGATGAGGCCCCAAATAGGTTCTCTGGTCTCGCGAACCCGTGACGGGGGCTCGTCGATGAACCAGAAGGCCCCCGAAGCCACCATCAGCCCTATAAAACCGATGAAAAGCAACACAGCGTACCCTCGGGGGAATCCCATGGACGCAGCCCCCAGCGTGGCCGCAACGATAAACCCGCCGGCTATCGAGGCCCCCCCTGAGATGAATTGTTTGGCGGCGTACAAAGTGCCCCGCTCCCCCGCAGGTACCAGCTTGCCGACGATGTCGGCGTAGACCAGGCCCGCAAGACCTCCGCTGAGAGCAAACAGGACGAGCCAGACGAAAAGGCTCGCCACCACGATACCCGGCGCCGAACGGCCGAAGAGCCAGACGAAAATGGCCATCCCCAGAAAGGCCACCGCCCTGATGTAGATTCCCAGGATCAGGAAGGGCTTCCTGTATTGAAAGGTCGAGAGGAAATGACCGAAGACCACGTTGAAAAGATAGGGGCCTGCCAGAAGAATCGAATAGAGCAGTCCGAAAACCGTCCTCGACGGCGTCAGTTCATCCACAAGGGCGGGAAGAACCGTTCCGAAATTGATCATTGAAAGGGTCAGGGCGAGGAAAAAGCCGTGCCAGATAAAAATTGCATACACTGATCGACGATTCATCGAGTCCCTCCCTCATGGTTTTCCATGACCCCAAAGTCATTTTACCAACAAACCTGTGTGCAGAACCTTCAAACAAAAAAAAGGCGCCCGGACCTTCCGGACCTCAGGCGCCCTGCATCACGCCACCGGACCGCAGCTCAGGCAACCTGACCGCTGTCGCCCGAGGATCCGCTCTTTGCTTCGACCCTGTCGGGATGCTGTTTTTCGGGTCCGCCCTTTTCCTTATTGTCAAGTCCCAAGGTCTCGATCCTGAGGGCCCCCCGCGGGCACACGGCGACACAATCCATGCAGCCGTAGCACTCGGGGCTCACGGGAAGCGTCTCTGAA
>JBNGCT010000151.1:0-2223 GCA_049974965.1 Thermovirgaceae bacterium
TGTTCCGCGGATTTCCGTGATATCGAGTCCCGGAAAAAGCCGACCTGCAACCAGTCCGACGACACGTTCCCGGTCTGAAGGCTGTCTCTGGGACACTTCTTGCCAGACGGCAGCCAAAGACCGCGTTATGGGCGCCTTGAGCCATTCGGGGACACCTCCCACGGAAACGGCGGCTTGTGCCGAACCCGTGAGAAAAAAGGCCACGGCCCAGAGAACGACCGTGGCCACAACAATCTTCCGGGCGAAATCAGGCTTTCTTCCCATATTTCCCCCTGTTCACCACCCCTGGCTAGAACATTTCACCGAAACCGAAGTGCGTCCTCGTCTCGTAAGCTCCTTCGGCCACGTCAAGCCTCAGGTTGCCCAGTGGGGTTCTGACCCTGACGCCGAAACCGAAGGCGTCTTCCAGGTCCGAAAAGCTGAACTCGTTATCTGCAAGACCTGTATCGTAAAAGACGACCAGCGAAAAGGCATCCTGGACAGGGAGCCGTAACTCGAAATTGCCCAAAAACATTTCGTCGCCTTCGAACTCGTCGTCCCTGTATCCGCGAAGCGTGTTGGCACCTCCCAGAAAATACTGCTCCGACCAGGGGAGGCTCCCGCTTGAAAGGCCGTATCGCAAACGTGCGGCAAAGATCACCGGATCGTCCTCGGAACCGATTTCAAGGTCCACAAAGCCTCCGAGAAAGTCCTTCAGCGGCAGGTAATAGCGTGCCTCGAGCCAGTACTTGGTGTAGTTCTTGTCTTCGCCCTGATCCGGCTCAAAAAGCCCCTGTTCCACGTTCAGGGAATAGACCTCCCCTTCGGGATAGGGGATGTACCTGGTCGTATTGTTGAACGACAGGGTTCCGGTGATCGAGTAGTTGGTTCCGATCAGGTCCTCTTCATCGAAGATCCCTGTCAGATCCCCGGAAACAACCGTGCCGTCAGGTTCCCGGACGTTTGAGATTTCGACTTCGTGCCAATCCGCCAGGGCGTACCAGCTCAGTCTTTCATCGGAACGGAACTTTTTCCCGATGCCCGCGTAAAAACCTGTTTTTTCCTCGTCGTATATATACTGTTCCGTTCCCGACTCGTATTCTTCAAGATCCTCCCACTGCCTTCTGTAGATCCCGGCCTTCCAGGTATGGTGCTTCTGGTCCATGTAGGGTTCGGTATAGGTCAGCCAGTACTGCTCGCGATCCCCCGTCTCGAAACCGATTTCGGCCCTGTGGCCAAGCCCGCGGTAATTCGTCTCGGTGTAGGTCGCACCGCCTGACCACCCGCTGCTCGAACCGTGGCCTACGGAAAGGCCCAGCCTGGTGGTCCGTTTCTCGGTGATAGTGAAAACCAGGTTCACCACGGCGGGGTCCTCTTCACTCGGCTCGAAGCCGAGGTTTATGTCTTCGAAGAACTCAAGGCGGTTGAGGTTGGTCATGGAGTACCTCAACAGCGTGGTGCTGAAAAGGTCCCCTTTTTCGAGCAGGATCTCCCGTTCGATCACATGGGTCTTGGTTTTGGTGTTGCCCTGTATGATGATATCCCCCACAACGGGCTCCGCGACCTGGACGTTCACCGTTCCGCCTTCCACCTGGACGTCCTCTATCCGAACCATGGAGTACCCGGCCTTTTCGTATTTTTCAACGACCCGCTGCAGGTCATGGCGGAAAAAGGTCCGGTTGAAGACGGCGCCGGGCCTGGTGAAAAGGACTTCCATCAGTTCCACGTCGGTAAAGACGGTGTTTCCCGTAAATTCCACCTTTTCCACGACGGGGTTTTCCACCACTTCAAACTCCACATACGCCCCGCCGGCCTGGGGGGAAACCGACACATCCACCAGGGAGAAAAAACCGAGTTCGTAAATGGCGTCAATATCCCCCTGTAGCTGATCCCTGTCGAGGGGTTCGCCAACCTCCGTCCCCACGACACTCAGAATATGTTCGTCGACAACCTCCGCGTTCCCTGTCACCCCGATTCCCGACACGAGGGGACTCTGGGCTGTAGCCGCAGTCGTCAGGAAAACAGCTGCAATAAAAACCAGAACGCCTGCCAAGAGTCCGAAACGTCTCACGTGCTCAGCACTCCTTTCGTTGCGGCTCCACAGTCCGGGAACCGGCTCGTTACCTGCTTGTCTGTTCAATAACGACGGAATCCGATCGCAAGGCCCGTTGCCCGATCTCATAAAGCGACAGGATCTCGTCGATGGATACTTCCGCCTTTCCCGGCGGCTCACCCGCCGATGCG
>JBNGCT010000152.1:0-2136 GCA_049974965.1 Thermovirgaceae bacterium
AGCCCGGAATTCCGGGCTCTCGCTATGACTCCCGCGACATCCTCCGCCAGAGGAGACATGGCAAGATGGCAATGGGTGTCAATATATCGAAGGGTATCCATGGTGTCCCCTTCCAGCTCCGGCCTTCACCGCACCCTGGCCCCGAGAGGTATCTTTCTGTCCACCGTCAAAAGCGCCAGACCCTCGCCACAGGGCGTTTCAGCGGCGAGGAGCATGCCTTTGCTTTCGACACCCCTGATGGTGGCGGGCTTCAGGTTGCAGATGACAATGATCTTCATCCCCTCGAGATCCTCGGGGGCATATTCCTCCCGGATCCCCGAAACAATGGTGCGGCGCTCGTAACCCAGGTCAAGGTGGATCTTGTAGAGCTTGTCGGCTTTCGGAACAGCTTCCACGGAGGTGACCATCGCCACGCGAAGCTCCACCTTTTTGAAATCCTCGATGGATATCTCCTTTTCATGTTCCCCGGGATCGGGCTCGAGGCCCTTTTTTGCGTCCCGGGCGGCCTTTTCCGTTTCCCACTTTTCCATGTCGATTCTCGGGAAGAGGACTTCCTTTTCCCCGACATCGCTTCCCGGGGTTCTTTCTCCCCAGGTGTAACCGTCAAGACGGCTTTCGACGGGATTTCCCCCGATACCCAGCTGTGACCAGATCCGTCCGGCCGTTTCGGGCATCACCGGCGCCACCAGAAGCGCCGACAGCCGCAGGACTTCCTCGAGGGTGTACAGCACCGTGCCAAGGCGCTCCATGTTTTTTTCACGACCGAGTTTCCACGGCATGGTTTCATCGATGTACTTGTTCCCCCTGCGGACCAGGGCCCAGGCGGATTTCAGGGCCTCGTCAAAGGCATACACATCCATGGCACCCGTATACTCTGACAGGGTCTTTTCCGCCAGGTCCCTCAGGTCCCGGTCGTGTTCCTGAAGCTCCCCGGCCTCCGGGACCTTGCCGCCGGTGAAATTGTTGATCATCTGCAGCGTTCTGTTGAGAAGGTTCCCGAGGTCGTTGGCCAAATCGGAGTTGATCCGCTGGACGAGTCCCGCCTCTGAAAAGTCCCCGTCGGCGCCGAAGGGGATTTCCCGCAACAGGAAATATCTGAAGGCGTCAACACCGTACAGGTCGGCCATTTCAAAGGGATCGACCACATTTCCCTTTGATTTGGACATCTTTTCCCCCTCGACGGTCCACCAGCCGTGGGAAAAGACGCGACGCGGCGGCTCAAGGCCGAGACCCAGAAGCATGGCGGGCCACACGATGCAGTGGAAGCGAATGATGTCTTTCGCGATCGTGTGGTTGACCACGGGCCAGTATTTCCCCATCTTTGCCTCGTCATCAGGGAAACCGCAGGCCGTCAGGTAATTGATCAGGGCGTCGAACCAGACATAGATGACGTGTTTCTCGTCGCCGGGAACAGGAACACCCCATGAAACGCTGGTCCGCGAAATGGACTGGTCCCTGAGGCCGCTTCTGATGAAACTCAGGACCTCATTGTATCGGCTCTTCGGCATGATGGCGTCGGGCGTCTTCTCGTAGTACTCGAGCAGGGGCTGCTGGTAGCGGGACATCCGGAAGAAATAGCTTTCCTCGGTCATCTTTTCCAGGGGTCTTCCGCAATCCGGGCACTTCATGCCCCCTGCCGCCTGGTTTTCCGTAAAATACGTCTCGCAGGGAACGCAGTACCAGCCCTCGTAGGATCCTTTATAGATGTCCCCCCGCTCCCTGAGACGGTTGAATATCCATTGAACCACATGTTTGTGACGCTGTCCGGTGGTACGGATGAAATCAGTGTTGGTGATCAAAAGCCGTTCCCAGAGCTCCCTGAAGTTCACGACCACGGAATCGACGAGATCCTGGGCCGAAAGTCCCCGTGCAGCTGCGGCCTGCTGGATCTTCTGACCGTGCTCGTCGGTGCCGGTCACGAACTTGACGTCATATCCCCGCATCCTTTTGTAACGGGCCATCGCGTCGGCGGCGATGGTCGTATAGGCGTGCCCGATATGGGGCACGTCGTTCACGTAATAGATCGGGGTGGTTATGTAAAAGTTTTTGTCTTCAGGCATTCGTTTCTCCCTCCCCGGGTCCTTCAAAACCCAGCAACCATTTTTTTATGGTGTTTTTCGGTATACCATACCGTTC
>JBNGCT010000153.1:0-2066 GCA_049974965.1 Thermovirgaceae bacterium
CTCCTGGACCCTTGCAGTTACTGGGTCATGTTTTCAATTTCTAGATATTTTGGACAGCTGTGTATCATAATGCATAAATTTTGCTGGTTTTGTGCATTACAGGAAGGGACCCGGCTCCGATATGATGGCGCCGTGTTGTCTTTTCGCCCATCGATGCGAACCGGAACAATCTCGGCACGGGGCACCCCTCAAGTTACCCCCCCAAGTCACCCCTCAAGATATCCTGATGTCCGGGAGGATTTTACCCACCGGGCGGCGCGGCCCCTGCCTGTGCAGCTGACAACCCCCTGCTTCCGAAGGTCCTGCAAGGAGCGCCTGAGGGCATGATCCGACAAGTCGGGCAAAGCTTCGCGCAATTCCCCGAAGGTAAAGGCTTCCGGCAGGCTTTCGATGACCTCTTTGAGGCGTTTTCCCGTCTCGCTGGGGATGTCCGGCGTGCTGGTAAAGGCGGGGGACTGCACGCGGAGCTGCTTCTGGGGCTCTTCCTTCATGGTCCTGATGGTTTTGAAATAGGACATGGTCCAGAGATTGGCCTGCTTCCGGCTTCCTGCGAACACGAGGTGGATTTTGGGGTGCAGGGCAAGGATCTCGGTAATCGCCCTCGCGCAGTCGGAAGCGTTGAGAGGGCGGATCTTTTTTGGGGTCGAGGAAGTCGCCGAAATTGGCCTCCGCAACGAGGGCCGGAGCGGGCCAGGTCTCGAGTTCGCCCAGGGACTGGTTGAGGATGCGCAGGTCGGAAAGGCTGGAAAGCATGTTCTCGAAAGTCTTCCGTTCGGTGACGGCGATGATTTGCCCATCGTGAAGAAGGGCGTAATCGCCTACGGGCAAGGTGCCTCGTTCGGTGGTACATTCGGCGAAATTCCAGGGATAGCGCTCGCGGTGGTCGATGACAATATGCATGGCCGGGGTCCCGTAGACGGCAAACCGGCTTTTGGACTTTCGTTCGGTGAGGCCTTTCTGGGTCTGCCAGAAGATCTGCTCGTACTCACCGCTGCCGTTTTTGTAGGTTTTCTTGAGGAAGAGGAAGTCACAGCGCTTCTTTTTGGTCCGGTCCAGGACAAGGGAAAGACGTTTTCCGTATTGTTTCATGTTGACCACGGGGACGCGTTCCAGTTCCTCGCCGGTTTCGTCCTCACCGGAGGGCTCGGCGCGGAGGCAGAAGATGTTCCCCCTGGCTCCGGGCCAGCGGTCACGTACCAAAAGACACAGGAGAACCTTTTCCCCCTGTTCGATGGTGATCTTGTAGGGGAACTTTTCCGATTCGGTGGTTTCGAGTACCCAGAAGGCGCGTTCGGCTTCCTGTGTCATGCCCAGGCTCCCCGTTCGGCGATTTTGCCCTGATTCTACCGTTTTTCGCGTATCCATGCGACCGTAAACCATCAAAAGGGAAACCTCGGGGGTCGGATCTTTGATTTAGGGATTTTTGAATCGCAGGCTGTCAACGATGTCAACGGGAAAATCAGTAAATTCAAGATCCGACCCTGGTTGTTCTTAATACGGGCATAGACACTGACCTCCTTCGTCAGGCCTCATTCCGTTTGTAACGGGAGCCCCCGTTGTTTT
The DNA here is from genome assembly GCA_049974965.1 of Thermovirgaceae bacterium. GTDB lineage: Bacteria > Synergistota > Synergistia > Synergistales > Thermovirgaceae > UBA1876. Next base: position 1,564 of record JBNGCT010000153.1, read on the forward strand.
CGCTACCCCAAAAGAGGAAAGAGCTCCCGCTGGATCTGGAGGAACCGGGTCTTGACGTCCTCCCATTCGATAGGGGCCCTGAGCACCGGCCAGGGTTCCTTTTCGGCGTCGTCGAACCAGGAGAGACTTTTTACCATGTGGTAGGTATTGATGCGGGCGTCGGGATACTTTTTTTCAAGAAGCGGAAAAAGGTCTTTCAGGGTGAGGCCCTGCTGATCAAGAACGAACAGGTCGATAAAGTCCTTGATGGACCCTCGGTTGGCGAGGGCGGTCCATTTCATGATCCCGATGTCCTTTAACGACGCGATACGCAGGCCGGGGACCTCGGGAGTTTCCACGAAAGGTTCGAGAACGGGATTGGGATAATGAAGCCAGGTAATCCGGATATCGTCAATCCAGCCTGTGAAAGTCCCTGAAGCTGTTTCACCTACGGTGACACCACCGAACCGTGCCATCCGCCTGGAGAGGATCCCGGGATCGAAGGGCTCCGGGGTGAACCAGTC
>JBNGCT010000154.1:0-2055 GCA_049974965.1 Thermovirgaceae bacterium
TCCTCCGCCAGGGCTTCCCTCAAAGGAGCGATCCCCGCGTTTGGACAGTATCCCGTTTTGCCCTCGTTCATGGCCCGGGTTGCCGCTTCCCTGACATGTTTCGGTGTCAGCATGTCCAGATCTCCCAAGTGGAAGGGATATATCTTGACACCCTTTGCTGCGAGTTCCGCCGCTTCCGCCCCGACGGCGAAAGCCGTTTCCGTTCCCAGAAGGTTCATTCTTTTTGCGAGGGGACCTGCCACGTGTATTACCTCCCTTTCGCCTCGAGGACATCCCGCACCGCTTCCGCCACAGCGGCGGCGGTGAGGCCGTAGGCTTCCATCAGTTCTTCAGGGGAACCGGACTGTCCGAAAACGTCCTGGATACCCACCATGCGCAGTGGAACGGGAGCGTGCCGGCACAAAACCTCCGCGACAGCGCTGCCGAATCCACCCATGACCTGGTGTTCTTCCGCGGTGACCACGGCACCCGTCTCCAGGGCCGAATCCACCACGGTCCTGATGTCCATGGGCTTGACGGAATGGCAATTGATGACCCTGGCGGAAATCCCCTCACCCTCGAGGATTCGTGCCGCCTTGAGTGCCTCGTAGACCATGACGCCGCAGGCAAGGACAGTCACATCGGTCCCATCCCTGAAGGTTTCCGCCTTCCCGACTTCGAAAGGCGTCTCGGGAGTCGTCACGACGGGAACCTTTTCGCGCCCGAAACGTATCACCACTGGTCCTTCAATGACGGCAGCGGCCTTGACGGCCTTGACGGTTTCATGATAGTCGCATGGGACGATGACCGTCATGCCCGGGATCGTCCGCGTAATGGCGATATCTTCAAGAGCCTGGTGAGTCGCTCCGTCGGGACCGACGGATATGCCGCCATGGCCCGAACCGATCTTCACGTTCAGCCCTCCGTATGCCACTGTCGTCCTGAGCTGGTCCCAGGCGCGTCCGGTACAAAAAACCCCGTAGGTGCTTACGAAGGGAATCTTTCCCACCAGGGAAAGGCCTGCCGCGAGGTTCGTCATGTCCTGCTCGGCTATTCCCGTCTGGATGAAGCGGTCGGGGAAGCTGTCCCGGAAACGGTCAACCTTCAGCGAAGCAGAAAGATCGGCCCCGAGGACCACGACGCGGGGGTTTTCTTTTCCCAATGCGACCAGTCCGTCACCATAGCCGAAACGGGTAGGAATCTTCTCTACATCGGCCCACAGGTTTTCGGCAAGCGGTGCGGCTTTCATCTCGTACCACCCCCGTCAAGCTCCTCGAGGATCCTGGAGGCCAGATCGCTGTCCGGGGCCTTGCCATGCCAGCCCGCTTCGTTTTCCATGACTTTCACTCCCTTGCCTTTCACCGTGTGGGCAATTATGACGGTGGGCATGAAATGACTGTGCCGGAATCTTCCGAAAGCACAAAGGAGGTCTTCGAGGTTGTGGCCGTCGACTTCGAGAACATTCCATCCGAAGGCACGCCATTTGTCCGCCAGGGGCTCCAGTGATTTCACGTCACAGGTCCAGCCGTCGATCTGGAGGCCGTTTTTGTCGATGATGCCGCACAAATTATCCAGCTTGTAATGGGCCGCCGTCATGGCCGCTTCCCAGACCTGCCCTTCGTCAAGTTCTCCGTCCCCCATAAGGCAATAGACACGGTTGGGCTTTCGGTCCATCCTGAAACCCAGCGCCATGCCGCAAGCGATGGAAAGCCCCTGTCCGAGGCTGCCGGTAGAAGCCTCGAGCCCCGGGAGTTTTTTTCGGTCAGGATGCCCCTGCAGCCTGGAACCGAAGGCCCTGAGCGTCTGCAGTTCCTCCACCGGGAAATACCCGGCCTCGGCGAGGGCCGCATACACCACCGGGCACGCATGTCCCTTGGAGAGGACAAACCGGTCCCGTTCTTCCCAGGCGGGATTCCCGGGATCATGGCACATGACATCGAAGTACAGGGCTGTAAGGATCTCCACCGCCGAAAGAGATCCTCCCGGATGCCCCGAACCCGCAGCCGCGACCATGCTGATAATGTCGCGGCGGATCGTTCCGGCGACGGTTTCCAGTCGCTGCCGCCTGTTTTCGTC
>JBNGCT010000155.1:0-2030 GCA_049974965.1 Thermovirgaceae bacterium
ATTACCATCCTCGGGCTTCCGTCCTCGATGAGCATCAGTTTCCTCGACAACCAGGACTGGGTCTGGGGCGTCGGGCTTTTGCTGAGCGGCCTGCTGTTTTCCATCGGCGCCATCAAGGTCGGCGTGAACAAGATCTGGGAAGAGTACATCGAACCCGTTTCCGACCTGAAGGCCGCATGGATGTTCAAGCTGATCTACCTCTTCCCGGTGTGGTTCGTGATAATCTTCGGCTGGTGGATCAAACAGGCTGCAAGCTGGTACCCCGAAAGCTACATGAAATGGCTGCCGATCTCCGAGTACACCTTCACCGTCGGCACCATGGTCTACCAGTGGGGGATCATGCTCGCAGCCTTTTTGCTGCTCAACAACTGGCTGGCAAACAGGATGACCCACAAGTTCGAGGCCATCGACTAGGACTGCAGGCTGCCTGACCGAACGCTGCAACTCAAAAGGAGGAATACTGATGGGCTGGCAAGTATACATGGCGATAATTCTTTTGATCGTCTGGGGCGGAACGTTGTGGTGCGTGAAAAAGACGGCGAGCTCCAAGAATCACTGAAAACACCGTGATCAAGGCGACAAAAAAGGAGGCCGCAATACGCGGCCTCCTTTTTTCCATTTGCCGGTGCCGGTGCCTTTTTGAGAAATTTACTTGCCCGTACTCCCGAACCCGCCGGTTCCACGGGCGGTTTCCGTAAGGGCTTTTCGGATGTAAAGGTCTGCCCTCGCGACGGAAGCGAAGACCAACTGGGCGATCCGATCGCCTCGGGAAATCCTGAAAGGCTTTTCCCCGTGATTGATGAGGATGATTCTGACTTCCCCCCGGTAGTCGCTGTCAACCGTTCCCGGAGCGTTCAGAACCGTGACACCCTCTCTCAGGGCGAGACCGCTTCTCGGCCGGACCTGGCATTCAAACCCTTCGGGGATCTCGAGATATATCCCCGTCCCGACGGCACGCCACTCCCCGGGAGGGATGACGCAATCCTCCGCAGCGACGGCGTCCATTCCCGACGAGCCTTCCGTCGCATATCCCGGAAGCGGCAGATCAGCCGATTCGTCGCTTCTGGATATCCGGATTTTCAACTCTTCCATGACGTCAACGGTTCCTTCCCTGGCCCGGGTTTCTCGAAGGCCTCTGTCCGCTTCGGCCTCCCCTCCTGCCTCCGTTTCTGTCACGGTCCCGGGAGGACTTGTCGCCGGGCGATTCCGGGGGCAGTTTGGAGATTTCATCTTCCCGCTCCATTTCTCTGGCGAGGGCATCCCGGAAGCTTTCGTCGAGGGAATCTTTCTTGTCCAGAATCCGTTTTCTCGAAAGGTTGATCCGCCCCATGTCGTCGATCTCCTTGACCATTACCAGGACGGTGTCTCCGGGATTGAGCACGTCGTCGACTTTCGGAACGTGGCGCTGGCTGATCTCGCTCACATGGAGCAGGCCTTCCTTGCCCGGGAGGACCTCCACAAAAGCTCCGAAATTCATCAGCCGGGTCACCGTACCGACATAGACGTCGCCGGCCTCGACCTCCCTGACAAGATCTTCGATGATGGCCAGGGCCTTTTCAGCCGCCTCCCTGGAGGAGGAAGCCACAAACACACGACCGTCATCCTCCACATCCACCTTGACCCCCGTCTGGGCGACGATGTTCCTGATCGTCTTTCCGCCGGGGCCAATGATGTCCCTGATCTTGTCCTTGTCAATGTTGACGGTGTAGATGCGCGGGGCGTAACTGGAGATCTCTTCCCTGGGCGCCGTGATGGCCTCGTCCATCTTGCCGAGAATGAAAAGCCGCCCGTCCCTGGCCTGGGCCAGGGCCTTGTTGAGGATCTCCCTGGTGATCCCGCCCGCCTTGTTGTCCATCTGCAGGGCGGTGACGCCGTCCCGTGTGCCCGTCACCTTGAAATCCATATCGCCATAGTGATCTTCAAGACCCTGAATGTCAGAGAGAACGGCCACGTCGTCGCCTTCCTTGATGAGGCCCATGGCTACGCCGGCCACCGGTTTTCTCAGCTTGACGCCCGCATCCATCAGAGAG
>JBNGCT010000156.1:0-2004 GCA_049974965.1 Thermovirgaceae bacterium
CCCATACGGTCTCGATTTTTCGAAACGGCCTGAAATCTCTTTTCCCTGAAAAGCTTCGCCTTGTTTCCGGGCCAGGCTGTCCCGTCTGCGTCACCGACCAGGGGGACATCGACGCCGCCATTTCCATAGCCGAAAGAAAAAACACCATCGTCGCCACCTATGGCGACATGCTGCGCGTTCCTGGTACTTCCGGCTCCCTGCTTGAAGCCCGCTCGAGAGGCCGGAAAGTCGAAGTCGTGACCTCGGCGGCAGGGGCCGTCCGTATCGCCCGGGAGCACCCGAATGAGGACATCGTCTTCCTCGGTATCGGCTTCGAAACAACCGCGCCGGCCACGGCTTCGGTGATCCTCGAGGCTATGGCGGAAAACGTCGGAAACTTTTTTGTCCTGAACCTTCACAAACGGGTTCCACCGGCACTACAGCTTCTCGCCGAAGCGCAGGACCTTTCCATCGATGGCTTCATTTTGCCGGGCCATGTCAGCGTCGTTATCGGGCTCGATCCGTACCGGTTCCTGGCTGACACATTTCGCAAGGCCTGCGCCGTAGCGGGATTCGAAGCGCAGGATATCATGCTGGGTGTCCTGGAGGTCCTTCGGCAGATCAAAACGGGACGACCGGAAATCCGCTCCATGTACCCCCGGGCCGTGAGACCCGAAGGAAACAAAAAAGCCAGGGAGCTGCTTGCGAAGGTCTTTGAACACTCCGATGCCTCCTGGAGGGGGCTCGGAACAATTCACGAATCGGGATTCCGCCTGAAGGAATCTTATAAATCCTTTGACGCGGTCCCCATGCTGGACATCGAAATCTCCCCGGCACCCACGCCTGAAGGATGCCGGTGCGGCGATGTACTCAAGGGATTGATTTCCCCCGGAGACTGTCCGCTCTTTTCGACGTCCTGCACACCGGTTCATCCGGTCGGCCCCTGCATGGTTTCAAACGAGGGAAGTTGCGCAGCCTACTATACATACGCCCGGGAGGAGACCAAAATATCATGGGACGCCTGAGTACCGGCCACGGGGCGGGCGGCCGGCTGGGGGGAGAGCTCATTTCCGAAATCCTACTTTCCTTCGGGGCCACCGGCCTCGAACAGGAGGACTGCGCTATCCCTGAAAAGGGGCTCGCCATAACAATCGACGGTTTCACCGTCACACCGAGAGTTTTCCCCGGCGGAGACATCGGGAAACTTGCCGTGTGCGGAAGCATAAACGATCTCGCCATGCGGGGGGCGAAACCCAAGTACCTGGCCATGAGTCTGGTCGCGGAGGAAGGACTCGAAAAGGAAGAGCTCCTTTCCTACATGAAAAGCGCCGGCTCCGTGTGCACCGAACTGTCTGTCAGGCTCGTGTCTGGGGACACGAAAGTCGTGCCCAGCGGCCAGGTGGACGGACTCTTTATCACCACCTGCGCCGTCGGGAATCCGGTACCGGAACGAAGCCTCGGCATTGCACGGCTCGAGCCCGGCGACGCCCTCATCGTCACCACATCCATCGGAAGGCACGGCGCCGCCGTGGCCGCATCGCGGTACAATCTTTCGTCAGGCTCCCTCCTTTCCGACTGCGCGCCTCTCTGGCATCTCGCCGAAGACCTTCTCGACATTCCAGGCCTTCGGTGCATGCGCGATTGCACCAGGGGCGGACTTGGAACGGTTCTTTGCGAATGGGCTGAAGCCGCTTCACTCGGGGTGCTTTTCCACGAAAAGAGCCTTCCCGTTTCGCCCGAAGTCAAATCCGTCTGCGATATCCTCGGGTTTGACCCCCTCTATCTCGCCTGTGAAGGATGTGCGGTCATCGCCGTTGACCCTGAAGACGCCGAGAAGACACTGGATCGACTCAGGGCCCATGAAATTGCACGAGATGCCGAGTGCATCGGTTCACTGACATCCGAAAACCCGGGCTACGTCGGGATGCGTACCGAAGCCGGCGGAACACGGCTGGTGGACATGCCCGTCGGGGAAATTCTCCCCCGCATTTGTTGACAAAAAAGGAGGCGGGGTTATAACCCCGC
>JBNGCT010000157.1:0-1959 GCA_049974965.1 Thermovirgaceae bacterium
GTCGCTCAGGAAGTTCGCCTTGATTCCCATGCCCGGGTCAAAGAAGTGGAAATTCTCCACCTTCCCCACGGGGACTCGATAGGCCTTGGCAATGGCCTCTTTTGTTATGACACCGCTTTCTTTCACCTTGTTGTATATTTCGCGGTCGTCGAAAATGATTTCCATGGTGACCGCAAAATACCCGGCGTTCTTGCTCCGGATGGTCCGCGCCAGTTCGCAAATATTTTTTGTCTTCATCGGATACTCCTCCCGAAGTGATTGATGATGTCTCCATAGGAGACGGAATCCGCTTCCCGCTTTACGGCGATCTCCCAAAGCCCCTCAAAAAATTCCGGCGCATAGTGAGGCGCTGTCATGGCCTTCAGCTTCTCGATGTAATCGCCGTCGTCCACGGGGTTTTCAGGTTCCCCCTTGGCCACGGGAACAGCCTTCTCGAAACGCCGGCCGTCCTTCAGAAGCACTTCCATCCAGGCGCCGCGTTCTTCCGGATACTTCGCATCCATGGAAGGATCGATCTCGATGGACACCTTTCCCGCGGCATCCTGCAACCTCCCGTCGGAAAGGACTTCCTCCGTGTAGTCCTGGAGCGTCACATTCCCCCGGTCCAGCGCCAGCGCCACTGAAAAGGGCATGCTGAACATGGCCTCTTCAAAGCTTCGCGGATGGCGGATCTGTCCCACCTCGGCGTTGCCAAGGCTGTAGGTCCTGACCCGGATGGCTTCCACATCGTCCGGCGTAAACCCGAGCTTCTCCCGCGCCTCACGCGCCAGGTCGATGGCCGCATGGCAGTGGCGGCACGTTGGATAAAGCTTTGTGTAGGTGTACATGATCTCCCAGCGGTTTCCGAGATCCCCCATGAGGGCATCTTCGGAATATTCGCCGGCGCACATGGCCTTCAGCCACCCGTGGACCCCTTCGTACAGGGTCCGGGGAGCTTTCGCCCCCCGCATCGCCAGGTCCGCCGAAAGTACTCCTGCCATGGCCGCCTTGCCGGGCTGGAGCGTCTTTATCCCCGGGTGGTCGTGAAGCATCTCCTGGAGTCCCGCACTCTGCAGTCCGCCCATGGATATGGCATAAGCCGTCCACTCCGGATCCAGGCCCAGAAGATGGGCGCACCCCGCCGCCGCACCGAGGCTCCCGCAGGTGCCCGTGGAGTGGAACCCCCGCTTCAGGTGCGACGGGTTGATCGCACGGGCCGACCGGAGCATCACGTCGTAGCCGATCACGATCGCCGCGAGAATGTCTTTGAAGGAATTCCCTTCCCGCTCGGCGACGGCAAGGACCGCCGGAATCACCGCCACCGCGGGGTGGGATGTCCCCCACCGGTGACCGTCGTCAAGCTCGATGGCATGTCCCATGATCCCCATAGACGCCGCTGCGTTTATGGCGGGAACCTTGCGGCCCACGCAAAGGACCGTGGACTCCTCCTTGCCGCCCAGTTCGAGAACGTATTCGTTCCAGATCTTCCCGAAACCGCTTTCACGGTAACCCACCGCTTGCTCCGACAGAAAATCCGCCAGCACCCGGCGGGCCTTTTTCGTCACTTCCGCCGGTATGGATTCGTAACCCCTTTCGGCGTAATACTCCGTCAGCTTCGTCAGGTACGTCTGCATGAGCCGGCCTCCGGTTATTTGCCTACTGTCTCGAAAGCAAAACGGAAAATCTTGTCATCCAGTGGGTCTTTCAGTTTCAGAAGGTGGTCGATGGTCCAGCGGTAGCATTTGTTTTTCGGATATAGGGGTTCATCCGTCAGAAGAGCGACCGAGCCGCCGGAGGAATTCATCTGGCCGGGATAACTCATGTAGAAGAAGCGGAACTTGGCACATTTCGCAACGGAGGTCGCGAGTTCTTCGTCCCTGGACACGACTTCGATCACCACGGCAAGTTCGTGGGACTGTGTCCTTTCGACGGGCTCGAGGTCTTTCATGACAGCATTCCTGCCGTAAACGTGGAAGTACA
>JBNGCT010000158.1:0-1955 GCA_049974965.1 Thermovirgaceae bacterium
GTGCCAGCGGAAGAACGCCGGGACAAGGGCCGCCGCCCAGTCGTGCACATGAACGATGTCCGGTTCCCAGCCGGTTCGCCGGCGGAATTCCATGACGGTGAGGGCCAAAGCGGCAAAGGGAAGGATCCGGTCGGCGTCCAGCGTCGACGGATAAATCCCGGGATCGGAAAACAGTTCGTCCTGCTCCAGAAGATAAACGGGAACGCCCGACAGGGTGGTGTCCCATAGCCGCGCGTCGAAAGTTTTCCAGCGAAGTGCCAGGGGAAGGACGGGGATTTCCAACTGTGGTGTCAGCCCTTTCCTGGACGCCAGTTCCATGACACCCGGCCAGGCGGGGGTCAGGACCCGACCATCATATCCCAGCCGTATAAGGGCGCCGGGCAAGGATCCAGCGACGTCGCCAAGGCCCCCGACCTTTGAAAGCGGCGCCATTTCGGGACTGACATGCAGAACCTTGACGGGGCTCTTCTTTCGCGACACCTTTGTTCGGCCTCCTCAGGCAAGACGTCATTACATTACTTTACCATTGTAAATGTTTTAGCCGGAGGAGACCAGAGGGTTTCTTTCCTGGATTGACCCTCCTATAGCCCCCGGAAACGGATCCCCCAGGCCCGCTCGCAGTACTCGCGGACAACCCGGTGGGTGTTGAAATAGCTTCCGTTCAGTGCGATGGAGTATCGCATCATGTGCTTCCAGTGTTCACGGTTGTCGTAGTAAGTCGGGATCACGGTGTTTTCCAGTTTCTCATAGAGGTCTTCGGCGTCACCGGCGGAATCTCCGTGCCCCTGTTCGGCGGGTGACGGCCCTATGGCCCATCCGGTTACGCCTTCGACCCAGCCTTCAATCCACCATCCGTCGAGAATGGAGAAATTCGGGATGCCATTGACGGCGCACTTCATGCCGCTTGTTCCCGAGGCTTCCATCGGGCGGACCGGGTTGTTCAGCCAGAGGTCAACACCCTGGACCAGCAGGGCCCCAAGGTCCATGCCGTAATCCTCGAGAAAGATGATCGGAAGGTCGGTCCCGACCATGTTCTGGGCCTCGCAGAGAAGCCTGGAGACCATTTCCTTCCCACCCTCGTCGTTGGGGTGGGCCTTTCCTGCGAAGAGAAACTGGACCTTCTGTGCCCCGATTTCCACGAGCCGCTTCACATCGCTGAGGATCAGGTCGGCCCTCTTGTATTGGGCGGCGCGGCGGGCGAAACCTATGGTCAGTCTGTCGGGATCGAGTTCCCTTCCCGTCTTGACGCGAATCTCGTCCAGGAGTCGTCGCTTTGCCTTCAGGTGAGCCTGCCAGATATCGTCTGGCGGGATGTTCATGGCCCCCACCAGCCGCTCCGGAGCATTCCGCCATCCGTTGATGTGCCTGTCGAAAAGGTCGGCCATCTCGGGGCCGATCCAGGTGTCCACGTGAATGCCGTTGGTGATGCAGTCCACGTCGTTTCTGCCATACATCTTCCGGCTGACTTCCGTGTGTTTTTTTGAGACGCCGTTGACGTAGTGGCTGTATTTCAGGGCGAGGTCCGTCATGGAGACGCTTTCAGCCGAAATCATCCGCCGCAGCCGCTTTGCCATGGCGGGGTTCATGGTGCTGTTGATGAGATCCCAGCTGAAATGGTCATGCCCTGCAGAGACGGGGGTATGGGTCGTGAAGACGCCATGTTCGCGGATGCGGTCGTAGCTTTCATAGCCCTGCTCCCGCAACAGTTCGAGGAGAAGAAAGGCTGCGTGCCCCTCGTTGAGATGGAAGCTCTCGATGTTGGAATAGTCGAGGTCCCTGAGCATGCGCAACCCGCCCGACCCGAGAACGATCTCCTGGCAGAGCCGGTACCTGGAGTCGCCTCCGTAGAGATACCAGGAAAGCTGCCTGTCCCAGGGGGTGTTGGCCTCCACGTCGGTGTCGAGGAAATAAACGGGCACGACGAAGTCGTCCTTTCCCTCGATTTCGATGGTCCA
>JBNGCT010000159.1:0-1946 GCA_049974965.1 Thermovirgaceae bacterium
CCATAGAGGGTATCGAAACCGAAGGTTGGCTCAAAAAGGTGCTCGACAAGCTCAAGGAAGGCGGAAAATTCGAGCTCAAGAATCCGCCCGAGGGGTTAAGCGGCGAGCTCCGTCCCTATCAAAGGCGAGGATATTCGTGGCTCCACTTTTTGCAGGAGACGGGACTGGGAGCGTGCCTTGCCGACGACATGGGCCTTGGAAAAACCATTCAAACCCTTGCCTTCATCCAGAAGAAAAGGGAAGAAGGCGAAACCCGGCCCTTCCTCCTTATATGTCCCACATCGGTAGTGAACAACTGGAAGATGGAAGCCGAAAAATTCACCCCACGGCTCGACGTGCTGATCCATCACGGATCGGACAGGAGAAAAAAGGAACGCTTCCAAAAGGAGGCGGCCAGGTATGCCATGGTCCTTTCCAGCTATGGCCTCATCGCGAGGGATATCGACTTTCTCCGGGAAGTCCCCTGGGCCGGGATCGTGCTCGACGAGGCCCAGAACATACGGAATCACGAAACCAAAAGAGCCAGGGCGTGCCGTGCCGTCCCGGCAGGCTGCCGCATAGCCCTGACGGGCACCCCGGTCGAAAATCACGTGGGCGACCTGTGGTCCATAATGGACTTTCTCAATCCAGGCCTGCTCGGCAATTATTCATACTTCAAGACCAACTTCCACAGGCCCATCCAGGTGTGGAAGAACGAGGAAGCCGCCTCGAGGCTCAGGAAAATCACCGCACCGTTCATCCTCAGGCGCCTCAAGACGGACAGGTCCGTCATCACGGACCTGCCCGAAAAAATAGAGACCAGGGAATACTGCAACCTCACCCGGGAGCAGGTCTCTCTCTACAAGGCCGTCCTCGACGAGGTGGAAGACAAGATCGAAAGCTCTGAAGGCATGGAAAGAAAAGGGCTGATCCTCTCCACCCTCACCCGGCTGAAACAGATCTGCAACCACCCCTCCCAGTACGCGAAAGATGATAATCCGTCCCCGACGCGATCAGGCAAACAGGATCGCCTTTTCCAGATGCTTCATGAAATAAGGGAAGGGGGCGAACGGTCTCTTGTCTTTACCCAGTACGCGGAAATGGGCCGGATACTTCAGCAAAGCCTTGTGGAGGAGTTCATGGAAGACGTCTTCTTCATTTGCGGGGCCACCCCCAGAAAAAGACGCGACGAAATGGTGAGAATTTTCCAGGAAGACCCGGACGCCCCGCATGTATTCGTCCTCTCTCTCAAGGCGGGTGGGACGGGCCTCAACCTCAGCCGGGCCAACCACGTCTTCCATTATGACAGGTGGTGGAACCCCGCCGTCGAAAACCAGGCCACCGACAGGGCCTTCAGGATAGGACAGAAAAAGAATGTCCTCATTCACAAATTCGTTGTCGTAGGCACCCTGGAAGAGAGGATAGACAGGATGATCGAAAGCAAAAGTGAGATAGCCCAACAGGTTCTCGGCAAAGGAGAAGCAGGCCTGACCGAGCTTTCGAACGAAGAGATAAAGAACCTGATCAAACTTAGCAAAGAAGCCGCGGGAGACTGAACCCATGAGAAACTTCCGGCGTTACGGTGATTTTTACTCCGAATCACAACCCAAAAAAGTACAGGGTGGAATAAAAGCCCAAAACAGAAAAGGAGCCTTCGCGAAAACGTGGTGGGGTAAACGGTGGATAGAGGTCCTCGAGAATTTCGAAATCGGCAAAAGACTGGCCAGGGGAAAACGCTATGCCAGGAGCGGGCAGGTCGTCAACCTTGACGTTACGAAGGGTCGCGTAAAGGCGAAGGTCCAGGGCTCACGGGTAAAGCCTTATGATGTCCTGATAGAAAACGACACCTTCCCCGATGAACAGTGGCAACAGGTGATTGCCGACCTGTCGGGACAGCCCCGCTTTGTGTCCCCCCTTCTTTCGGGTGAGATGCCCAAAGATATCGAGGAAATCTTCAACCAGGCGGG
>JBNGCT010000160.1:0-1936 GCA_049974965.1 Thermovirgaceae bacterium
TCAGCGGCCATTACCTGCCCGGCCGCCAGGGGCAGAAGGAAAAGCGCAACTACCAGGATTGCAATTCGTTTCATGAACCGACACCTCCTCAATTCTGTAAAAAATTCTCTGCCACACCTCTACACATACGCCGGGAAAACCCGGGCTGCGCGTCATCACCCCCCGAGATAGGCCTCCTTGACCGCCGGGTTCTCCCTGAGTTCTGCTGCCTTGCCTTCAAGGGCGATCTTGCCCGTCTCGAGGATGTACCCCCTGTGGGCCACCTCCAGTGCCTGGACAGCGTTCTGTTCCACCAGGAGGATGGTCAGACCCTTTTCCTCGTTGAGCTTCCCCAGCACCGAAAAGACAAGGTCCACCAGCTTTGGCATGAGCCCCATGGAAATCTCGTCCACGAGGAGGACCTTCGGGTCCGAAACCAGCGCACGGCCGATGGCCAGCTGCTGCTGCTCCCCGCCGGACAAAGTCGACGCGGCCTGCCACCGGCGCTCCTCCAGCACCGGGAACAGCTCGTAGACCTCGCCGAAGGCTTTCTTCACATCCACCTTCTTCGACAGCCCGTAGACGCCCATCCTGAGGTTCTGTTCCACCGAAAGGCGCGGGAACACCCGGGCCCGTTCGGGAACGATCCGGATGCCCACATGAGCGCGCTCGTAGGACGGCATGGAAAGGAGGCTTTTTTCCGTGCCCTTTTCGCTGACATATACCACGTCGCCAAAGCGGGGCTCCACGAGCCCCATGACGGTGTTCAGGAGGGTTGTCTTGCCGGCTCCGTTCGCACCGATGATGGAGACCACTTCCCCGTCCTCGACGGAAAAGGAAACGTCCTCCAGGGCGACGATGTCGCCGTAGGTGACGGTAAGGTTTCTCGCTTCAAGCATTGCCCGACGCTCCCTTTCCGAGGTAGGCCTCGATGACCCTTTCGTCCGACCGGATCTCCTCCGGCGGCCCCTCGGCCAGCTTCTGCCCGTGGTCGAGCACCACCAGGCGCCTGCACAACGTCATGGCGACCCGCATGTTGTGCTCGATGAGCAAGACCGAAATCCCCCGGTCACGGATCGTCTCGACCAGTTTCATCATCTTCCCGATCTCCTCCTGGCTCAGTCCTGAAAAGGACTCGTCAAGAAGAAGCAGCTTGGGCTCCAAAGCCAGCGCCCTGGCGATCTCCAGGCGGCGCAGGTTTCCCAATGAAAGCGTCGCCGAGGAATTTTCCCCCAGGTTCTCGATCCCCACGTCACGCAGGAACCCGGCCGCGCGTTCCCGGCTTTTTTCCGTGTTGAAGACGGGCCAGCTTCTGGAAAACGACGTGTATCTCGGCATCCCGGTGCCTACCAGAACGTTCCGTCTTGCCGTCATGCCCGCGAAGGGCCGGACGATCTGGAAGGTCCGGCCGATCCCTTTTGCCGCGATGTCATGCGCCGGGAGCCCGTCGATCTGCTCCCCGTCGAGGTAGATGGAGCCCGCCGTCGGCTTGTAGACACCGGAAATGACGTTGAAACAGGTGGTCTTCCCGGCGCCGTTGGGGCCGATCAGGCCCAGGATCTCGCCCTTTTTGACATGGAAGGAGACGCCGTCCACGGCCTTGAGGCCCCCGAAATGGCGGCTCAGGTCCTGGACCTGGAGGATCATTTCACTACCGGCCACCTCGGGCACCCCCTTTCGCGAAAAGGCGCATCAGGAAGCTGCCATCTCCCAGGATGCCCTGGGGCTGATAGCGGATCACCAGCAGCAGAATTGCCCCGTACAGGAGCATCCGGTAATCCACCAGCGGCCTGAAGACCTCGGGCAGCGATCCGAGCACGATGGCTCCCAGGATGGGGCCCCAGATCTTCCCCATGCCTCCGAAGACCACCATTGACAGGAGCATGATGGAAACGGGAAACCCGAACGCGTCCGGGCTGATGAACATCATGAAGTGGGCGTAGAGCACGCCTCCAAG
>JBNGCT010000161.1:0-1930 GCA_049974965.1 Thermovirgaceae bacterium
ATTTCTTGTAAACATCGGAATGGATCTTGTCCGCTTCGGGGTGCTGGCCGAACTTGTAGTTGTTCGTGGGCAGGATATGGTACTCGTTCATGATTTCGTTCAGGTGCGACGTGCCGACGGTGCGCATCTTGCACTGCTTCGCGTCGAGAGTGAATATCTCCTTGTGGAGCTTGTGGCCAAGTTTCGTCAGGGTTTCCACATCAACGGGATTATTCGCGGTACCGCTCAGATTATGGCTCTTGACAACGATGGCAGCAATCTTCTTGTCACGGAGAATCGTCCCGCCGCCCCCGCGGCCGGCCTGCTTGAGACGGAAGTCCTTCCTGTGGACATCCCAGAAGCTGCTGTTCAGGCAACCCCAGAATGTCGATTCCGCAGCTTTCCCCGTGGAGATGACGGAAACGTGTTTTCTGTCGTGGATATCGTTCGGGTCGCCGTAATAGTCGTACAGGGCTTTGGTGACCGGATAGGCATTGATGTCGGTGAAGGGCGATTCGAGGATCTGTACCTTCTTTTCATCGGAATCGATGACGACGATGACATCCTGATTCGCCTTGCCCTGGATTTCGAGGGCGTCCCAGCCGGCGAACTTCAGGAGAGGCCCGAAGTGTCCGCCCGCGTTGCTGTCATAGGTCTGCTCGGTCAGCGGCGAAATGAAGGCCACGTAGAATTTGCCCGTGCCGGGGTACTGGGTTATTCCGCAAAGCGGTCCGCCGGAGAAGACCAGTTCGTTTTCGGGATCGTCCCATTTTGTCGTGTCCTTGACGGAGTCCCAGAGAAGCTTCAGGTCAAAGCCTCTTCCCCCGACAAATTTCTCCTTCATATCCTCTGAAACATCCTTGGCCTCGAAGGTCCCTTCTCCGACGTTCACCTTGAGTGTTTTCCCGGTGTACCCTTTTTGGACCTTGACCGGTTCGTAGGACCATTCAGCGAGAACTTTCATTTTCTCCATTTTCCTGTTTCCCCCCCTGGAAATAGTCAAATAACCTTTTCCTACAGTCATGCGCACTAGGGCCTTGAACAGGTTCTTGTGCGCAGTTTATCGACAGCACTACCAATACTATCATTATTGTGCAAGAGTTATCAATCTTCGAACCCGGTAAAGACGTCGTTGACGGAAGAGCGCGCAAGGTGCTAGAATGCACGACGTTCGGGGCGTAGCGCAGACTGGTTAGCGCGCCTGGTTCGGGACTAGGAGGTCGGAGGTTCAAATCCTCTCGCCCCGACCAATCCGTAAACTAGAAAGGGATCCCGCGATAGGGGGATCCCTTTCTTTTTCCACAAATCGAACAATACTGATTATATTTGACCAAAGCCTTTTACAGGAGTATAATTTTCTGTACGTGGAGGGTCCAATGAAAAATTCCGTCATCGCGCGAAACAAGAAAGCCCGCTTCGACTATTTTATCCTTGAAACCTACGAAGCAGGTCTTGTCCTGACGGGAACGGAAATCAAGTCCGTACGGGCGGGCAGGGTGAACCTCAAGGACGGATATGCGAGGGTGACCGGAACGGATGTCTGGCTCTATAATGTACACATATCCCCCTATGAAAAGGGGACCCACTACAATCACGACCCTCTGCGTCCGAGAAAACTCTTGCTCAGGATAGAGGAAATCAAGAGACTGATCGGGAAAACGCGCGAAAAGGGGCTGACACTGGTTCCGCTTTCGATGTACTTGAAAGAAAACAAGTGGGCGAAGGTTGAGCTTGCCCTCGTGAAGGGAAAGGCAAAACATGACAAGAGGGAAGCCATCGCGGAACGTGATGCAAAGCGCGCGATGGAAAAAACGCTGAAACAGCGCGAATAGTGCTATAAGTACAAACATGGGGGCGACAGGTTTCGACGGCAGGATGGAGGGTCCTGTGAAGCGTGCCGAGTTCTCCGCAACTCGTAAAACAGCGGTACCCCAACAATAAGTGCCAACGA
>JBNGCT010000162.1:0-1792 GCA_049974965.1 Thermovirgaceae bacterium
ATTTTGGACAGCTGTGTACCGAAGACAAGGAATTCTATTACGAACCCTTCGATTCTGAAACCGACGATGCCTACCTTTTCGGCGCCAGGCTGAATTTTGCCTTCAACGAGCAATTCGGGGCCAGCATCAACTACCTCAACCTGGATTTCGACGAGTGGAATGAGGGCGACCAGTACGTCTGGTGGGTTGCGCCTTACGTCAACTTCACACCGGAGATCACCCTCAGGGGCGCTTACTTCCAGCAGAGCATCGATGGGGTCGGAGACGAAAACTCGCTCTGGAAAGCCATTCTTGACGTGAAACAGGAAGCCCTCGGGTTCACCTCCGTCTGGATCGAATACGTGGACGTGGACAAGGACTTCTACGCCTGGACGGCAAGCAGGCTTCAGGGCGGGTACGGTACCGGCGGCCTGGCGCAGTACGACGACTTCGGCGGCCCGATGACTCCTGGTCTGGGCGAGGGGATGCAAGCCGGAACGGCTCTCTTCGTACGCCTCGACCAGCAGTGGGACGAAAAATGGGCTACCTTCCAGCGTTGGGCCACCTGCAAACTGGATGGGAATTTCTTCGGATTTGATCCGGACACTACTTTCTGGACCTTTGGCGTCAAATACTGGTACACACCGGCAATCATGTTCGAATTGTCCTATGACGACGTCAGCTACGGCGACTTTTGGATCCCGGAAGACAACAACATGATCCGGCTCCGCACCCACGTGTGGTTCTAGGGACAGGGCAAGGGCAGTACACGGTATGTGAAAGGGGAGGGCCTCGGCTCTCCCCTTTTTCTTTATCCCTCAGGCGTAGCAGGAAACGATGTCAGACCCCAGGGACGACAAAAAGAGGCCGGGAGGAAAACCTCCCGGCCGATGATCCTTTTCTTCTGTCCGGTGCCTGGTGAAGAATTCTTCTAGTCGACGTTCTCCGGGTTGATGATCTCCGGGTCGTCAACGATGCCGTAGTGACGGAAGGCCCCGTCCTTGACGATCTGGACCTGGACAGGCTTGATGACTTCGCCGATATCGGTGAAGCCCGTGATGACACCCGTCACGCCGTCGAAGTCCTTCGTGGCGGCGATGGCATCCCTGACCGCCTCGGGATCGGTGGTGCCCGCCTTCTCCATGGCGTTGGCGATGATCATGAACGCGTCATAGTTGGAGGCGCCCACCATGTCGGGCTCCATGTCGTAGCGCTCCCTGTACTCGCTGATGAATTCCTGGACCACTTCGCGCGGGTCGTCCCGGTCGAGGTTGGTGACGATGATGGTCCCCTCGGCGGCCTCTTCCCCGGCCAGCTCTATGAACTTGGGCGAGTCATAGCCTTCCTCGCCCAGGATCTGGGACTCGAGGCCCATCTCATGGGCCTGCTTGACGATGGCCGCCGCCTGGCCATAATAGCCGCTGGCGAGCACCACGTCAGGATTGGCCTTGTCGATTGACGTCAAGTAGGAACTGTAATCTTTTTCGCTCAGGGGATAGATCTGCTCGTAGACGATCTCGGCGCCCTTGTCGGTGACATAGTCCTTGAAGCCCTCGGCAAGGGTCCGGCCGAAGTCGTTGTCCATGGTGAGCAGACCGACTGTCTTTGCTTCAAGCATGTCCACGGCCACCACGCCGGCGCCGCGGCCCTCGACGGTCCCGAGGAAACCGTTCCTGAAGCAGTAGTCACCGGCGACGGTAATATCCGGGTGCACGGCATAGCCCGCCACGAAGGGGATCTCAAACTGCTGGAACAGCGGCGCCACCGCCCGGGAGGGCATGCTGTAGGATCCTCCCACAACGGCCACGACACC
>JBNGCT010000163.1:0-1769 GCA_049974965.1 Thermovirgaceae bacterium
GAAAGCCCTGATTTGCTCGAGGCGAGGGTGACCCTCCGGCGGCCTGCGGACTGGTGGAAGGAGATCAAAATCAACCGGGGGAGCTCAGACGGGGTGGAGAAAGGCATGGCCGTCCTCCACAAGGGCTTTCTGGCGGGGCGCGTGTCGGATGTAAGCAGCGGTTCCTCGAGGGTGGAGCTTCTGACATCACCGACGCTCATGGTCCCGGCCGTAGTCGAAAAGACAAGGGATCTCGGCGTTATCGCCGGGGACGGCGAAGGGGGAATACGGCTTTTGTATGTCCCGCTTGAGAATCTTCTTTCTCCGGGGATGCAACTCACTTCGACGCTGGTCAGTGAACACCTGGCGCCGGGTCTGCGGATCGGGGAAGTGGGCGAGGCTGTTGGAATCACAGGAGACTACAGGATCTATTCGGTGGTTCCGGGTGCCGTGTTCTCGCGCCTCTACCGTGTGCAGGTCTTTGTGCAGAAGGAAGGTCCGCGGTGATCCCGGCCGCGCTTTTCTGGTACGCCCAGGATCTCCTCCAGGTCTTGATGGAAGGATGGGCTTTCGCACCGGACCTTTTCCTCTTTTATCTTCTGTTTCGTTGTTCGAAAACGCCTGAGGATGAGACGACGTGGATCTGGACGGCCTTTTTGGGCGGGATCCTCTGGGATTTCCGCTGGTCAGGCCTTTTGGGCCTGAACGCGGCAGCCTACGGCGGCCTGCTCGCCCTGTTCTCGATCTTCTGGAAGAGGATCCCTTTTACGGGACGATCGCACTGGATCTTTATGGGGTTTCTCGCTGCAGCACACGGGGCGCTCGCCCTTTCAAGAATCATTTTTTACGGCATTGCCTCCCGGGAAGTGGCTTTTGCCTTTGTCGTCCAGATGATGACAGCGGTCCCTGTCATCTCCATCGTCGGCTTTGTCTTCGCATCCCATGGAGAGAAGAGAAATGTCGGCTAGAGGAATTTCAGAAGGGCAACGGCTTGTCGTTCTTCGATGGATTGTCATTTTCTCGCTGTTTTTTCTGGTGTTCGGGCTGTACCGGTTTCAGGTCACCCAGGCAGACAAGTACATCCGGCTGGCATCGGAAAACCGGCTCAGGTTCATCCGTCTTCCCGCTGCAAGGGGCGATATCATCGACGCCAACGGGACTCCTCTTGCGACGAACGTGAAGACCTTCAACCTGATGGGTTATCCCCTGGATCTCAGACGGCAGGGCCGGATGGGTGAATTAGCGGACTTTCTGGCGCGGCAGGGTATACCCATCGGAAGGGATGCGCTTCAGTCCATCGTCGACAGGCAATACAATGTTCCCTATAATGCCGTGGCGATCCTGCCGAATCTGACCATGGCACAGATCGCGACCATGGTCAGCGATCCGGAATTCCCGGAGTACCTCTTTCCCTTGCCTGTTTCGCGGAGGGTGTACCCTTCCGGACCGCTGGTCTCTCACCTCGTCGGCTATGTGGGAGAGGTGACGAAAGAAGACCTTGCAACCCTCCCCCCTGACGTGTACAGGGGGGGTGACATCATCGGCAAGGGCGGTATCGAGCAGTTCTACGAGGAAAGACTGCGCGGGTCGGCCGGAGAGGAAGCGATAGAGGTCGACGCGCGAGGCCGGAGGGTCCGGGTCCTCGACCGGAAGGAACCGGTCCCGGGCCAGACAATCCGCTTGACCGTCGATTTCGGGGCACAGGATCTGGCCGCCGACCTCATGCGGGACAGAAAGGGCGCCGTTTTCGCCATGGATGTACACACGGGCGATGTCAAGGCCCTCTACAG
>JBNGCT010000164.1:0-1731 GCA_049974965.1 Thermovirgaceae bacterium
GGGTGCACCGGTTCATCGGGGTCGGGCCTGCAGTTTTCCCTGGGCCCGGCCCCGGTTTCCCGTCAGGAATTTGAGGTTATTTGAAACAAATTTATCATGTCAAAAGTGCAGGTTTGACCCTGCCCTTTCTGCCGTTTTTTGATGGTGTAAAATGTATGGGCCGGTTCATGAAGGGGCGGGCTGCCGGTTCCCGAAGCCGGTAAGGGTGTGCTTGACTGCAGGCCCGACAATGCTATCTTTAAAGTAAGGGTTTTAATTTTGCCTTCTTGAGGCGGATTGTTCCAGTTGTAGAACAAGGTGAGTCTGTCCTGTTTCGTATTGCCGAGACGAGAAGCCCCTTCCCTGAGCGAGCGTCACAGAAGAGAGCGTAGAAGCGGAAGACGACGAGAGGGGTTGAACATGCAGCTATTCCTTGAACACACGATAAACGGCCTCGCCGTGGGTTCGATTTACGCGCTTATCGCCCTGGGGCTGGCCATGGTGTATGGCATCCTGAGGATTCTCCACGTGGCCCATGCCGGCGTCTACGCCGTCGGCGCCTATGTAGGGCTTTATACCTTCCGGGCGACGGGAAGCCTGATCATCGGGATCGCGGCGGCCATGGTGGTCTGTGCCATCGTGGGCATCGCCATCGAGAAGTTTATTTATTATCCCCTGCTGAAGTACCCGCCCTATGTCCCGCTCATCGCGAGTATCGCCATTTTCATTTCCACCGAGGAAGTCCTGCGCATTCTGGCCGGCCCGTACATCCAGGGGTTTCCCAGCGGGTTAAGCCTTCCCTCGGTGAATTTGGGAGGACTTGAAATCACGGGCATGCAGCTTCTGGTGCTGGGAACGACCATTGTCATCCTGCTCCTTCTGTGGTTTATCTCCGACAAGACGGAGCTGGGCCTTGCCATGCAGGCGACGTCCCAGGACATGGCCATCGCGAGCGCCATGGGAGTGAACACCAAGCGGATCATTTCCATCACCTTCGCCATGGGGTCGGCCGTGGCCGCCATAGCGGGGATTCTCGTGGGGGTCTACTACAACCAGGTTTACCCGACGATGGGAGCGGTTCCGGCTTACAAGACGCTGGCCATCATCGTCGTCGGGGGGCTGGGGAGCATTCCAGGCGCCGTGCTGGCGGGGATTCTGATTGGACTGGCGGAATCGCTTCTTATCGGTTATGCGGTGATCCCCCTCCCGCGGGATGCCCTGGCGTTCATTGCCATGATCATCGTTTTCATGATCCGGCCCGAGGGGCTTCTGGGCAGAAAGACGCGGTAAGGAGACGGAAATCATGGGAGGCTATATTACAACTGTCGCCATTATGATCGGGATCTATGCCGTCGTTGCCGTCGGATTGAACGTCATCGTCGGCTTCGCGGGCCAGATTTCCCTGGGTCACGCGGCCTTTTTCGGGATCGGCGCCTACGCGTCGGCGATCCTTTGCACGAAGTTCGGCTTCAGCTTCTGGTGGGCCCTTCCCGCAGCCGTTATCATCACGGGCCTGGTCGGGGCCCTTCTGGGGATCCCGAGCCTGCGGGTGCGGGACGATTTTCTGGCCATCACCACCATCGGCATCAACTTCATCGTGGAGAGCATCTTCTTGTACGTACCATTTTTCGGAGGAGCACTGGGGATCGGTGGAATCCCCACTCCGGAGTTTTTCGGCACGGCCCTGTTCGGCAATTATTTCCTCGCTCTCGTCGCCCTTGTCCTGGCTGTGTGCATCTGGTTCGTCCACCG
>JBNGCT010000165.1:0-1722 GCA_049974965.1 Thermovirgaceae bacterium
TCAAGCTCCGCCCTGGCACATTCCACGTCGGCCACGGCATTGGACCATTTTTCTTTCCTGCACGCTTCAATGCACCGCTCGAGCCATCTTTGGACCCGTCTGAACCGTTTTTCCATGATACAGGAATCCTCCCCAAACCGGGTATGCCAGTTTTTTTCGGTAGGCATGAACATTATCACAGTTCAGGGGTGTTCTGTCGCTTCAAGGCCGAGCAAACTGCGTATCCTGGCGAGGGCTTTTCGTTGGAGCCTGTAGATGTGGCTCACGTCAACACCACGCTCCAAAGCATACTCACTGGCCTTCTTGCCCTGGAAGACAAGTGCCTCGATAACATCGGACTCTTTCTCCGGGAGATCCTTCACCTGGTCCATGATGCTGATGAGCCAGTCGATACGGTCCGTTTCATCACCACCGGAAAGCTGGAAGGCTTCTTCATCGACGGGCTGGGGGGCTTTTGCCTCGACCCGTTGCAGGTAGTTCGTCATCTGACCCCGGATGCGGTAATACCCATAGGTGGCAAAGCGCGTTTTTCTCTCCGGGTCAAACCTGTCGACGGCTTTTATGAGAGCCATCATGCCCTCTTGTACGAGATCCTGGTATTGCTGGGGGGAAACCTGGAATTTCCGGGCGATCCAAAAGACCAGGGGCCTGTGCAACAGGATCAGGCGATCCCTGGCGTCCTCATCGCCGGCTGCGGCTTTGATCCAAAGGGATCTTTCCTCTTCCCGGGAAACGCTCCGGCCTCCTGAAACCGGACGCCTGACTTCGTCCATGATCCGCCCTCCCCATGATCTCATCCCTTTATACCATGGACGAATCCCATTTACCACTCGCCCAGGGGGATTGAGCCGGCAAGGTTTTCCGGCACACGGAGGTGGGCGCTGTCGTTAAAAAAGGCGAGATAGCACATGCCGTCGCGCACCTCGATCCCTGTCAGACTGCAGTTGCCCAGACGCATTTTCCATACCACAGAAGGAGGCAAATCGAAAAGGATGCTCAGGGCGGCCCGGATCGTTCCTCCGTGGAACACGATCAGAAGGTCTTCGGCGGTTTCTTCAAAAATACGGCCCAATCCACGTTTCACCCTGGCCACAACGGCTTCGAAGGCTTCCCCGCCCGGGGACGTCACCATGGAGGGATCGGCGCGCCAGGCCGCATACAGCTCGGGGTCCTTTCGCGCCACATCGTAAACGGAATGGGATTCCCAATCTCCGAAATCGATTTCCGCAAGGTCGCCGACAAAACCGACTGAAGGCGCAGGATCCATTACAGAGGCGACAATCCGCGCCGTCTCGGCGGCCCGGACAAGGGGGCTCGAATATACGCGGCAGGGAATCCAGGATTTCAGGCGTTCGGCGAGAAGTCTTGCCTCTTTCAGGCCCCGTTCATTGAGGGGGATGTCCGCCTTCCCCTGGTAGCGATATTGCAGATTCCATTCAGTCTGGCCGTGACGGACAAAGAGTACGCGACGTTTCTCTGACATGTTTCCTCCCCGGGAATCCAGAAAAAAAGCCACCCGAAGGTGGCCGGAAAGGTCGTGGAGCCGGCGGGCGGACTCGAACCGCCTACCTGCGCATTACGAGTGCGCTGCTCTACCGAGTGAGCTACGCCGGCAACCAAAGAAAATGGCGGTCCCAACGGGATTCGAACCCGTGCCGCAGCCTTGAAAGGGCTGTGTCCTAGGCCACTAGACGATGGGACCGCTTGAGTGGTGCCGTTGGT
>JBNGCT010000166.1:0-1710 GCA_049974965.1 Thermovirgaceae bacterium
CGAGTGGGAGTTCTAGGGCCCCCAAACCCATCGGGGTTGGATCTTGGATTTACTGATTTTCAAAAGGGGCGCGCAGGAAAGATGCGCGCCCCTTCTTTGCTCACGACCAGAACCATTGGGGTTCCTGATACCTGCAAAATCCTGTCATCTCTTCCGGCATCGGGAGGTACGCCCGGCGCTTCCCGACGTTTCTATCGGACGGTTATCCGCAGAATCCGGTCGTCCCCGGGGGCGGGGGAGCCCCTGCCGTCACGGTTGCTGGTGAGGACATACAGGGCGCCGTCGGGTCCAGCCACGGCGTCGCGGAGCCTCCCGTAAAGGCCCTCCGAGGGCCCGCGGGCAAAAAGCCTGTCGATGTCCGTCACGCGGTAGCCTTCGCCTGGCGTTTCAAGCCCGATCCGCACCAGGGCCCGGCTTCTGAGTGTGGCCACAAAGAGCCTCCCGTCCCAGAAGGCCATGCCCGCCGGCGGCGTCGCCCGCTCCCACATGACGAGGGGGTCCATGAAGCCCTCCACGTCGGCGTCGCCAAGCATCAGGGGCCAGCCGTAGTTGCCCCCCGCTTCGATGACGTTGATGATATCCCGTCCCCGAAGGCCGAACTCGCCCGAGGGGCCGTGCTCCGACGAGAAAAGGTCCCCCGTTTCGGGGTGCCAGGCCAGCCCCTGGGGGTTTCGGTGCCCCAGGGAGTACACGGGCGACCCGGCGGCAAAAGGGTTGTCCGGGGGGATGCTTCCGTCCGGGGCAAGGCGCAGGATCTTCCCGCCGAGGCTTTCCGGGTCCTGGGCGACCCGTGCCTGCCAGACGTCACCGGTGGTGACGTAGAGCATGCCGTCGGGGCCGAAGGCGATCCGCCCACCGTCGTGGACCCTGTTGCCCGGGATGCCGCCAATGATCACCCGGTCGAACTCCATGCCCTTTCCAGTGTCCGCATACCGGACCACCCTGTTGTAAAGGTTCCCGTCCTCCCTGTAGGTGTGCATCAGGTAAAGCCAGGGCTCGCCGGGATACCCCGGGTGCTTCGCGATCCCCATGAGCCCGCCTTCCCCGGTGTGGACCACGCCGTCGATGACGGCATAGGGCTCGTTGCGCAGGTGGCCCTTTTCGATCAGGCGCACCCGGCCCGGGCGTTCCGTCACCAGGGCCCTGTCGCCGGTCAGAAAAACCAGCGACCAGGGGACCTCCAGGCCCTCCACCCAGGTTTCAACGGCATATTCCCCGGGTTCCGGAACGAAACGGTCTTCCACGGCCTGGGGCGGCCCGCCCACCACGGGGTTGCCATACTCCGGGGCCGCCGCAATTTCCGCCGGTCTTGCCCAAAAGGCCATCGCAAGCAAAAAAAGGCTCAATGCCATGAAGGCACTTTTCCGCGTTGTCATCGGTTTCACCTTCCTCCTCTTATGCGTCACCCGGATATCAGTTTACTACAACAACCGCAACGGAACCCTCGCGGAACCCTCGGGGTCGGATCTTCGATTTACTGATTTCCGCAAAAGCCGCTCAAAAAAGTGTCATCCCCTTGCGGTCGGAAGAAGAAATGATCCGGGTACGGAACAAACAAAAAACTGGCAGCTGTAGATGAGTTCCTCTCCTATGGGTATCGACCACAGCTTTTTCAGCGCTATAATAAATTATCGTTTTATGCTTTTATCAGATCTTGCAAGGGAGAGATATATGATGAGCGGATATATGTCAAAGGCCCCTGCCTTGATT
>JBNGCT010000167.1:0-1702 GCA_049974965.1 Thermovirgaceae bacterium
CGGCGACATCTGTCCTCCCGAATACAGGCGGATGGTCGTCGAATCCTTTGTCGATGATCCGGTCCGGATCCGGGAGCCCCGCTACGTGAAGGATGCGATCGGCTCCGCGCCGGTCAGAGGGGTTCCACCGGATGAACGGATTGCCCTGGTCGTCAATGAGGGTCATGAAATTCACCACATCAGGGAGCGGGGATATGTGGAATCCCCGGCCAGGATCGGCGTTATCGAGTCGCAACTGGAGAAAACGGGCCTTTTTTTGAAAATCCATCCCAGGAGGCACGGTGAGTCCTTCATCACCGCCGTCCATGACAAGGCCTTCTTCGAGTACCTGAAACGGGTCTGTACGTCGTTGCCGGAAGGCGAGGCCGTATACCCCTATGTCTTCCCTGTCCGGAACGCCTCACGCCCTCCCAGGGACCTCCCGCTGAGAGCGGGGTACTACTGCATCGACACCTTTACCCCGCTTTCATCAAGCGCTTTCAGGGCCGCCAGGGCCGGCGTCGACTGCGCCCTTTCCGCTGCGGACTGCCTGCTTGAGGGATGGCGCCTGGCCTATGCCCTCGTCAGGCCCCCGGGGCACCATGCCGAGCGAAAGGTTTTCGGCGGGTTCTGCTATTTCAACAATGCCGCCATTGCCGCACACTACCTCACCCGCTTCGGGCGCGTCGCGATCCTGGACCTCGATTATCATCACGGGAACGGCCAGCAGGATATTTTCTGGGACCGAAAGGATGTGCTGACCCTTTCCATCCACGGTCACCCCGGTTTTGCCTACCCTTATTTTTCCGGCTTTGCTGAAGAAAAGGGCGCGGGCGAAGGGATGGGGTACAATGTCAACATTCCCCTGCCGGAGTCCGTGGACGGCAGGCGGTATGGAGCGGCAGTCGAGAACGCCCTCGGGAGGGTCCGCCGGTTTGCCCCGGCTTTCCTGGTCCTCTGCCTGGGGCTTGACACGTCGAGAAAAGACCCCACAGGATCCTGGCACCTGTCCCCCGCGGACTTTGAAGACAGCGGAAGGGCCGTGGGCCGGTTAAAACTGCCGGTTCTCGTCGTCCAGGAGGGCGGTTACAATACCCGTACACTGGGGCAATGCGCCGCCCGTTTTTCCAAAGGGTTATGGGACGGCATGATCCGCCTTTGAATGTCCGCGCGCGGGTGGAGACACATTTGCAGAAAAGATACATGCTCCACGAAGGAGAGAGACGGTATTCATGGATGAAAAACACCAGTTCGACCACAAGCTGCATCTCAGACAGTTGAGGCTGGACGATTTCGATGATGTCCGCAAGATCATGGATTACATTTATCCCACCATGGGGGGAGCCTGGACCCGGGAGCAGTTCGAGGCGATGCTCTCCCGGTTTCCGGAGGGCCAGCTCTGCATAGAGGACAAGGGGACCGTCATCGCGGTGGCATTGTCATTGATAATCGATGCCTCCGTGTACGGGGAGCAGCACACCTATGACCGGATCGTCGGCGACGGGACACTGAAAAACCATGACCCCGACGGGGACTATCTTTACGGCATCGACGTCTTTGTCCACCCCGACTACCGCCAGATGCGGCTGGGGCGGCGCCTTTACGACGCCAGGAAGGAACTCTGCGAAACGCTAAACCTCAAGGGGATCATCATCGGGGGCCGGATACCGGGTTACACGAAATACGCCGAAAAGATGAAGCCCGGGAGATACGTGCAGATGGT
>JBNGCT010000168.1:0-1702 GCA_049974965.1 Thermovirgaceae bacterium
CAGGCTGGTGGAAAAGGTCAAGGAATACGTCGACAAATACGGCGTCGGCCCAGGCGCTGTCAGAACCATCGCGGGAACCATGACGCCCCACATCGAGCTTGAAAAGAAGCTCGCCGAGTTCAAGGGGGCCGAGGCGGCTATCGTGGTCCAGTCGGGGTTCTGCGCGAACCTCGCCGTCATTCCCACCCTGGTGCCGGCCGCCGAGGACATCATCTACAGCGATTCACTCAACCACGCGTCTATCATCGACGCCTGCCGTCTTTCCAAGGCCAAAGTCGTCCGGTATGAGCACTCCAACCTCGATGACCTCAAGGCCAAGCTCGAGGAAAACAAGGGAAAAGGAGGCAAGCAGCTTCTGGTCACCGACGGTGTTTTCTCCATGGACGGCGATATAGCGAAACTCCCCGAGATCGTCGATCTTTGTGAAGAATATGGTGTCATCGTCGTCGTAGACGATGCCCATGGTGAGGGTGTCCTCGGCCGCGGAGGGCGTGGAATCGTGGACCACTTCAACCTGCACGGCAGGGTCGATGTTGAAGTAGGCACCCTCTCCAAGGCCTTCGGAGTCATGGGGGGTGTCATCGCCGGAAGCGAAACCCTCGTTGACTATATCCGCCAGAAGGCCCGCCCCAACCTTTTCAGCAGTGCCCTGACCATCCCCGATGTGGCGGCAAACCTGGCCTCGGTGGAAATTCTGGCGGAAAGCGAGGACCGCTTCAACAAGCTGTGGAACAATGGCAAGTTCCTCAAAAAGGAGCTCAAGGCGGCGGGATTCGATACCGGCAACAGCGAGACCCCAATCACGCCGGTGATCATCGGTGAAGCCCAGGATGCCAAGGACTTCAGTGCAAAACTTTTTGAAAAAGGCGTCTTTGCCACGGCCATCGCTTACCCGACGGTCCCCAGGGGCACCGCAAGGATCCGTTGCATGGTCTCTGCCGCCCACTCTGAAGATGACCTCAGCCGTGCCGTGGAAATTTTCAAGGAAGTCGGAAAGGAAATGGGGATCATTTCATGAAACGGATACTCGTAACTGGTTCCAACGGCCAGATAGGGTACGAACTCGTTCCTTATCTGCGGGAGGTTTACGGCGCCGAAAACGTATTGGCCACCGCGCGAAGCAAGAAGCCTGGCCCTGTTTCCGAGGGCGGCCCCTTCGAAATCCTCGAGGTAAGGGACGGGAAAACCTTCTCGAAGCTCATGTCAGATTTCAAGGCCGATGCCGTAATCCATCTTGCGGGAATTCTCTCTGCGAAAGGTGAAGCCAATCCGCAGGAATCCTGGGATATCAACGCCGTCGGCTGCTTCACGGCCCTTGAATGTGTCAGGGAAAACGGCGCGGCCTTCTTTTTCCCCAGTTCCATCGCGGCTTTCGGCCCCTCGACGCCGCCGGACAACACCCCCCAGGTGACCATACAGCGGCCGACCACCATCTATGGCATCGCAAAGGTGACAGGCGAGCTCCTCTGCGACTACTACCACAAGAAATTCGGCCTCGATACCCGTGGCCTGCGCTTCCCGGGGCTCATTTCCTATAAGGCCCCCCCGGGTGGAGGAACCACGGATTACGCTGTTCATATCTACTACGAGGCCCTTTCGCAGGGCAGGTATACCAGCTATATCGCCGAGGGCACCCGCATGGACATGATGTACATGCCCGACGCCCTTGCGGCGGTGGTGCAGCTCATGGAAGCCGACCCTT
>JBNGCT010000169.1:0-1684 GCA_049974965.1 Thermovirgaceae bacterium
ATGACCCCCGCCTGGTTGACTTTCAGCGGAATAAAGGTGCTCTGCCCACCATACATCTTGTTTCCGACAACCCTCTTGGCATACTGCACGGGCAACCGCCGCTGTCCTTCCTGAAGGAGGACACAACCGGCCACGACCACCACCATGACGATCACAGCCAAAGTTAAAACGAGAAGATTGATCTCCCCAAGCCGCAAAAGGTTCCAGGTCCTGACAAAAGCCTCGGGGATCCGTGCGACAATACCCGCAAAAATCAGAAGGGAAATCCCGTTGCCAATTCCGTGGTCGGAAATTTCCTCGCCGAGCCACATCACGACGAGCGATCCTGTCGTGATGGTTATGACCACGGCGGCGAAATCCAGCATCGACCCTGTAAAGATTCCCAGGTTGCGAAGCCAGAAACTCATGCCTATCGACTGGACGGCCGCAAAAAACACCGTGCCGAGACGGGTGTACTGCACGATCTTTTTCCGCCCCTGCTCCCCCTCTTTTTGCAGCTTTTCCAGGGCTGGAAAGATTACCACCAGAAGCTGCATGACGATACTTGCATTGATGTATGGAGCAACACCCAGCGCGAAGACGCTGAACCGACGAAGGGCTCCTCCAGCGAACAAGTCAAGAAATCCGAGCACACCACCCTGGTCGAAGAGCTGGGACATGGCCTCCGCATCAATCCCGGGCGTCGGGATGTGCGCACCCAGCCGGTAAACAAAAAGCACACCGACGGTAAACAGTATTCGCCGTTTCAGATCCGGAAGCCTGAATGCATCCCGAAAAGCATCCAGCACCTAAACCACCTCGGTCTTCCCGCCTGCCGCCTTGATCTTTGCCGCGGCCTGACCGCTGAAGGCATGGGCCCTGACGGTCAATGTCTTCGTCAAGTCGCCGTCGGCGAGTATTTTAACCGGCTCACGCAACGTCCGGATCAAGCCACGCTTATGGAGCTCCTTCGGCCCGATCTCCGAACCTGCCTCGAAAAAACTCTCCAGGGACGACAGATTGACGATCTGCCACTTCTTGGCAAAACGAGCGTTATTGAATCCACGTTTGGGAATCCGCCTGGAAAGCGGCATCTGGCCGCCCTCAAAGCCTGGCTTGACGCCTCCGCCGCTTCGTGCATTCTGTCCCTTGTGACCTTTGCCGCTCGTCTTGCCGAGACCGCTTCCTTTACCCTGTCCGATGCGCTTTCTTTTTTTGGTCGAGCCCTGTGCAGGTCTGAGTTCATGCAGTTCCATGGCTGTCCCTCCTACTCTTCAATCTGTTCCCACTCGACAAGGTGCGAAACAGCCCCGACCATTCCCATGATTTGCGGAGTTTGCTCATGGACAACGCTCTGCCGTATTCTGCGCAGCCCCAGTGCACGCACGGTTCCTTTCTGTCTTTCCGTCCGGCCCGCAACGCTGCGTCTGAGAGTAACCCGTACCTTTGCCATATCCCTTCGCGCCTCCTATGCCGACTGTTCATCCCGACGGGATTTTCCCCTGAGACGCATGACTTCTTCGGGGCTTCTCAGGGTTTTTACGGCCTGCATCGTCGCATACGCCACGTTGACGGGGTTCGATGTCCGTCCAATGACTTTCGTCAGAACATCCTTGACCCCGCCAAGCTCCATGATGGCACGGACAACGGCTCCGGCGATAACTCCCGTACCCGGGGCGGCGGGCTTCAGAAGGACCTCGGCCGC
>JBNGCT010000170.1:0-1659 GCA_049974965.1 Thermovirgaceae bacterium
CATTCCCCATGGGGAATGGCAGACGAAAAGGAAGTGCTGCTTTTGTTGCAGGGAGGAGGGAGAGTTTCCCTGGAATTTCTTGAAGCCCCCTTCAACCTTTCGCTCCTGGCGCTGTCACCGAGATGCCTCGGCGTATCCATCAGCGGTGTTCGTTGGGAGCTCGACAGCACGGAACTACGGCTTGATGAGCCTTATGCCGTGAGCAATGAGGTCCTTCCCGAAGACGAAAGTATCGGCGGGGTGGAGGTTTCCCTTGATAAGGGACTGCTGGGCCTGTATCTTGACTTCTGGTCGGAAAAGGGGAAAGAGGACTGTCCCTAGACAGCCCTCTTGACTTTGCCCGAACGGAGGCAGCGGGTGCAGATCTTCAACCTCCGGGTGTGACCGCCGCCAAGGTCCACTTTCACTGTCTGGAGATTGATCAACCAGCGTCTTTTGGAGTGCCTGTTCGAGTGGCTGACGGTATTGCCCGTCGCCGGACCGCGACCGCAGCATTCACAAATTTTGGACATGGTGCATTCCTCCTCGTTGCGTTCCTTGCGCTTCAAAACGGAGTGAATTGTATCATGGCCTTCACAAAAACTGCAAGAAGGTCCTGGAAAGGGTGTTTTCAGGACCTTGGGATCGGGGGAATCCAGCGTGACCTTTACGGAAGACATGAAGAGGCTTCAGGAAATTGTAGAAACCCTTGATTCAGAAGCGCTGCCTCTCGAGGAATCACTTTCACTCTTTGAGGAGGGAATCAGCCTCGTCAAAAGATGTCGGCTCTTTCTGAACGAGACCGAACAGAAAATCCAGGTGCTTTCCGAGGATGCTGACGATGTTGTCGGAAGCGCGTGGGATCCCCGTGAAGGCGGCGGGTCAGCCGATGAAGGATGAGCCAAAGGGTTTTGAAGACCATCTCCGGGCGGCGGCCGAAAAGGTTGAACATGCGCTGAAGCGCTTTACTTTGGAAATACCCCCGGCTGTTCCGTCACTTCTATGGGATGCCATGACCTATTCCCTTCTTGCTGGGGGTAAAAGGGTCAGACCCTTTTTGGTGCTGGAAAGCGGCCGCGTTTTCGGCGTTCACGAAGAGGACGGCATGGCTCTTGCGGTGGCACTGGAAATGGTCCATACGGCTTCGCTGATTCATGACGATTTGCCCTGCATGGACGATGACGTTTTGAGGAGGGGAAAGCCGACGAACCATATGGTTTTCGGCGAGGGGATGGCTCTTCTGGCGGGAGATGCCCTCCTTGTGTCGGGGCCCGGCCAGGCGGCGAGAAAACTCAAAGCGAACGGCCGCATTCCGACCGGGCGGATACTGGCGGCACTGCAACTGATTCTCGATGCGGCAGGGCCTGCAGGGATATGCGGCGGCCAGACCCTTGACACGGAAGAGCCGGAGCGTTCCGGAGCATCCCCATGGCGGATCGCCTACTGGAAAACGGCTGTCTTGCTCCGTGCCTGCGTTATGGCTCCGGCATGTCTCGGAGGCGCCGCGGACAAGGAACTGAAGTGTCTTTCATCCTACGGGGCCCATCTCGGGGTTGCCTTCCAGATTGTCGACGATATACTCGACGTTTCGGGAAAAGCCGAACAGCTTGGAAAGACGCCCGGGAAAGACGCCCTGCAAGAGAAGAATTCCTTCGTTCATCGGTGGGGTCTTGAGACCGC
>JBNGCT010000171.1:0-1605 GCA_049974965.1 Thermovirgaceae bacterium
GGCCGCAGACGGCGATGCCCATGCGGCGGGGGACGACGGCGACGATGCCGCCGCCCACTCCGCTTTTTGCGGGAATGCCGACGCGAATGGCGAATTCCCCCGAGCCGTCGTACATGCCGCAGGTGGCCATGAGGGCCCGGATGACCTGGCAGACCCGCGTCGACAGGACACGCTCGCCCGAGACTGGATTGATGCCCCCCGAGGCGAGGGTGGCGCCCATGACGGCCAGGTCGCCGACGGTGGCTTCGATGCTGCACTGACGGAAATAACTGTCCAGAACGTCTTCGACGTCGCCCTTGAGGATGGCCGTGCTTTTCATGAAGTAGGCAAGGGCCCGATTGCGGTCGCTCGTGGTTTTTTCAGAGCGGTAGATCGATTCGTTGACGGCCAGCGTCCCGTTAGCCGTCAGTCGCCGTGCCAGGTCGAGTACGGCCGCCGTGCGGCTTTCGCTTTCTTTGTATGGGAGGAGGGAGATGACGGCGATGGCTCCGGCGTTCACCAGAGGGTTATAGGGACGGTGGACGCGGTCCATTTCAAGACGCATGATCGAGTTGAAGGGGTCCGGCGTCGGGTCGACGCCGACGTGGGAGAAGACGCACTCCTCGCCGAGCTCCGTCAGGGCCAGAGCCAGGGAGACGAGCTTGGAGATGGACTGGATGGAAAAGGGGTAGTCCCTGTCGCCGGCGTGGTGCTCTTTCCCTTCGACGGTCACCACGGCAAGGCCCAGGGCATCGGCCCTGGCCTTGCCCAGTTCGGGGATGTAGGTCGCCACCTTCCCCTCGGTGAAACGGGGACGGGCGGCGTCGACGATAGCGGTAAGCATGTCATCCATTGATAACAACCTCCTCGATTCCGCGTTCTCCTCTGACCCGAGAACTTCCGAAGTCAAAGTCTTTCCGAGTCTATGGCCGCAACAGCCCTGTCTTTTGCACAGTTATAAGCCCAGTTTGCCTGTACCGGCAACTTGTTCCTGTTTCCGCAGGTCACAAAACCACGACAGGGTCTCTCGGGTCTGGTCAAGCTGTAATGGTCGCGGGGCGAATAACCATCACTAATGTGTTGAATGAACCAAAGGGCCAGAAAATCATAACTTACAAGAGGGGAAATATTTTCATTGCAAATCCCGATGGCCTCAAACACTATTACAACGGGGACTGTCGCAGGCACCTCTAGGAGTCTGCCGGACTGACGTGCCATTTTGAGGTCAAAAGTCCAGGCGCTGCAGGAAAGTACGCCTGACAGGCCCATTGCTGTATCAATCAGTATCGAAAGACCGGACGAAAAAGGGATTCTCCTTTCGCCGTTCATGCCAGAACGCACAATCGGTGCATCCGTTTCAGGTTGAAGGCGGAGGAGACCAGGCTCCATTTGCCTTTGACAGCCCCCGCTTAGGGATCTACAGCATTTACGGGACTTGACTTACCTGTACCGCTACCTGCTGGAGGCCCGCTCTTTGATTTACTGATTTTTCCGTCCTTCCCCGGGGTCAGACCGGCACCTGTGTCAGGAGGTCTGCCCGGAAGTTTTCTCAAAACCAAAAAACAACGGCATTTGTAATTGTTTCATCCTGCCAAATGCGCAGGTTTGAACATTCCACTTATATTT
>JBNGCT010000172.1:0-1603 GCA_049974965.1 Thermovirgaceae bacterium
GGGTATTCGCGAAAGGAGCTTGCCGGCATGGATCTGGCCGCCATCGACAGACAGATGGATGGCCGGTTCCGGGCACGAAAGACCGCCGAGCTTTACAGGGTTTCCCTGTCTCATGAGCGCGAGCTGGTCAGAAAGGACGGTTCCACCTTTCCGGCCGAAGTGCGGGCGCCCCTTTCAACAACAGGGGGAAAGGATGTTACCGTCTCCTCAGTCAGGGACATGACGGAGGAAAAGGCGGTAAAGGCGCAGGCCGAACGGGACAGGGCGTCTTTTCTAACGCCCTTTATCCATTCCCCTGATCCGGTAGCCGTCCTGGACACCTCCGGAAAGATTCTTGAAGTCAATCCGGCCTTCTGCAGGCTCTTCGGCTACGATCGGGAGGAAGCCCCGGCGCCTGCATCAAGGACCTCATAGGCTCCGGCGGGACCAGCAGGGAAATCGAGGACAATATCGGACGGATCAACGCCGATGGTTACATGGAGGCGGAAACGGTCCGGAAAAGGAAGGACGGGACGAACCGGTACGTTTCCGTCAGGGGTGTGACGGTGGAATGGGCGGAAGGCATCAAGGGGCTCTATGCCATCTACCGGGACATGACGGAATATCACGAAACCTGCCGCAGCCTGGAGCGTGAGAAGGTCCACTGGTGAGCGTGTCGGTGGGGATGGCCGTCAAGGTGGGTCTCCGCCAGAACCTCAACGATATCCGGAAGCAGGCCGGGGAGGACATGTACCGCGACAAGCCGTTTTCCAGGGATCTGACCCGAAAGGCCCTCTTCGAGGCTGTAAAAGACCGACTCGAAGAGATCCGTGACAGGGCCTGCCATATTCGACGGGTGTGTGACCTGGCACGGCGCTTTCCCCTGCACCTGGGACTGGACGAGCGTGACGCCGGGCGGCTGGACCTCCTTGCTCGGTTTCACGACATCGGGAACGTGGCCGTTCCGGGAGAGTTTTTCGAACGGCCCGGTCCCCTGGATGAGGAAAAGATGCGCCAGGTCAGGCGGCATGCTGAACTGGGATATCATATCGCACAGAATTTGCGCCCGCTGACGGACATCGCCGAAGAGATTCTCCACCACCACGAGCGATACGACGGAACGGGATATCCCGTCGGCCTTTCGGTTGAAGATATCCCCTTGCTTTCACGGATTTTCGCCGTCATCGACGCCATGACGGGATGCCGGGTGTATCGAAAACCCTTCCGGAGGGGGATGCGGCCAAAGAGGTCGATTCCCTTTCCGGACGGCAGTTCGACCCGCACCTGGCGGCATCGTTCCTCGAGATGATCCGTTTTTCGAAGGACGCCTCCTAGTCTCTTTGGACCTTCCAGCAGGCCACGGATCTTCCGCCGGAAACAGAGACCAGGGGAGGGGCCTCGCTGCATTGTTCGAAC
The DNA here is from genome assembly GCA_049974965.1 of Thermovirgaceae bacterium. GTDB lineage: Bacteria > Synergistota > Synergistia > Synergistales > Thermovirgaceae > UBA1876. Next base: position 1,396 of record JBNGCT010000172.1, read on the forward strand.
CGCTCGGGACAACGCGGCGCAAAGGGGCAGGCTTCGGGTTTGTGGGCAGCCGGGGCCTTTGCCACAGGTGGTCTGTGGATCTTCTTTTCGAGTCTTGGCAGCGCTTCCGCCAGTGCACGTGTGTAGGGATGGAGCCCTTCCCGGAGCAATACGTCCGCCGGCCCCGCTTCGACGGCGTATCCCCGGTAGAGGACCATTCCCCGTGTTG
>JBNGCT010000173.1:0-1589 GCA_049974965.1 Thermovirgaceae bacterium
TCGTAGATGCTGTTTTTTATGTTCATCCGCCCGGTCCAGGTAAAAACCGTGCCGTTCCGCCCGAGCCTGGTGGGAAGGACGCAGTCAAACATGTCGACTCCGCGTGCAACCCCCTCGACGAGGTTCGGCGGGTACCCGACGCCCATCAGGTAACGCGGTTTCCCCGGCGGCAGGATCGGCGTCGTTTCGTCCAGCATCTCGTACATGTTCTCGTGCGGTTCGCCGACGGAGAGGCCGCCGATGCCGTATCCCGGGAAGTCTATCTCCGCAAGGGATTCAACGCAGCGGCGTCGCTGGTGGGCGAAGACCGACCCCTGAACGATCCCGAAAAGGAGCTGGTCTTCACGCTTCTGGGCGGCACGGCATCTTTTTGCCCAATCAATGGTCCTGTCCACGGCGCGGGCGGATTCTTTTTCGCTGCATGGATAGGGGGCACATTCATCAAAACACATGGCGATGTCGCTTTGAAGCTGCTCCTGGATCCACACGGCCAGTTCCGGTGTCAGAAAATGCCTGCTCCCGTCAAGATGTGACTGGAAATGCACACCCTGGTCGGTCACTTCCCGGAGGTCAGAGAGCGAAAAAACCTGGAACCCGCCGCTGTCGGTCAGGATAGGCCTGTCCCAGCCCATGAAGCGGTGCAGCCCTCCGGCTTGAGCGATCACTTCCGGGCCGGGTCGAAGGTAAAGGTGGTAGGTATTGGACAGAATGACCTGCGCCCCGATGGCCTTGAGTTCGAAGGGTGCCATGGCCTTTACCGCCGCCCTGGTCCCGACGGGCATAAAGACCGGTGTTTTCACCGGTCCATGGGCCGTCTCGAGAACGCCTGCCCGTGCGCCTGTCTTTTCACAGGAAGCTTCGATCCTGAAGCGTCCCGGGCTGTTCATTCTCCCCACCTGAAAAGCCGCGCCGCGTTTTGCTCCACGGCCAAAAGGAAATCCTTCAGATCCACGCCCCTGGTCCGCGCCACTTCTTCATACACATGGCGGACGCAGGCTGGTTCGTTGGTCTTTCCCCTCACCGGCTGGGGCGCCAGAAAGGGCGAATCCGTCTCACAAAGAATCACGTCCCGGGGGATCAGTGCCGCCGTCTTTCTCAACTCTTTTGCGCTCGGAAAAGTGACAAGACCTGAAAAAGAAATGTAAAACCCCATGGCTATCGCTTTCCGGGCGTCTTCTTCGGTACCGCAAAAACAGTGGATCACTCCACCACAGGAAGGGCCGCCTTCTTTCTCCAGAATCCTGAAGGCGTCATCAAAAGCGTCCCGAACATGAACCACAAGGGGTTTTCCTGTCTCCTTCGCCAGTGCGATGTGTTCGCAAAAAAGCGAACGCTGGAGGTCCCGGGGTGAATTGTCGTAATAATAGTCAAGCCCCGTTTCCCCGACAGCGACCACGGAGTCCTTCACAGCGAGCTTCCGGATGCTTTCCGGAAGACCCGACGGGGCGCTTCCTGCGTCATGGGGGTGAATCCCCACAGCCGCAAAAAGCCCGTCGCCGGAACGATGCTCCGCCAGGGTCACGACATCGTGGCTGCTTTTTTCATCGGAAGCGACTACCAGCATGCGCGAGAGCCCGGAATTCCGGGCT
>JBNGCT010000174.1:0-1551 GCA_049974965.1 Thermovirgaceae bacterium
CCGGGCCTGCAGGCCCGGCTGTCTCGTGATGGATTCAAAAGTCTTTTTCAGGCTGTTACGGCTATTCCCAGGCGGCCATGTCGACCATTTTCTCGCTCTTTGCCACCAGGGTGGTCCCGGTCAGGTCTCCAGTCACATTAATGCAGGTACGGCCCATGTCAAGAATGGCGTCGATTCCCAGGATCATGGCATAGGCAGCGGCGACTGACGAGCCTTCTTGCAGCGGAAGCCCCACGGTTTCCAAAACCATGAGGAGCATGATGGCACCTGCTCCCGGCACTCCCGCCGTCCCGATGGATGCCAGAACCGCCGTCAGGATAACCGTCAACTGCTGGGGCAGCGTCAGCGGAAGCCCCACGGCAAACCCGATGAAAAGGGCGCAGACACCCTGGTAGATGGCCGTTCCGTCCATGTTGATGGTGGCGCCTATGGGCAGCGTAAATGAGTAGACGTTGCGGGAAACTCCGAGGTTTTCCTCGGCATTCCTCATGGTTACAGGCAGCGTCCCGCTGCTGCTACGCGTCACAAAGGCTGTTACCATCGCTTCCTTGGCGCCCTGGAGAAATTTGATGAAACTCAGCTTGTTCATTGAAAGCAGACCGCCGTAGACGACGACAACGTGAATGATATAGCCCAGAAAACAGGCCATGGTGACGACACCCAGCGGGCCGACGACCTTTGCACCCTGCCGTGCGAAAACAACAGCTATCAGGGCAAAAACACCGATCGGGGCATACTGAAGCACCCATCGAACGACGATGTACATGACCTCCGCGGCACCGTCGAAGACGTTGTAGATCACTTCACCGGCGTTCTTGAGCCGTTCGTTGCTACTGATCTTGAGATAGCTGACACCGATGCCGAAGATGACGGCGAAGAAGATCGTCGGAAGCACGTCCCCTCCCGAAAGGGCACCGAAGGGGTTGGTGGGAATGATGTTGAGGAAGGTGTCAACAACTGTAGGTTTCTCGAGAGCCCTTCCGGCCGCTTCACCGATGTTCCCCAGGTCGAGACCGAGACCGGGCTTGAAGATATTCCCCATGAGAAGTCCTACGGCAACGGCAAAAGCCGACGTCAACAGGTAGAATGCAACGATCTTGACGCCCACTTTCCCCAGTTCCGCAGGACTGATCCCGGCGGCGCCGATAACCAGGGTTGTCAGGATCAAGGGCATGACGATCATTTTCAACAAACGCACGAAGAGGTTTCCGAAAGGTTCCACCCAAAGAATCGATTCACCCGCTACGAGACCTACAATCGCACCAAGGACAAGCCCTACAAGTATCCGGACGAGAAGATTCGTCTTGAAATACCAGTCGAACATTCCTTTCCGCTCGTTACTCAATGAACTCACCTCCCCAAACGACCGGACCGCCCGAAGGCATGTTCAAAATTTCCAGATACCTGTTGCATTAAAGGCCAATACATTTTCAGCGTTTCATATCTGGTCTTACCTTATATTTTCCATCATTCGACTGTTTTGTTCAACTATGTGAAATATGGATCAAGCCCCTAAAGTGCTGTAAAAAGGTCGTCTGAAAAAGGCGGCAG
>JBNGCT010000175.1:0-1528 GCA_049974965.1 Thermovirgaceae bacterium
GAGGACGAGCTCGGCCTTTTCGGCCATGTTCCGTACCCACGTTATGGTCTCGGAATCTTTCAGGACCTCCCGGGTACCGCGGCCGCCCGGAATGACGAGGATGTCCACCTCATGAACCCCCGGCAGCGCCCCGTCGGGCTGGATGACGATGCCGTGAACCGTCCGGATCCTTCCCCCCGTGGCCGAAGCCGTCTCGATCTCGAAAAGGCTCCATCCGCCCAGTTCGTTGGCCACCGAAAAGACTTCGCAGGGGCCCGCAAAGTCCAAAAGTTCCATGTCGTCAAAAAGCAGGAAGACCACTTTTCTTTTCGCCATGGTGCTGACCTCGCTTTCATGGGGATGCAGGGGCTTTCCCCCGACAGGTACTGTTGTTGCCGATCATGTTTCGAAAACCTACGGAAGCTCGACGATTCTTTTTCAGCCATTGTACCCAACTTCCCCCATCCCGTGCAGCCGCAAGCCAAAAACCGCGAAAGACAACGCGGAGAAATGCCCCCACCCGTGCCCCGGGAAAAGCCGTCCCGCTTGCCCGCCGCTTGTACGGGATGCCGCTCGGCGGTACCCTTATAATGAAGCTGTTTCTCTCAAGACGAGTGAGTGATTCACACCATCCTGTAAAAACTGCTTCGGTATGAAGGAGGGGTTCGGAAATGATTGAAAGAATCGAGGAACTTCTTGGAGGCGAGGCTGAAAACCTGCTCGGGTACAAGGCAAAGTTCCCCGCCGACGATCTGCACCTTCCCGGACCGGATTTCGTGGACCGTGTCGTGGCCCCCTCGGACCGGTCTCCGGCGGTGATGCGGAACCTGCAGCTTTTGTTTGACACCGGTCGGCTGGCCGGGACGGGGTACCTGTCCATCCTTCCCGTGGACCAGGGGATCGAGCACAGCGCGGGGGCGTCTTTTGCGCCCAACCCGGTCTATTTCGACCCGGAGAACATCGTGAAACTCGCCATCGAGGGCGGCTGCAACGGGGTGGCGTCGACGTTGGGCGTTCTCGGGTCCGTGGCCCGAAAATACGCCCACAAGATCCCCTTCATCATGAAGATCAACCACAACGAGCTTCTGTCCTACCCCAACACCCATGACCAGATCCTGTTCGCCGACGTCGAGCAGGCCTTCGACATGGGCGCCGTCGCCGTGGGCGCCACTGTTTACTACGGTTCCGAAGAGAGCCCACGCCAGATCCAGGAGATCTCCGAAGCCTTCCGCTACGCCCACAAGCTGGGACTGGCCACGGTTCTCTGGGCCTACCTCAGGAACTCCGCCTTCAAGACAAAGGAGGCCGACTACCACCTGGCGGCGGACCTCACCGGCCAGGCCAACCACCTGGCCGCCACCATCGAGGCGGACATCGTGAAGCAGAAGCAGCCCGTCACGAACGGGGGGTTCACGGCCCTGAAGTTCGGAAAGACCCACGACAGGATGTACTCGGAGCTGACCACGGACCATCCCATCGACCTGACTCGATACCAGGTCATCAACTGTTACATGGGCCGCGCCGGTCTCATCAACTCCGGCGGCGCCTC
>JBNGCT010000176.1:0-1525 GCA_049974965.1 Thermovirgaceae bacterium
GTCTTGCCGGATCGAGGACGTCCCAAAACATCGCATCTCATCCTCGCTGAGGTTGTAGATGTTCTTCCAGCACAGCGCCGTTTTCCTGGTCAGGCGGCGGCTGCCCTTGACGACCTGGAGGATCTGTTCGTCGGAAACGATGGTCCGAAGCCAGGCAAGGGCCTGCTGGTCCCCCATGTTGAGGACCCGCTCGATGATGAAAGCCCCGTGCCGGGCCAGGTCGAGCTTCGATTGGTCCACGTCCCAGAAAAGGGCGCGCAGTTTTTCTGGTATCGGCGTTTTCCCTGCTTTCATGGACTCCCGCTCCTTTTGGGTCCATCATATCACCCTTCGCGCCGCGTCGAGTCGCGCTGTTTTTTTTCGGGGCACTCATCACGGAATGCCCTTTTTCCGGCGGGCCTTCGATTCGGCCAGGATGCACAGGATCTCGTACATCATCGTGGCCGCCACCAGGGCGGTATTTCCCGAGGGGTCAAAAGGAGGGGCCACCTCCACGATGTCGCCCCCGATGAGGTCGAGGCCCCTGAAGCCGCGGACCAGCGCCTGGGCCTCCCTGGACGTCAGCCCACCGATCTCCGGGGTCCCCGTCCCGGGCGTGAAGGCCGGGTCCAGGCCATCCACATCGAAGGTGATATAAACCGGCCCCCCGCCCATGAGCCTGTGTGCCTCGGCGACGGTCCCGTCCACGCCGAGGCGGGTAAACTCTTCCATGAAGACGATCCGGATCCCTTCCCTTTCGCCGAAGGCCCAGCATTCATCGGAATTGGCGGCCCCCCTGATCCCGATCTGGATCATCCGTTTGGCGTCGACCAAGCCTTCCTCGACGGCCCGGCGGAAAGGCGTGCCGTGGCTGTACTTCGAGTTCATTTCCGCGTCACAGCAGTCCGTGTGAGCGTCGATATGGATCAGGCCCACGGGGCGCTCACCCGCGATAGCCCGAAGGATCGGGAGGGTGATGGAATGGTCGCCGCCGGCGCTCAAAGGCGATGCCCCGGCGTGGTGGATTCTTTTGTAAAAGGCCGCGATGTCCCCGTGGCTCGCCTCCACGTCGAAGATCCGGCTGAAAGGGACGTCGCCCAAATCGCCCACCCGGCACAGCTCGTAGGGGTTGACCCGGGTGACGTGGTGGATGGAGCGCATCATGCTGGACATGTCGCGGATCTGCCGCGGCCCCTGGCGGGCACCCGCCCGGGCTTCGACGGCGCCGTCGTAGGGGACGCCCACCAGGGCGATGTCAAGTCCTGAGGGGTCGGTGACATGGGGTGTCCTCATGAAGGTTGGGATGCCGCAGTACCTCGGCGCGTGCATGGGGTTCCCGTAGCCGGGTTCGCAATAAAAACCGTCGTCTTGTCTCATCCATATCCCTCCCTGGCCGTGTCGGCCCGGTGCTTTCACGATTGTAAACGAGACGGGGCTCCCGGAGCACTCCCGGTAGGGTCAAGTCTTTGTTTTTTTGTGTTTTGACCGGAACGGCCTGATGTTCGTCCGACCGGGTGGCAAAAAACCTAAAAGTAAAGAATTGACC
>JBNGCT010000177.1:0-1489 GCA_049974965.1 Thermovirgaceae bacterium
CCGACAGGCAGGCCATCGCCGACTCCTGGCCCAACTCTTTGGACTGCTCGGCGGCGGAAGAGGAGTGGGATTTCTCACCCAAATATGACCTGGACGCCATGACAAAGGACATGCTGGAAAAACTCAAGGACAAGGTGCAAAAATAGCGGACTTTCATCCATCAGGAACGAAGATGTCATGTTCTGCGGCACAAGCCGGGGGAGGGGGTAAAACCTCTTTCCCGGCTTTGTGTTTTTTCACTTAATTTGTTCGGAATGGGCTAGAATGAAAAGCAAACACCGTTACAAAAAACCAGAGGCATCGAGGAGGGTACGGTACATGCAGGAAAAGTTTGAAAAGGTGACACTCCTGTGCAAGGCTAACGTTTATTACGATGGAAAGGTGACGAGCAGGACCTTCTATCTTCCCGACGGCGAACGAAAGACCCTGGGCGTTTTCCTTCCGGGCGAATACGAGTTTAGCACCGGTGACGCGGAAATCATGGAAGTCCTGCAGGGAAGCTCCAGTGTCCTTTTACCCGGCCAGAGCAATTGGAAGACCGTCAGTGCAGGCGAAAGCTTCAGCATTCCCGCCAACAGCTCCTTCAAGCTGAAAAATGACGAGGTTTTCGATTACCTCTGTTCATACATCAAGGAATAACAGGCTTGTCCTGAAGGCGGCGTCCCCGCCTGGGCGCCGCCTTGATCTTTTGGCGGGAGGAAGCCATGAGTTACAAACAAAACGCAGCGTTACAGAAAATTTGTGATGACGCCATGACGGCGGTCCTTGAGGCCATCAATGCCGTGTTGCCGGAAAAGGCCGTGCAGAAGGCCCTTGAAGGAGAGGAGTTTTACCGTCGGGTTGAATCAGGAGGCAGGCTCGTCCTTGTGGCGATAGGGAAGGCGTCATGGCGTATGGCGAAGGCCGCCGTCGACAGCCTGGGCGGACGCCTCGAAGGCGGCGTTGTAGTGACCAAGTACGGCCATTCAATGGGGCCCATACCCGGGCTTGAAATCTACGAGGCGGGCCATCCCGTCCCTGACCAAAACACCCTTGCAGGGACCGAAAAAGCCCTTGAAAAGGTGGCGCACCTCAGTCGAAGCGACACCGTCATTTTTCTTGTTTCCGGCGGTGGTTCGGCCCTTTTCGAAAAACCCCTCGAAGGTGTTTCCCTCGAAGACATTGCCGACGTGACGAACCAGCTGTTGGCCTCCGGGGCGGACATCGTTGAGATCAACATGATCAGGAAGCGCCTTTCGTCCGTCAAGGGGGGCCGCTTCGCCCGAATCGCCGCTCCGGCCAGGGTCTTTGCCGTGGTGCTTTCCGATGTCCTGGGTGACCGCCTTGACAGCATCGCCTCGGGCCCTGCATACCCTGACGGCACCACCACGGCCGAAGCCCTCCAGGTGGTCGAAAAGTTTGGCCTCAGGCTGAAGCCCGGGCTCCTGGATGCCCTCAAGGAAGAAACACCCAAGGAACTTTCCAATGTCACCACCGTCATCACGGGGAG
>JBNGCT010000178.1:0-1482 GCA_049974965.1 Thermovirgaceae bacterium
TCAGTAATAGGTCACCTGGATGCCCGACTGGCTGAAGCCGTACCCGGTGATGACATCGGCCCCCCGCATGCCCAGCAAAAGGCGCATGCTGTCCACCAGGCTCAGGCAGACCTGCTCCCTCGTCGCCACCTCGTTGATCGCCGCCCGGACGCTCCGGGAAACCTCCCGTTTCAATTTCTTGTCCCAGCCCTCCATGAAAAAGTCCAGGATGTTGTTCCAGACACTGCCGGACGCCTGAACCTCACCCGAGAAGCTTGCGGCAGCCTGGTAATCGAGCCGCCCTCCGCCGGCGTCGAAAAACTGGAAGCGGATCGTCACGACAGCGTTGTTCACCTGGATGTCCGGCGCCCCCGTGCGGCGCCACTCGCCGGCAGGTCCGAGGACCTTGTAGTACCCGATCAGTTCCTCTCCCTCGCTCTCGAACTGGATCGTCAGCAACAGCTGGTTGGGGGCGCAGCCTTCCCGGTTCATGCTGAAGCCCTGCTCGTTGGAATTGAAATCGAAACTCTTCAGGTCGTTCACGAGGAACCGGTAATAGCCCACGTCGGTCTTGAACTGGACGAGGGGGACATTCACCACCGTCGGCTCTTCATCTCCATAGACGGTCAGCTCCGAGAAGTTCTGGTACTTCGACCCGCCCGTCCAGGTGTGCAGCCGGATGGAAAAGGCCCCGCTGAAAAGATAATTGAACCCGTTGATCACCTTCCACCATGGCAGCTCCTTGCGGGCGACCACCAAAAGGGGCTGCGAGTCCACCGACAGGCGCGTCAGGGTGCTGCTGTCGCCGATGTAGACCATGCTCTGCCCGGTTCGGGCGTTTTCCGGCACGGTGAAAAGGATCCCCCCGGCGGTCCACTGCCGGACATCGGCCGCCGACTTTTGGCCGTCCTTTTCCACGACCACCGTCCGGTCGGCATGAGGCGCCCCGAACCCCGTCCCGGTGAGCATGACCTCGTCGACGCCCCGGACCACGGAGCTTTTGTTGATCCCGGACACGTCGGGAAGATACCCTCCCTGGATGGTGACGGAATTGCTGTAGTTGTTGCTTTCGTCGGACTCCTTGATCCTGCCTCCCTCCGGCGGGAACTCCTCGAACTCCAGGGAATCCACGACAGCCCGTACCTGCACCGACGTATCCGACAGCGCGGCCGTGTCGAGCTTGACGAAGCCTGAAACATTCAACCACTGGTCGGGCATGACGTTTCGGTCGATCTTCTGCGCATGGGGCTCCGTCCGATCAGGCTGCCACTGCCCCTGTGCCCCGTAGACCAGCTCAAAGGCGATGTAGAAGGGCTCCGTTACCGGCCTGGTCCCGAGGTTTCCTATCCTTGCCGTCATCGGGTACCAGGCTTCCCGGCCATGGATCTGTTTTCCCGCGGTGTCGACGGAAAAATCCTCGATGACCAAATCCGGCATCACCAAAGCAGGCGGTTCCTTCAGCGTCCCCGCAGGAATTTCGGGGAGTTGCTTGACGGGCGCCTT
>JBNGCT010000179.1:0-1462 GCA_049974965.1 Thermovirgaceae bacterium
ACGTAGGCCTCGTCGGACAGGTTCATGAGGGTCTCAAACAATTTCCGATCCCGAGGAAGCATGTCGCTCAAGAGGATCCACCTCCTCGGCGCGAAGGAGACCCGCCGCCGGGAAAGCGCCTTTCCAGGGCCACCAGAAGGGGTAATCCGAGGGCATAGCAGGCGATGGCCTGCCCGACCCCGACGTACATGGCCGCGAAGGGGAAGGACACTTCCGTCAGGTACGAAAGATAGCCTCCAACCACGAGGGCGTTCACGACGACTGGCGGAAGGGCCGCGAGGAACCGGTTCGGCATGAGGCGGGTCATTACCGCCGCAAAAAGCGTTGCGGCGCTGCCGAATATGACATCGACCAGGCCGAAACCGCCGAACAGGTTGGCAATCACGCAGCCCAGAAACAGCCCCGGTATCGCCTCGATCCAGAGCCACGGAAGCAGCGTCAACGCCTCGGCGATGCGGACCTGGACGGGACCGTAGGACAAGGGGGCAAAAAAGATCACCAAAAGCGCATAGGCTGCGGCGATCAGGGCCGCTCGAACCATGGAGCCGGGCGAGAAAAACCGCTGGAACGAAGGGTCCACCGGGGGATCATCCTCCTTGTTGAAAGGGAATTACACTTGAAACGAAGAAGCATCCTTCCAGATTCTACCAAAAACCGGCAATCATTACTGAAGAAAGGCGAAATAAATCATGAATTATTGAAAGGCAAAAAAAGAAAAGAACATTTGCCATAACAGCCGATCGCAGGGATAATATGAAAGTGAGGCGAATCCTGTCATTACACGGCCATAATAAAGGTCTCGTGGTTTTGTGTCGAGGGAGGTGATATTAAGGAAAAACCCGCAACAATATCAGCAAGAGAGAACGAGAGAGCCATTTTGCACCAGGGGTGAAGGGAAACGAAAAGAGATGGAGGGATACCGTATGAGTTACGGCAAGATTCTCCGTGTCGACCTGTCTTCGGGAAAAACAAGAACCGAAGAGGTCGATCAAAGTCTTGCACGCCAGCACATCGGGGGAAGGGGCTACGCCTCCCGCCTCCTCCATGAGGAACTTCCCGCAAAAACGGACCCGCTCGGCCCGGAAAACATCCTCATCTTCGCCACGGGCCCCTTGACAGGAACCAGCGCACCCACCGGGGGGCGGTACATGGTTGTCACAAAAGGCCCCCTGAACGGGTATATCGCCTCGAGCAACAGCGGGGGCGTCTGGGGAGCGGAGCTCGCCAAAGCCGGTTATTTCATGGTCATTCTCACCGGCAAGGCACGAAACCCGAGCTATCTGTGGATCAAAGACGAAACGGTGGAGCTCAGGGACGCCTCGAAAATCTGGGGCCTCGACACCCACGCGGCAACGGACGCCCTGATTGATGCGGTGGGCGAATCCTCGGCGAAGGTCTCCTGCATCGGCCCCGCAGGCGAAAGGATGTCCAAAATCGCCTGCATCATCAACGACAAGCACCG
>JBNGCT010000180.1:0-1431 GCA_049974965.1 Thermovirgaceae bacterium
GAGCCGAAATACGTTCTTGCGGCGAAAAAGGCCATCAAGAAGGCCATTCAGTACCAGATCGACGGGAAGGGGTACTCGTTTGTCGAGGTTCTGTCGAACTGCCCGACGAACTGGGGGATGCAGCCGGTCCAGGCCTTCAAGTGGACGGTTGATGCCATGATTCCCTATTATCCCCTGGGCGTTTTCAAGGATTTCGAGTAAGGAGGCGAACCGGAATGGCGAAATTCGAAAGAGGCCTGATCGCTGCCGGTTTTGGTGGGCAGGGCATCATGGTGCTGGGTCAGCTCGTAGCCTATACGGCAATCAGCGAGGGCAGGTATGTGACATGGATTCCTTCCTATGGACCGGAGATGCGGGGCGGTACGGCGAATTGCGGTGTCGTGATCAGTGATGAGGAAATCGCCTCGCCTGTTGTCGCCGAGGCCGACGTCGCCGTGATCATGAACAAGCCGTCGCTGGAGAAGTTCATCGATTCCATCAAACCCGGAGGGACGCTGCTCTACAATTCGGATCTTCTGGATTACCCCGATCCCAGAACGGACATAACGTTGCTTCCCGTTCCCTGCCACAGCATCGCACTGGAGCTCGGGAGCGACAAGGTGTCCAACATCGTTGTCCTCGGGGCGCTGGTTGAGGCGACGGACCTTGTCTCAAAGGATGTCTGCCTGGAAACCATCAAGGAAAAGCTGGGAAAGAGAAAACCCCAGTTTTTACCCATGAACCTCCAGGCTTACGAGAAGGGCCAGGAGATCGCAAGAAAAATCCTGGGGTCCTGAAAACAGATGGATGGCGAAAGGAAGGTCTCAAGCAACATCCTGTACAGGGGACGGATTATCAACCTGAAAGTCGACAACGTCATCCTGCCTTCGGGGCAGAAAACCACCAGAGAGGTGGTGGAACACGCACCTGCCGTTGCTGTGCTCGCCATGGACCAGGGCGACAGGATTCTTCTGGTCAGGCAAAACCGTTATCCTGTCGGCGAGGCCCTGCTGGAAATTCCCGCAGGACTTGTCGAACCGGGAGAAAACGCCAGGGAAACGGCGGTCCGCGAACTCAGGGAGGAAACGGGGTACCAGCCCCGCCACATTGAAGAGGTCTTGAGATTTTACACCTCGCCCGGTTTTACGACGGAGCTGATTATCCTCTTTCTCGCCACGGGTTGCGAATACGCACCCCTGGAGCAGGATTTCGACGAGAATATCGAGCTCGAAACCGTCGACTCCGGAAGTGTCGCCGATTACGTTGCAAACGGGAAAATCCGCGATGCGAAAACCCTGGCGGCCCTTTGCTGGCATCTGTATCGCAAAACCGTCTAGATTCACCGGAAAGCAAAATATCTTTTGTCGAGGGTGCTTTTGAAAAAACAGGGAGACGACCTGCTTCTCGAAAAGTTCAAGAAATACCTGAAGTACGAAAGAGGCTGCAGCGAGA
>JBNGCT010000181.1:0-1409 GCA_049974965.1 Thermovirgaceae bacterium
GCGGGATGCGGTGGAGGAGGCAAAAGCGATGTATGTGACAGATCCAATCGCGGACATGCTCACGCGCATCCGGAATGCGAATATGGTTTTCCACGATACCGTCGAGATGCCTTTGAGCAAGGCGAAGCTTGCGATTGCGAAGATCCTGAAGGAAGAAGGGTACGTCAAGAATTTCAGGGTGATCAACGATCCGAAAAAATCCTTTCCGATCCTTCGTTTGTATCTTCATTACGGCCCGGAAAAGCAGAGGATCATACAGGGTCTGAGAAGGATCAGCAAGCCGGGGCGGAGGATCTACGTCCGGAAGGACGAATTGCCTAGGGTGTTGCGCGGACTCGGAACGGCGATCATTTCGACGTCCCAGGGGATGATGACTGACAGTGAGGCCCGCAAGCAGGGCCTTGGCGGAGAAGTCATCTGCTACATATGGTAGGGGGTGCTCGGTTTGTCGAGAATTGGAAGAAAACCCATTTCCCTGCCTGACGGCGTCACAGTGACCGAGGAATCCGGCACGATCCGGGTGAAAGGTCCCAAGGGCGAACTGTCCATGGATCTTGTTCCCGGAGTGAAAGTCGATGTCAACGGGCAGGCGGTGTCCGTGACGAGAACCAGTGAAGACAAGAGAACCAGGGCTTTTCACGGTATGACCAGGGCTCTGGTCAACAACCTTGTCGTCGGCGTCAGCCAGGGGTTCGAAAAAAGACTTGAGATTGTGGGAGTCGGATGGAGAGCGCAGATGCAGGGGAAAACCCTTGTCCTGAATCTTGGTTATTCCAATCCCGTTCAGTATGAACCTCCCGAAGGTGTTGAGATAACGATCGACGGGCCGACGAAGATCTCCGTCAAGGGGATCGACAAACAGGCTGTCGGACAGACGGCTGCGGTGATCCGCGGATTCAGGCCGCCCGAACCCTACAAGGGCAAGGGTATCAGGTACGCTGACGAATATGTTATACGGAAAGCCGGCAAAGCCGGGGCCTAGCAGAACGAGGTGAAGGACAATGATAACGAAACGTTCAAGGAATGAAATGCGACTCATACGGCATCGCCGCCTTCGCCGCAAGATCTTTGGGACTCCGGAGAAACCGAGACTGGCAGTCTTCAGGAGCCTGCATCACGTGTATGTGCAGCTGATCGACGATACGAGAGGTCATACCCTCGCTTCGGCTTCGACGGCTGAAGCTGAAATGAAAAACAGCCTGTCCAGCACGCGTGACATCGAAGCGGCCAAGGCTGTAGGGAAACGTATCGCCGCCAGGGCGCAGGATCTGGGCATAACCGCGGCTGTTTTTGACCGGGGAGGGCACATGTATCACGGAAAGGTGAAAGCCCTTGCCGATGCCGCGCGCGAAGCCGGCCTGAAGCTGTAAGGAGGCTTGGAGAATGAAAGGCATGACGTCAAACGCCAG
>JBNGCT010000182.1:0-1405 GCA_049974965.1 Thermovirgaceae bacterium
GACATGGACACCTGCATCACCATCCGGACCTTCCTCCACGAACAGGGACGCGTCCATGTCCAGGCCGGTGCGGGCATCGTCTATGATTCGGTGCCCGAGACGGAGTACGAGGAGACAAAAAGCAAGGCCAGGGCTCTTTTGAACGCCCTGGAGGATGCTTCCGGAGGAAGGGGGGCGACGTCATGATTCTCGTGATCGACAACTATGATTCCTTCACCTATAACCTGGTCCAGTATCTTTCGGAGCTCGGCGAAACGGCGACATACCGCAACGACAGGCTGTCCCTGGAGGAGATCGCCCGGATTGACCCGGATTGTATCGTCATATCCCCGGGGCCGGGAACCCCGGCCGATTCGGGGATCTCCAAGGCGGTGATCGGCGCCTTCGCAGAAAAGGTCCCCATCCTGGGTGTCTGCCTCGGGCACCAGGCCATCGCGGAGGTTTTCGGCGGAAGGGTCATCCGGGACAGGGTCCCTTTCCACGGGAAGGTCTCCAGGGTCCATCATTGCGGCACGGGGATTTTCACCGGCATGCCGGACCCTTTCGAGGCCACGCGCTACCATTCACTGGTCGCCGACCCTTCGAGGGTCCCCGCTGAGCTGGTGGTGACGGCCTGGACGGAGGACGGCACCATCATGGGGCTCGAGCACCGGGACATGCCCCTTTACGGGGTGCAGTTCCACCCCGAGTCGATCCTGACGAAACAGGGAATGACCATTCTGGAAAATTTTCACAGGCGAGCAGAGCGGGTTCACGAAGGGAGCTGAGCGAAATGAAAGAGACTTTGGAGAAAATCTTTTCAGGCCGCGACCTGGATACGAAGGAAATGAAAGACACCATGGAGGCCATCATGGAAGGCGAGGTGTGCGAGGTTCACATGGCCGCCTTCCTTGCGGGGCTCAGGACGAAGGGTGAAACCCCCCTGGAGATCGCCGCAGCCGCCTCGGTCATGCGGGAGAAGGCGACGCCGGTGAGGGTGAATTCCTCCGTCGTGGTGGACGTCGTGGGGACGGGGGGCGACAGGAAGGGCACCTTCAATATCTCCACGGCCGCCGCCTTTGTCGTTGCCGGCGCCGGCGTTCCAGTGGCGAAGCACGGAAACAGGGCCGTCTCGAGTCTTTGCGGCAGCGCAGACGTGCTGGAGGCCCTGGGCGTGCCCTTTTTTGCCGAGCCCGACACCGTGAGCGGCTGTATAGACCGGACGGGGTTCGGCTTCCTCTTCGCGCCGGCCTTTCACAAGGCCATGAGGCACGTGGCGCCCGTCCGGAAAACACTGGGTCTGAAGACGGTTTTCAACATCCTCGGGCCCGTCACGAACCCTGCCCGGGCCAACTACCAGGTATTGGGCGTCTCCTCCCCGGGGCTTCTCCGGCCCATGGCGGAAGTCATGAAAGCCCTCGGCGTG
>JBNGCT010000183.1:0-1392 GCA_049974965.1 Thermovirgaceae bacterium
GCCAATGTGCTTATTTACATGAAACAGAAAGGTGTGGTCCTGCGAGAACCCTCCGTCGTGGCGGTGGACATGAACACAGACCGTATCCTTGCCGTCGGGCTCGAGGCGAAGAAGATGTTGGGCAGAACCCCCGGCAATGTCGTCGCCGTCAGACCCCTGAGGGACGGTGTTATCGCCGATTACACTATGACGGAAGCGATGTTGCGCTATTTCCTCAAGAAAGTCATCACAGGATTCGGCAGGATGCTTCGTCGCCGCATCATGGTGTGCGTTCCATCGGGAGCCACCGATGTGGAACGGAGAGCCGTGCTTGAAGCGGCTGTGGAAATCGGGGCGAAAGAGGCCTACCTCATAGAAGAGCCCATGTCCGCGGCAATCGGAGCGAACCTCGATATTTCCGAACCCAGGGGAAACATGATTGTGGATATCGGGGGTGGAACAACGGATATTGCAGTCATCTCATACGGCGGCATCGTCGTTACGGAATCCCTGAGACTCGGCGGAGACCATTTGGATGAAAACATCACGCGGTATATTCGCAAAGAATACAACCTCGCCATAGGGGAACAGACCGCGGAAGACATAAAGATGAAAATCGCCACATGCCTTCCGTCTGGAGACGGGGAAAAGACGATCGTTATCAAGGGCCGGGATCTTGTCCTTGGTTTGCCGCGTCAGATAGAAATTTCGGAGAGCTTCATCGCGGCGGCCATAGAGGAAACGATCCAGATGATTGTGGAAGGAGTCCGACAGGTTCTGGAACAGACGCCGCCGGAGCTCTCCGCGGATATCATAAACCGGGGAATCACCCTGACTGGTGGAGGAGCACTGCTAAGGGGGCTTCCCGAACTTCTTACCGAAAAAACGGAGATACCCGCCTATGTCGCAGATGCCCCCCTTGAGTGTGTCGTTCTGGGGACAGGGAAGGCCCTGGATTCTCTGGATGTCCTCAAAGCCAACGGGGCGCTTTTGGGTACGTCAAGGAAAAGGGGTAGACGCGGGTGAACATAAATGAACCCTGGTGGGGAAATGGTTTATTGTTTTCCTGCCTCGGGTGCGGTAGATGCTGCAGGGGAGAACCTGGGACTGTTCTGGTGTCTTTTGAAGAGGCATTAAAGATTTTCCACAGGATGGGGCTGCCCGTCAAATCCTTTACGAGAACCACATGCTTTTCGGGAAAGGAGCGGCTCTCGCTCCGTGAAAGACCCTCGGGTGAATGTGTCTTCTACGACAAGGAGACGGCTAAATGCCTTTTGTATGATCTTAGACCCCTCCAGTGCCGCCTCTATCCCTTCTGGCCCTCTCTTCTCGGAAGTAAAAGAGCCTGGGAAAAGGAAAAGTGCCGTTGTCCGGGAATCGGATACGGGAAATGGCATTCCCCGGAGGACATAG
>JBNGCT010000184.1:0-1333 GCA_049974965.1 Thermovirgaceae bacterium
CTGATGATGTCCATCTCAAGATCGCTCAGGATGCCGGGTTTGCTGAGGATCTCCGTGGGGACGTTGATTTTTCCGATATCGTGAAGCCGGGCGGCCAGTTCGATGGCCTTGACCTTTTCCTCCCTGAAAACGAGTTCCCGGGCGATGGTCACGGCCAGTTCGGCCACGCGCCGCTGGTGCCCCGCCGTGTAAGGGTCCCTCGACTCCGCCACCGCCGAAAGGACCGCCACGGTCTGTTCCCAGGTGTTTTCCATCCGCCGGTAACTTTCCCGGGCGGCGTTGCGGCTTGCCAGAAGATCCCGCTCGACGTTCTTGAGTTCCGTCACATCCCGGTAAATCGTATAGACCGCCGTGAGTTTTTTCCCCACATAAACCGGAACAGCCGACATGATGACGTCCAGCAGTGTTCCGTCCTTCTTCCACCGGACCGTTTCGGCGAAAAGGTTCTCTCCCATGGCCCCCTTGGCATCGTACTGCCGGCCTTCCTCCTGCCGGTCGGGCGGGACAACCAGATCGTTCAGGGTCTTTCCCGCGGCTTCCTCGGAGGTGAAGCCGAAAACCCGCGTGAAGCCTGCGTTGATGCGCTGTATGACGGAGCTGTAGGGATTCTCAAGGACCACGGCGTCGGGGATCTCCTCGAAGAGCTTCTCCAGGAATACCTTCTCCCGGATCAGGTCCTGCTTGCTCTTCAAAAGTTCCCTCGACCGGTGCCAGACCTGTCTCCGCAGCCTGAAGCCCGCAAGGGTGAGCACAAGCACCAGGAGGATCAAAAACACTCCGCCCCATATGAAATACTTCGGCGTCGTCTCTATCATGTTGCCGCCGCCGACCCATTTCGCAATGGACCGGTGCAGGGCGGAATCAGGATTGCGGCTCATCTCGGCCAGGTGGAAGTCGAGAACCTGGACGATGACACGGTTTTTGCCTTTCGGTACGGCGAAACGGAGGTCCACGGGGCTGAAGATGAAGTTCGTGGGATGAACGTCATACTGGTCTTCATGCCTGGCGGCAAAGATCCTGTTTACAACCCCGGCATCGACCTGACCCGTGGAAAGTGCGCGGAAAACATCTTCGATACTCCCTGTCTCGAGAAACTCGCAGTCGATACCGAAATTGGCGGCAAGATGCATGAAATCCTGACCGTAGATATCGCCGCGTTCCAAGGCCACCACCCGGCCGGCCAGATCGAATATGGAACTGATCGGAAGGGTGCCTCTCGTGTACACGACCCCCCAGTTGGAAAGCACCGTCTGGTTCGTGAAATCAAACCGCAGACGGCGCTCCTCAGACCAGGCGATGGAGGTCATGATGTGGATCTTGCCCTCTTCGAGCC
>JBNGCT010000185.1:0-1314 GCA_049974965.1 Thermovirgaceae bacterium
TGTTGATCACCTGACGCAAATCCTCCACCGTGGTGATCCGGTTCGCCATCTGCCAATTCCAGTCGTTCCATTCCGTCTCCGTCACGTCGCGCCACAGGGGAACCTCTTTCCATGGACGAATGTGCATGTGCCTCCTCCTTCCGTTCCTTTCCTCATACCAGATAAAAACTTCCGGTGAACCAAGAGTGTCAAATGTTTGTATGCAAGTAGGACTTTTTGAGAATACCCCTCCTCACAGGCAGGTGTCAAACGATTTCCCAGTTCGGGAAAAACGCGCTGTCTTCCTTGAAGGCGACAATATCTGAAAGGACTTTACCAGCGGCCGCCGTGCACAACAAAGGGGCGGGAGGGATCCTCCCGCCCCTTTGTTTTATCCCGATCCTTTTTTGTTATTCAGGTTTCTCCTTGGAGACGACGTCTTCGCCCTCGGAGGTCCTCCAGTAGATGCCGATCTTCATGTAAGAAATGATGACCGACACGATTGGGTTCAGGTAGTTCAGGAAAGCATACGGGGCATAGGCCAGGGTCGGCACACCCAGAACGCTGCTCTGGAAGGCACCACAGGTGTTCCAGGGAACCAGGACCGACGTCAGCGTCCCCGAGTCCTCGGTGGCACGGGAGAGCATCCGCGGTGCAAGGCCCTTCTCTTCAAAGGTCTTCTTGAACATTCGGCCCGGAATGACCAGCGACAGGTACTGGTCACCCAAAAAGAGGTTCGCCACAAAGCAGGAGACGATGACCGACAACATCATTCCTCCAACGGTCTTCACCGATTTCGTGAGGCCGTGGACGATGGTTTCAAGAAACCCGCAGGCTTCCATGGCACCGCCGAAGAACAGGGCGCAGAAGATGAGCGATATGGTCCACATCATGGAATCAAGCCCGCCGCGGGTCAAAAGGTCATTCAACATGGACCCGACCTCGGTCGCCATCTCGGGCGTCATGGAGAGATTGTGCTGGCTCAAAAGCGACAAAAGCGCCTCGTCCTCTTTTTCAGCAGTACCCGTAAACAAGCCTTCTTTCGGTATTCCAAGAAAACATGTTCAGTGCGGTTTTCCACTGTCAGGTTTTTTGAATTGCCCTGACATCATGCTCTTGTATCAGCACATTTACCTGGTATCTCTTTTGAATAACGTCATCTTTACCATAAAAAGCACACAGGACGACGTCAAATAAAACAGAGTCTCTCACAGGCTACTGCCCCACAATGCCGATCTCGACATCGGGCGCGTAGTTGTCGAGGATCTCCCTGAGTCGCGGTTCATCATCGGTGTTGAAGAGGACCTTCCATCCCGTGACGTCCTTTTCGAAAAA
>JBNGCT010000186.1:0-1301 GCA_049974965.1 Thermovirgaceae bacterium
CGGAAGCCATGCGTTCCCTGGCGGAGCATACGGAACCATTGCGGGACGCCCTGATCGAGATGGCCATGAGCTACAACATCAACATCGTTTCCGGGAGCGTCCCCGAGTACCGGGACGGGGCGCTCTACAACGTCTGTTTCCTCTGCCGGCGTGACGGGACCTGGGACAAGCAGTACAAGCTCCACATCACCCCCGACGAATACATGACCTGGGGGCTCCAGGGAGGGAACGAGCTCAAGGTCTTTGACACCGACGTGGGCAAGATCGGCATCCTCGTCTGCTACGACGTGGAGTTCCCGGAACTCCCGCGGCTTTTGGCGGACCAGGGTATGACGATACTTCTGGTCCCGTTCTGGACGGATACCAGGAACGGCTATCTCAGGGTCAGGCACTGTGCCCAGGCGAGAGCCATCGAAAACGAGTGCTATGTCGCCATTTCCGGCAGCGTTGGGAACATCCCGAAGGTTGAAAACATGGACATCCAGTACTCCCAGGCGGCCGTGCTGACTCCCTCCGATTTTGCCTTTCCCCATGACGCCGTTGCGGCCGAGGCGACGCCCAACACGGAAATGGCCCTTATCGCGGACCTGGATATCGACCTGCTGAAGGAACTCCGTGCGACGGGCAGCGTGAGGAGCCTCCAGAGCCGCCGTGACGACCTGTACAGCGTGGTCTGGCACAAGAAAAAGAACTGAGAGCAAAAGCAAA
Organism: Thermovirgaceae bacterium; assembly: GCA_049974965.1. Lineage (GTDB taxonomy): Bacteria > Synergistota > Synergistia > Synergistales > Thermovirgaceae > UBA1876. Next base: position 709 of record JBNGCT010000186.1, read on the forward strand.
AAGGAGTGGTTTTGCGTGGAACCCGTCAAAGACAGTGTCCTCGACGTGATCGGAAAGACGCCCATGGTCAGGCTCGAGCGTCTCCGGAAAGCCTGGGAGCTCGAGGGGACCCTGCTGGCGAAGCTGGAACACCTCAACCCGGGATGCAGCAAGAAAGACCGGATCGCCCTGAGGATGATCGAGGAGGCCGAAGCTTCCGGGGAGCTTGAACCGGGAAGGCCTGTAGTGGAGCTTACCAGCGGCAATACCGGGACGGGGCTCGCCATCGTTTGCGGTGTCAAGGGATACCCTTTCTATGCCGTCATGTCCAGGGGCAATTCCATGGAACGGGCGCGGATGATGCGTGCCCTCGGTGCCGAAGTGATTCTCGTCGACCAGGCCCCCGGCTCGCCCTCAGGGCAGGTTTCAGGCGAGGACCTCCAGCTGGTGGAGGAGCGGACCCGTGAGCTTGTGAAAGAACTTGGGGCCTTCAGGGCCGACCAGTTCAGACTGGAAGGGAATGTTCACGCCCACGAGTTTGGTACGGGGGAAGAGATATGGGAACAGACGGGAGGCCGGCTTGACGGATTCGTCGACTTCGCGGGAACCGGCGG
>JBNGCT010000187.1:0-1300 GCA_049974965.1 Thermovirgaceae bacterium
GAAGCCTCGCGAGGCTTCCGGCATTTTTGTTCCTTTACCCTTGCTGCTTCGCTTTTTCAGGAAGGATCGCCAAAAGGGCCTCCGCAAGGTTTTCCGCAATTCTATCCTTCGTGTAGTGTTCCAGCCGACCGGCATCGCCCAAAATCGAAATTTCCTTGTCCACCGGGATCTCGGCAAGGACGGGGATGTGCCATTTCTCCGCGGTTTCTTTCAGGTGGCTCGGGCCGAAGAGCTCCCATTTCGCCCCGCACTCGGGACAGATTGCGTGCCCCATATTCTCTACAAGCCCAAGCAGTGGGACCTCGAGCATTCCGGCCATGTGCATCATTTTTTCCACCACCAGCGCCGAAAGCCCCTGGGGGGCCGTCACAACGAGCAATCCGTCCAGGTCGATGGTCTGCATGACCGTAAGCGCCGCATCGGCCGTTCCGGGGGGAAGGTCGATGATGAGAAACTCCGTATCACCCCAATTAACTTCTTCCCAAAACTGCCTGAGCACGTTTCCGATCAACGGGCCACGCCAGACGACGGGTTTTGTCGGATCGTCCAGCATCAGGTTTATCGACATCGCCCGTATTCCAAGCCATCCCGTCTTCGGGGGCACCACACCGGAGTCCGTGCTGAAAGGGACCTCCCGAACACCCAGGAGTTTCGGAATTGAAGGCCCGGTGATGTCAGCGTCGAGGAGGCTGACTTTGGCGCCTTTCTTCGCCAGGCCGACGGCAAGCAGGGCGGAAACCGTGCTTTTCCCGACTCCACCCTTCCCGCTTCCCACGGCGATGACATGCTTGATGTTTCTTTTCGTCTTTACCGGCATACCGGCACAGGTTTCTCCGGCTTTCTCCTGCTGCTGTTTTGGCCCGCCCGCTGTTTTTTCAGCCATGAAGTCTATCTCCCTTCCTGAACCAGGGGAAGCTTCCCCGCCTTGTAGGCTTCGAGGGCTTCATTGCAGGTGCAGTCCGCGGCCTCATAAACAGACATGCCCGCGGCTGAAAGTGCACCCGCAGCCTTGGGCCCCACACGGGGTGCAAACACCACGGAGACATCGTGGCGGGCAAGCTCCTGCACGGCCTGTCCCCCGGCCCCATGGGAGGCGGCGGTTGCCGGGTTCTTCAGGGCTTCGACCTCGCCGGTTTCCGGATCAACGAGAAGAAACCAGGGAGCTCTTGCAAACCTGCCTGAAACCTGCGCCGAAAAATCCTCCCCTTCTGCCGGAATTCCAATACGCATTCAAAACCACCTCATTTTATTTGATGTCTTTCAATTGAATATTGTTCTCAACAAGATATCTATTCTAAAC
>JBNGCT010000188.1:0-1255 GCA_049974965.1 Thermovirgaceae bacterium
TGTATACTAGACTTTCCAACGACAAACGATGGAGATATGTTATAAGAAAACATTCAATATAAAAGCTTTCCCGCATTCGGGATCTGCAAGAAATGAAAGGGGACTCTTTGTGTGGATGAGCGTGAGCTGAGACTCTTGGTGGAAAAATTGAGAAGCGGTGATATAACCGTGCAATGTTTTGTCGATTCAATGAAGGGCTTGCCTTTCAGAGATCTTGGAGAGGTCAAGTTTGACACGCACCGGGCTCTCAGAAGGGGTTTCCCGGAAATAGTCTATTGCCCGGGGAAAAAGGACGAGCACCTTGAGAGCATTGCCTCGATCTTGTCCGAAACGAGATGCAACGCCCTGTTTTCAAGGTTGAACGAAAAGCAATACCATAGACTGGTGAGAATTCTCCCGGACCTTGAGTATCTGGAGGTCCCGCGACTCGGCAGGCTCTATCGTGACAAAACCCCCCTCAGGCATGGGAAAGTGCTTGTTGTGACGGGTGGGAGCAGTGATGTCCCGGTGGCCGAAGAAGCGGCGGCCACTGCAGAGACAATGGGGTGTTCCGTCGAAAGGCTTTTTGATGTGGGTATTGCAGGACTCCATCGTATTCTGGCGCACTTCGAGAGACTCCACGAAGCGGAGGCCATCATTGCAGTGGCCGGGATGGACGGTGCTCTGCCGGGGGTGGTTGCCGGCATGACGGATTGTCCGGTCATAGGACTTCCCACCAGTGTCGGCTACGGTGTCGCTCTGGGAGGAATCGGCCCTCTTCTCACGATGCTCAATTCATGCGCCCTGGGAGTGACGGTGGTCAATATTGACAACGGAATCGGTGCAGGGTATGCTGCCGCGACAATGATACGGGGCAAGGGGAAAAATGATCCTGAGAAGAAAGAGGTATTATCATGAAACGTGTTTTATACCTGAACTGCTTTTCCGGCATTAGTGGGGACATGCTTCTGGGTGCCTTGCTGGACCTTCAGGGGGAAAGGGACCTGCAGCCTTATATTCGCGGACTGGATCTCGAAGGTTTCCATGTTGTCGTTGAAAGATCCGGCAGAAAGGGAATCACCGGACTGGATGTCAAGGTTGTCGCCAAGGAGGGTCATCCTCACAGGAGATTGCCGGAGATTGAGGAAATTATCAACAGGAGTTCCCTCAGCCTTCTTGTCAAGGAAAAGGCCTTGCAGGCTTTTAATCTTTTGGCCGAGGCGGAAGGTGCTGTTCACGGGAAAAGTCCCCGGGAAGTACATTTCCACGAAGTGGG
>JBNGCT010000189.1:0-1196 GCA_049974965.1 Thermovirgaceae bacterium
TAGGCGACAAGTCCCAGGTATTCGTGGAGACCAAGGATGCTTTCGTGGAGAGAATCGGGAAGGAAATCAAGAGCGTCAAGCGGACGGTCGTCTGAAAGCCTGCCAACGGACCAGGGATAAACCTCGACGTCAGGGAGGGTTTTTTCGGCGCACCAAAGGCTCCGCTTCATGTGAAAGGCATTGGTCACCACCACGACGGGGTATCGAAACCGAATGTGTCGATCAAATCGGCCGATCTTTCAAAGTTCTCCCATGTCGTGCGTGACTCTTCTTCAAGGAGTATCGCGCCGGTGAATCCCATCTTTCTCAAGGTTGCCGCCATGGCCCTGGCGCCGGAGATGTGCCCGCTTTCGGCGGGACGGGTTCCTGTCACCAGTATGGGCCACCGGCGTTCATGGGCGAGGGAAAAACCTTCCGTCAGCCGCTGAAGGGTATAAGGACCGGGTTGGACATCTTCCGGATGTTCTCCGTAGCGGCTTCCACCGCCAAGAATCATGACCACGGGGTTCCCGCTTTCGGGAAGCGATGAGCTGAAAGCGTTTTCAAGGGGCGAAAGCAGGATCCGCTAACCTAGTGGGGCTGAAAGAAACCAGAGTAGCGCGGCAAAAACAAGAAGACCTGTTCCCAGCCAGGGTTTGCGTGGTTTCCTGAAGGCCGCAAGGGCAAAGATGGCGGAGATGGTAGCAAAACCCCCCGGGGGACCAGAGCACTTTTTACAAGCTTGTAAAGGAAAAAGGACGGTTCCATGAGTGGCTGCCTCCTTGCTCGCCTGTTGTTCTGGCCTTTTACTGCTTTTGGGAGGGGGAAGGGACCTCTTTCCTGGCTTCAACGGTTTCATCGGGATGATTCCGGAGATACCGAAGCAACCCCTCTCTCGATCTTTCGAGGTGAATCCTCATGAAATGTTCCGCCTGTTCGGCGTCTTTTTCCATGAGTGCATCGATGATCCTGACGTGGTCATCGGCGAGGGTCGAGAGGGAAAGGCTTTCGACGGAGTAATGGCGACAGAGATTTATGAGGTCCGAAATGTTTTTCAGCATGATGTCGAGATATTTGTTTCCCGAGGCTTCGTAGAGCATGTTATGGAACCTGCGGTCCTCATAAAGATATTCCCGCGTTTCCGTCTCTTCGTTCATGGAAGCGAAAAGGGCCCTGTACTTTTCGAGCGAGGACATTGGAGGAGTCCCGGCGGCGAG
>JBNGCT010000190.1:0-1192 GCA_049974965.1 Thermovirgaceae bacterium
TGACCAACCCGAACCACAGGATCCAGGGCGGAGGATACAGCCGCGACCTCGGTTTTATTGACCCCTCACTTGTGACGGAGTACCTGACGGTCACCGACGAGGAGGCCATGGAGGGAGCGAGGGCCCTGGCGGAACACGAGGGCATCTTCGGGGGGTTTTCAACGGGCGCCCATGTCTTTGCCGCAGCCCGGCTCCTTCGGGGACGGGAACGCGGAAAGACCCTCGCCTTTCTCGTCTGCGACTCGGGCCTCAAGTACGTCAGCACCGACCTGTATCCCTGACGAAGGGAAAGGGCCGTGAAAGTCGGGGATTTTGAATTCAACCTCCGAGAGCTGGGAGGCTCCCTCGGGGACCTGGGGACGCTCCTGCCCCTGGCGGTAGGGTATATCGCCGTCTGCGGCGTGGACCCGGCGGGCCTTCTGGTCATGATGGGCCTTTCAAACATTCTCCTCGGGCTCCTGTACCGGCTTCCAATGCCGGTGGAGCCCATGAAAGTGCTTGCCGTCGTGGCCATTGCCCAGGCCTGGAGTCCGGGCATGGTCTATGCTTCCGCCTTTGCCATGGGGATTGTCTGGCTTCTTTTCGGGTTTACGGGGATCATTGACAGGATCGCCGAGGCGACGCCCAGGGAGGTCATCAGGGGTATTCAGATTTCTCTGGGGCTGCTTCTTGCAAAAGAGGCGCTGCATCTTGTCGGGGGGCAGTGGTTTTTGCTCGTCGCAAGCGGTGTTGTTATCGTGCTTTTGAGGAAAAGCCGCCATGCGCCGGCGTCGGTAGTGCTGGTCATCGCGGGAATCGTCATGGTCGCCCTTTCCCCCGAGGCCGAAGGCCTTGCCTCCTTCGGCTTCCGTCTGCCAGAATGGCGTCTGCCCCTTCCGGGCGCTGCGTGGGATGCGTTCGTCCGCGGTGGACTGGCCCAGATCCCCCTGACGGCTACGAATGCCGTGATCGCCACGAGCGCCCTCATAACAGCCTACTGGCCGGGTAGAGTCGTAAGCGAACGCCAGCTGGCCGTCAATATGGGTGTGATGAACCTGGTGGTGTCCTTTTTCGGCGGCATGCCCATGTGCCATGGGGCCGGAGGGCTGGCGGGCCAGTATTATTTCGGGGCGCGAACAGGTGGGGCGAACATTATCGAGGGGACCTTCGAGATCGTGCTGGGAGTCTTTTTCGCCGCATCCATCGCGACTGT
>JBNGCT010000191.1:0-1171 GCA_049974965.1 Thermovirgaceae bacterium
CCTCCGGGGGCCGGAAAGGGAACCCAGGCTGAAGTCATAAGCCGGGACCAAGAGATCGCCCATATTTCGACAGGGGATATCTTGAGGAAAAACGTAGCGGAAAGCACAGAACTTGGGAAAGCGGCCCGCGAATACATGGATGCCGGCAAGCTCGTCCCCGACGATATCATCATTGGAATGATGGAGAAGCGACTTGCCGAAAAAGACTGCCTGAAGGGCTTTATCCTTGACGGGTTTCCCAGGACGGTTCCTCAGGCAAAGGCCCTTGATGCGCTTTTAGACCGGATGGGCTTCGCCCTGGACGGCGTTATCCTCTTCGAGGCCCCGGATGAAGTGGTCGTCAGACGGCTTTCGGGACGGAGGGTTTGCAAATCTTGCGGGGCAATCTATAACGTCCGCTCGAAGCCTCCAGGTGAGGATGACCGGTGTGACAAGTGTGGAGGCGAGCTTTATCAGCGGGATGACGACAGGGAAGAAGTCGTCAGGAACCGGCTTGAAGTCTACAAGGAACAGACGGCGCCCCTCATCGGATACTACAGGGAAAAGGGGCTTCTCGTTGAGGTGGACGCCTCCAGGGAGAGTGCCGAAGTGGTGGCGGCCATCGTAAACTCCGTCAAGGGGTTACAATGATTTCCCTGAAGACCGGCAAGGATATTCCATTGATGAGGGCGGCCGGAAAGATCGTGGTCGACGTTCTTGAATGCATGAAAGAACTGGTGGCCCCTGGAGTCGATACGTTGACCCTCGATGAAAAGGCCCGGGAACTCATCGCGCGAGCGAAGGCCAAACCTGCTTTCCTTGGATACAAGGTCCCCGGTGTCCCCAGGCCTTTCCCGGGAGCGCTCTGCGTCTCTGTCAATGAGGAAATCGTTCACGGGATCCCGAACCGGGAGAAAGTCCTCCAAGAAGGGGACATCGTCAGCATTGATGTCGGTGTACAGTACGAAGGATATTTCGGAGATGCCGCGTACACCTATGCCGTGGGACGGATCAGCGAAAACAAAAGCCGTCTTCTTGAGGTGACGAGAGAGGCCCTCGAACGGGCGATCGCCGCTGCAAGGGCAGGTAAAACCATCGGGGATATCGGGCACGCTGTGGAGTCCTTCGTCACCCCGAAAGGATACGGTATCGTCAGAAACTATGCGGGTCACGGCATCGGGAAAAGGCTTCA
>JBNGCT010000192.1:0-1149 GCA_049974965.1 Thermovirgaceae bacterium
CGGGGAAGCAGGGTGATCACCCTTATTCACAGGCAGGAAAGCATCGGTTTCCTGGGGATGTTCTCCAGAAGCTACATCAATATCGAGGATTCCGAGGAGATCCTGAGGGCCATACGGCTCACGTCGGCGGATACGCCCATCGATCTTATCGTTCACACGCCAGGAGGACTCTTGCTTGCGGCGGAGCAGATCGCTGCGGCCCTGAACAAGCATCCGGCCAAGGTAACCGTTTTCGTCCCCCATTACGCCATGTCCGGAGGGACCCTCGTCGCCCTTGCCGCCGATGAGATTGTCATGGATGAACATGCTGTTTTGGGGCCTGTTGATCCGCAGATCGGCCAGTATCCGGCGGCTTCCATACTCAAGACGGTCGAGCAGAAACCTGTGGCCGAGCTCGATGACGAAACCCTCATCATGGCCGACGTTTCGCGGAAAGCCTTGGTCCAGACCAGGCAGTTTGTCAAGGATCTCCTTGTGGACAATGTGTCTGAAGAAGAAGCCGAGCGGCTTGCCACGGTCCTGACCGAGGGCCGCTGGACACATGACTATCCCATATCAAGTGAGGAGGCCAAGCGTCTCGGAATGTTCATCAGCACGGAAATGCCCGACGACATCTGTGATATCATGCGCCTCTATCCACAGTCGGGACAGCGCCGCCCCTCGGTGCAGTATGTGCCCATTCCATATCAGGGTGGGCCGAAAAAAGGCTCGAATATGCCGGTAAGATAGACGAAACAGGAGGTGTTTCATGAACTTTTTGAGGAAGAAACAGGGGAAACTGGTCCGGGCGGTGCTTGTGGTTGTTCTGGCTGCGATGATGGCAGGTACGGTTGCAGCTGACGAAGCGAAGCCCATCGTCTCCGTCGGTGGGGAAAAGGTCAGGGAAGAGGAACTTATCAGCCTCGTCGTCCGCCAAAGCGGTGTCCAGAAGCAAATGATGCCCTTCGTCCTTGCCCGGATGACGCTTCAGCAGAGGGAGGCACTCGTCGACCAGGTGGTAACGTCCCTCCTTTTGAGTCAGGCCGCAGCAATGGAAGGTCTTTACCTTGACGAAGAGGTTGAACTGACTCTCAGGTGGAACAGGGCGAACATACTGGCGCAGGCATATATCAACAAAATTGCTCAGGACTGGAGTTTCAAGCGTGAAGA
>JBNGCT010000193.1:0-1129 GCA_049974965.1 Thermovirgaceae bacterium
GGCCGGTAGATCAGGACCGAACAATGGGCATAACGCGCGACCGTTGAGGCGGTGCTTCCCACGACGAGCCTCTCTATGGTGCTGTGGCCGCGGTAGCCCGTGACGATCAGGTTATAGTCATGTTCGCGGGCGAAGCGGATGATGATGTCGCCGGGGTTTCCTTCGAAAATGTGCACGTTCCTCTTGACGTGCTCGAGCGCGGGGTTTTTTTCCTCGGCTTTTTTCAGGTAATAGAAAAGCCTTTTTCTGGCGACCTCCGAAACTTCCTGATCGATGCCTTCCCTGGGGATCCAGGGTTCGTATCCCTTGAAAAGATACGGATGGGGGAGCACGTGTATGAGGCTGACGGTCACATCCAGGCGCGCTCCAAGGTTGAGCCCGTAATCGACCACCTGTTTCCCCATGTGGCTGAGATCGACGGCGACAAGTATCTTTTTGGGCATTGCCCATCACCTCCAGGAGAGACACGCCGAGTAATAGTAATGATATTTTATCATGATAAAGCCTCACGCGAAAAGGCGGATGTCTCCCGTTCTTGGGTTACAATGAGGCTGTTTTTTTCGAGGTCGACAAAAAACGGAGGTGTCTCCGTGGAATTTGTCTGGGTTTTCCTGAATGGTTCCCTTGGTGCCTGCATGGGCTCTTTTCTCAACGTGGTTGCCTGGCGGACGCTTCACGGGCGCCCCTGGTGGGGTAACGAGCGGTCACGCTGCGATGAATGCGGCAGACCGCTTTCCTGGTCGGACCTGATACCCGTCGTTTCCTTTCTGGTGCTTCGTGGTCGTTGCAGGTCTTGCGGGAAGCCGTTCTCATCGGGATATTTCCTCGTAGAGCTTGCCGGCGCCTTCATCGGTGTTTCCGTGGCGTGGCGTTGGGGTTTTTCCTGGGCGGCTTTGGCCGGACTTGTCCTGGGTTATGGCCTGTTGCTGAACTCCCTGACCGACATCTATTCAGGGTATGTCTACGATGTTTTCGCCTGGTCTCCTGGTGTCGTGATCTTTCTGATGCGCCTTGCCGGCGGCAGGGAGGCGCTTTTTGACGGTTTGTGCGGTGCGTTGCTCGGGTTCGGGGTTGTGGCGGTCATCATCCTGGCAAGCAGGGGAGGCATGGGATGGGGGGATGCCGGCCT
>JBNGCT010000194.1:0-1123 GCA_049974965.1 Thermovirgaceae bacterium
CCCATGTCGCCGGGCCGCGCGATCCCCAGGTTGGCGTTGAGGTTTGCGCCGTCGTAGTAAAGAAGGCCGCCGGCGTCGTGGATGATCTTCGCGATCTCTACGATCCGTTCCTCGAACAGTCCAAGCGTGTTGGGGTTGGTGAGCATGATGCCCGCGACCTCGTCGCTCATGAGGCTCTTCAGGTTTTCCACATCCACGTTGCCTCGTTCGTCTGAGGAAACCACCAGTACCTCGAATCCGGCCATGGTGGCCGAAGCGGGGTTTGTGCCGTGGGCGGAGTCGGGGACGATGATCTTCGTCCGGTTTTTGTCGCCCCTGTGCTCCAGGGCCGCCTTAATGACCATGAGCCCCGTCATTTCCCCGTGCGCCCCGGCCGCAGGCTGGAGGGTCATGTCATCCATGCCGGTGATCTCACAGAGCATCTCCTTGAGGCCGTACATGAGCTCCAACGCCCCCTGGGCGAGGTCCTCGTGCTGGTAAGGGTGAAGGTTCAGAAACCCCGGCAGCCTGGCCAGCCGTTCGTTGACCTTGGGGTTGTATTTCATGGTGCACGACCCGAGGGGGTAAAACCCGACGTCAACGGCATAGTTCAACTGGGAAAGCCTGGTGAAATGACGGACCACATCGATCTCGCTGACTTCGGGAAGTGCCGCGTCTTGTTTTCGCGCATACTTCTCCGGGATTTTTTCCGTCGCCTCTGGGACGTCCGAAGCCGGCAGGGAATACCCCTTGCGGCCCGGTTTGCTCAATTCGCTGAGCAGCTCGACGGGTTTGTTCATTTCTTTTCACCTCCCGCCACTTCCGAGAACCTGTCAATCTCCTGTCGTGACCTGCGTTCCGTCACGGCCACAAGCCACCCGTTTTCGATCTCGGGATAATCCTTCGACAGGTCGTACCCGCCGACAAAACCTTCCCGCAAAAGGCGGGCGTTGATGGATTCCACCGGTTCAGGGGCACTGACGACGAATTCCTTGAAAAAAGGACCGTTGAGAACACGACTGAATCCGTGCTCCAAAAGCTTTTCCATGGCGTAATGGGCCTTGTCGTAACAGAGCCTGGCCACTTCCTTGAGGCCCTCTTTCCCCATGGTCGCCATGTAGACGGCCCCCATGAGGGCGCAGAG
>JBNGCT010000195.1:0-1102 GCA_049974965.1 Thermovirgaceae bacterium
CCCTGTGGCGCGACGTGACGGAGACGGAATGGAACGACTGGAATTGGCAGATGGCGAACCGGATCACCACGGTGGAGGATTTGCGTCAGGTGATCAACATTGACGACGAGGAAGCGGACCGGATCGAGCACAGCCTGACGAAGCTGCGGATGGCTATCACGCCGTACTACGCGTCGCTGATGGACCCTGACGACGCCAACTGCCCGGTCCGGAAGCAGGCGGTGCCGACGTTGTCGGAGACGAAGCTTGCGGCGGCGGACCTTCACGACCCGCTCCACGAGGACGTGGACTCGCCGACGCCGGGTCTGACGCACCGGTACCCGGACCGGGGGCTGCTGCTGATCACGGACCAGTGCAGCATGTACTGCCGCCACTGCACGAGGCGGCGTCATGCGGGCGAGACGGACAGGGCCTACACGGAGCAGCAGATCGAAAAGGGGATCGAATACATCCGGAACACGCCCACCTTCCGGGATGTGCTGCTTTCCGGGGGCGACCCGCTGACCTGCAGCGACGACCGGGTGGAGTGGGTGATCAGCGAGCTGGTCAAGATCCCCCATGTTGACTTTGTGAGGCTGGGCAGCCGCGTGCCGGTGGTGTTCCCCCAGCGGATCACCGACAAGCTGTGCGACATGCTTCGGAAGTACCATCCCGTGTGGCTGAACACCCAGTTCAACCACCCCAGGGAAGTGACGAAAGAATCGGCGGAGGCCTGTGCGAAGCTGGCCGACGCGGGGATTCCCGTGGGGAACCAGACGGTTCTGCTGAAGGGGATCAACGACTGCCCCTACATGATCCGGGAGTTGAACCAGCGGCTGCTGAAGATCCGGGTGAACCCCTACTACATTTACCAGTGCGACCTGTCGGAGGGGATCGAGCACTTCCGGACGAGCATCGGCAAGGGGATCCAGATCATGGAATACCTCCGGGGGCACACCACGGGGATGGCGCAGCCCTTGTTTATCGTGGATGCTCCGGGCGGCGGGGGGAAGATCCCCGTGGGCCCGAACTACGTGGTGAGCCGCTCGGACCGGAAGGTGATCCTTCGGAACTACGAGGGCGTGCTGACGGTGTACACCGAGCCCGACGACAACCAGAGCCG
>JBNGCT010000196.1:0-1053 GCA_049974965.1 Thermovirgaceae bacterium
GTCAACATATGAGCCGGCTTTTCTAGAATGTATATTGTATGGACTTTCAGGACTCCGGGGAGGAAACGGGTGGATTTCTTTTTATAATTGATCCGTAATCTCGGCTAACAATTGGAAAGAGGTGCAGTTATGCTGAAACCTGTCGAAAGATCAACACTTTATGAGTCAGTACTGAAAGAGATGCTTTCGGCAATCAAAAAAGGGTACTGGAAACCCGGGAACCGGATACCCGGGGAGATGGCTCTCGCAGCCAGGTTCGGCGTCAGCCGAAACTGTATCCGCGAAGTCATGAAAGCATTGAACTTTTTCGGCATCATTGACGCAAGACCCGGGCAGGGAACCTTCCTGTCCGAAAACGCCTTGCGGAATATCCGCAACACGGAATTGCTGCGGCTGATCTCGGGTCAGTCCTCCCTCATCGAACTGATGGAAGTGCGCCTGCTGATCGAAGCCCAGGCTGCATACTGGGCCGCTGAACGGGCGACAATAGAAGATATTGCCTCGCTTCAGGAAATACTGAACGAAGAAAAAAACAGATCTGAACCCGCTGTCGATATCCACGCGAAATTCCATGATGCCATCGTGAATCTGTCGGGGAACAATCTGTTGATCCACCTGTACAACTCGATCAGGACGGAAATATCGCTTCAGAGAAAGAAATATGAAAAATGGCCGCCCGGGGAGTTGCGGGCTTTCGCCCGACAGCACCAGGATATCCTTGACAAGATAAAAAAAAGAGACCCCCAGGGTGCCAGGGACCTCATGCAGGAACACATCATGGGAGGCCTGCAGCTCACTTTGGATACGGAAGAAACGAAACAAGAGACACCCACCAGGGCTTTCTAGATCATTACCCCTTGCGGCCCGTCCGGGAACTTTCCAACTGGCGGTGAACCAGAACGCCGCCTGCAAACCCCCACACCATGTTGAGCACGACGGACATGACGATCGTCACGAGGACCGTTGCGAGCCGGCGGTCATGGGGAAGATCCCGGCCGAATTTCAGCAATTCCACTCCAACGGCAAGCATCATGGCCCCGAGGATGCCTCCCG
>JBNGCT010000197.1:0-1034 GCA_049974965.1 Thermovirgaceae bacterium
GGGTGGTTGCAACCACCCGGGGCTTCTTCAAGTATCACCAGAAAACCGTCAGGAATCGATTACCTCAGCCCCTGTGGGCGATCACCTCGATCTCCACGAGGACATCCTTGGGAAGGCGGGCCACCTCGATGAAGGCCCGCGCCGGGTGGTCCGCCGTGAAGAATTTTCCGTAGACCTCGTTGACGGCTGCAAAATCGTCCATGTTTTTGGCGAACACGGTAGCTTTCACCACGTCGTCGAATCCGAGTTTCTCCGATTCAAGAATGGCGCCGACGTTCTTGAGGACCTGTTCCGCCTGGGACGCTGCATCGGAACCGACAAGTCCGCCCGTTTCAGGATCGAGACAGATCTGGCCGGAGACAAACAGGAAATTTCCTGCCCACACGGCCTGGCTGTAGGGTCCTATGGCGGCCGGCGCCTTTTCGGTTTTCACGATTTTTTTCATCTTTCATCCTCCTTCGGACTTCGGAATGTAATTTTACAAACCCGAATGGGCTCCGGGATGCTTCCAGCGGTAAAGGGTCAAAATCAGGATGCTTTTTCCGCGGCCTCGTCCTCCGAATCGGGTCCTTCAGGCCGGCTTGTCGCGGCCTCGTCAGGCGAAGCCCCTTCCGGGGGGTTCCCGTGTTGTTTCTCACCTATCCCAAGGGCTTCAGGAGACAACTCGATGGAAAGCTCCACCCCTCCTCCCCCGGGACGGAGTTCCGCCTTTTCGGGCTTGAGGTTCAGGAAGGGAATTTCCTCGAGGACTTCAGCGGTCACCTCAAGGGTTTTTTCGTCGAAGTCATCGACAAGACCTTCGGCCTTTTCGAGGGCCTCCTTCAGTCGAGGATCCAGCGAATCGGTGATATCCGGCTTTTCTCGTTCCGTATCCGTTATCCTGTCTGCGGACCCTTTCCGTACCAGTTCCAGGTCGCCATCGCCAAAAACCTCGCCCGTGCCGGCAGGGGTAACTTCAATTTCCATGACACCCTTTTCGGGTCTCTCACGTGTTGCTTTTTGGGCGGGTTTGACTTCAGGGGTCGTTCCTTCCG
>JBNGCT010000198.1:0-1029 GCA_049974965.1 Thermovirgaceae bacterium
AAGTGCAGCGCCCTGGCGGAGATCGCGCGTGAGCTCGGGCTGAAAAACGTGGTCGTCCAGTGCGCGCGGTCGGAACAGGCAGCGGCGGCAAGCCGCGAAAGCTTCGCCGTTGCGGTGAGCCGGGCCGTGGGGCACCTCGGCGTCGTTGCCGAGTATATGTCCCCCCTGGTCGCAACGGGCGGGCGGCTTTTGTGCTTCAAGGGGCCGAAGGTTCGCGGCGAAATCGGGGAAATCGGGCCGCAGTGGGGACTGCTCGGACTGAACGAGCCCGTATTGCACCCGTACAGCCACGGCGGCAGGGAGCTTTTCCTCGCCCTGTGGGAAAAATCGGGACACTGTCCGGACCGGTTTCCGCGCAGGCCCGGCCGTGCCCAGAAGCAGCACTGGTGGAGGTGACCCCTGTTGAGGACCGTCGCTGTCGCGAACCAGAAAGGGGGCGTCGGCAAGACGACCTGTTGCGTCAATCTTGCCGCGGAGCTCGGAAGGCGGGGCTGGAAAGTGCTTCTCATGGATATCGACCCCCAGGGAAACAGCACCTGTGCCATGGGAGTGGACGCCAAGAGCCTGAAGAAGAACATGTACCACCTGATTCTCGACAAGGCGAAGCCCCAGGATGTGATCCTCGAAACCCCCTGGGAGGGCGTCTGGCTTCTTCCCGCGACGCTGGATTTGGCCGGAGCCGAGGTCGAGCTTGCCGGCGTCATGAGCCGTGAGACAAGGCTGGCCAGGCACAAGAACGCCTTCAGGGATTTTGACATCGGCTTTATCGACTGCCCCCCGTCCCTCGGGCTTTTGACTGTGAACGCCCTGGTCGCTGCCGACAGCCTGCTGGTTCCCATCCAGTGCGAGTATTTCGCCCTGGAAGGCGTCGGCCAGCTCATGCGGACGGTGACCCTTGTGCGGCGGTACCTCAACGAGGAGATCGAGCTCGACGGCGTGGTGCTCACCATGTTCGATTCCCGGACCAATCTTGCCAGGGAGGTCGCCGAGGAGGTCCGGGCGCAGTTTCGAAAGGCCCTTTTCGAGACC
>JBNGCT010000199.1:0-1002 GCA_049974965.1 Thermovirgaceae bacterium
GAAAATGCCGGATACGGCCTCGGGGACCGTGAATCCGATCTGCCCAATCTTCTGCAGGCAATTCTTCTGAGAGAAGATGAAAATCTCGCGATGCCAGGGTTGGTGTCTTACAGCGAAAACAGCCAAAAACGTTTTCCCGAGAGGTGACGTGGTAATGAAAAAAATACTCCTTCAGCTCGATACGGATATGCACCCGAGTGTTTTTGATGCCGTAACTTCCTATGATGGAGGGGCGGACATCGTTCTCCAATATGGTTCCGTCACAGTCGAAAACATTGTGCCCCTGCTTCACGGCGTCATGTTTACCCGAGGCGGTGACCGGTTGAAGCACAGTGCGGTTTTCATCGGCGGATCGGATGTCTCAAAAGGTGAAGCTGTCCTCGACAAGGCAAGATCTACCTTTTTCGGACGTTCCAGAAACTCCGTGATGCTTGATTCCAACGGGTGCAACACCACTGCGGCCTCGGCAGTGGCAAAATTGGCTGATGCTGTGGACCTCGAGGGGAAAAAAGCCGTCGTTCTGGCAGGGACAGGTCCGGTAGGACTTCGGGCGGCCCTGTTTTTTGCCGATGAGGGCGCCTCGGTGACCTTGACTTCAAGAAAGCCGGAAAAAGCGGACAGGGCATGCAAATACCTCGAAAAACGTTTCGGCGTCAAAGTTGAGCCGGCGGCGGCCTCTGATTATGAGGCGACCCGCAAGGTGCTCGAGGGGGCCACAGCAGTCCTGGCGACGGGTACTGCAGGGACCATGCTGCTTTCGGAAACTGTCTGGAAGGGACATGCAACGCTGGAGGTGTTGGGGGATCTGAATGCCGTCCCGCCATACGGGATAGAGAACATCGGTGCCCTCTGGGATGGAGAGAAAGTAAAGAATCAGATCCTTTTCGGTCCCCTGGGCATCGGGAAACTGAAGCTCAAGGCACAGAGAGCCTGCGTGGCCCGCCTGTTCGAAACCAATGATCTCGTCCTGGACGCCAGGGAAATCTACAAAATGATCAAGGC